>CAZCJN010000001.1:0-22287 GCA_964498865.1 uncultured Bacteroidia bacterium
TTTGAGGGTTATTTTATAGGGAACAAAAGCATCACTGTTTCAAAATACTTATTATATTCGCAACCCTTTTGTAAAACATTAAAAAACCAAGGGTAATCAGAAACATGGATACACGTAGTTATACAACCAAAGTCAGCTTTGAAAAAGATAACAAGTCTTGGCTGATTGTTGATGCCGAAAACCAAACATTAGGTCGTCTTGCATCTAAATTAGCTTATCTTTTAAGAGGAAAACACAAACCTAGCTTCACTCCGCATTTAGATATGGGCGATAACATAATTGTTATCAATGCCAGCAAAGTGCGTTTTACAGGAAACAAGCTTACAGATAAAGTTTATGTTCGTCATACAGGATATCCGGGCGGACAACGTTATTCAACTCCTAAAACATTATTAGCAAGCAAACCGGAATTTATAATTGAAAGAGCTGTTAAAAAAATGCTTCCTCAAACACGTTTAGGGGGGCAAATCATCCGTAATTTGCATGTTTATGCGAATGATAAACATACACATGAAGCACAACAGCCTAAAGCTGTTGATCTTAAATCTCTTCTAGAAAAAAAATCTAAATAATCTATAGCATAATCATGGAATTAATTCAAACCGTAGGAAGGCGCAAAAGATCAATAGCTCGCGCTATGGTACAAAAAGGCAGCGGGAAAATTGTAATCAACAATAAAGAATCAAAGCAGTACTTCCCTTCTATGGTTCTTCATGCAAGAGTAACTCAGCCCCTTGTAAAACTAGATGCACTTAAAAAGTACGATATTAAAATCAGCGTAGATGGTGGTGGAATTACCGGACAATCGGAAGCCATTCGTTTAGCTATTGCTCGTGCTATGGTTGCTATTGACCCTGAAACAAAAAAATCGTTAAAAGAAGACGGACTAATGACGCGCGATGCAAGAAAAGTAGAGCGTAAAAAACCAGGTCAGAAAAAAGCACGCAAACGCTTCCAGTTCACTAAACGTTAATCCTTATTTTGAGAATATTAAACTTCAATCATTAAACCAATAGAATGTCACGCGTAACTTTCGATCAACTACTTAATGCAGGGGCACATTACGGGCACCTTACACGCAAATGGAATCCTGCTATGGCTCCTTATATTTTCGGAGACAAAAACAGCATCCATATCATTGACCTGAACAAAACCTCTGTAAAACTGGAAGAGGCAGCCAATGCGTTAAAGCAAATTGCAAAATCCGGAAGAAAGATTTTGTTTGTTGCTACAAAAAAACAAGTTAAAAACGTGGTTGCCGAAAAAGCAAAAAGCGTGAATATGCCTTATGTGACAGAACGTTGGCCCGGCGGAATGCTTACCAACTTTGTTACTATTCGCAGAAGCATTCGCGAAATGGCTACCATCGACCGTATGCGTACCGATGGCACTATGGAATCAATGAACAAAAAAGAAAGATTGATGCTTACTCGCCACCGCGATAAACTTCAAACCCTTTTTGGAAGTATAGCCGATCTTACCCGCCTTCCTGCAGCATTGTTTGTAGTTGATGTAAATATCGAACACATTGCTGTAGCAGAAGCTAAGCGTTTGAATATTCCTACGTTTGCAATCGTTGATACTAACTCAGATCCTAACGTGGTTGAATTCCCGATTCCTGCAAACGACGATGCAGAAACTTCTGTAGACCTTATTGTTGGCGTTATTACAAAAGCAATTGAAGAAGGTTTGCAAGAAAGAAAAGCAGATAAAGACGCAGTAGATAAAGAAAAAACCCTGATCGAAGCAGCAGCAGAAGAAGAGCAAAAAGAAAGAGAAGAAAAAGTTAAGAAAATTGAAAAGAAACTTGCTGTTGAAGAAGAAGGGAAAATAAAATAAGATAAGAAGCAAAATAGTTAATGGTTAATCGTTAACTGCGATTAACCATTAATTTTTTAAAGCCATTCATAAAAAACAAATCAATTAAAAAACTTAAAAATATATGAGCAGTACAGCCACCGTATCAGCAGCAGAAGTAAATCGCCTACGCCAAACAACCGGAGCAGGAATGATGGATTGTAAAAAAGCACTTACCGAAGCAAGCGGAGATTTTGATAAAGCAATTGAGATCCTTCGTAAGAAAGGACAAAAAGTTGCTGCCAGCAGAGCAGAAAGAGACGCCAAAGAAGGAATTGTTTTAGCAAAAACAGCTGCCGACGGAAAAAAAGCAATTATCGTTTCTGTAAACTCTGAAACGGATTTTGTTGCACGTAATGAAGAGTTTGCGGCATTTGTAGAAAAAGTAGCTACGATTGCTTTAGAAAAATTCCCTGCAAATGTAGATGCATTAAAAGCATTACCTTACTCCGGCAGTCTAACCATTAATGACAAGCTTACAGAACTCATCGGAAAAATAGGAGAAAAATTAGACGTTTCTCGCTATGAAACTATTGCAGCAGAGAAAGTTAGTGCTTATATACACCCTGGAAATAAATTAGCAGTTATCATCGGCTTCACTAAAAATGTAAGTGATGAAGTAGGAAGAAACATTTCGATGCAGGCAGCAGCAATGGCTCCTGTTTCTATTGATAAAAACGATGTGCCTCAAGAAATCATTGATCGTGAATTGGAAATTGGTCGTGAGCTGGCACGCAAAGAAGGTAAACCTGAAAACATGATTGATAAAATTGCTCAAGGGAAACTAAACAAATTCTATGCAGAATCTACTTTAGTGAATCAAGAATACATACGCGATGCAAAGAAAACAGTAGCTCAATATCTTGCTGATGCAGATAAAGAAGCAAAGATCACTTCTTTCAAACGCATTGCCTTAGGGTAAGTCAAAAGATATACTTATACGGAAACCCCGACTGTTCATTCAGCCGGGGTTTTTATTTTATAAAAAGGAAAACCGTATTTAGTACTTTCGTATAGAATGAAAAGAAGTAAGTTTTTTTTATACGCGCTTTTAAGTGGGACATTATTTTCAATTGCGTGGCCACCCATTGGTTTTCCGGTTATTTTATTTATAGCCTTCGTCCCTCTCTTGTATATCGAGGATATAGTTGCTACTGAAAAAAATTCATCAAGTCGTTTTATATTATTTACAAGTTCTTTTTTCGCGTTTCTTATTTGGAACATCACCTCTACTTTTTGGGTTTGTAATGCCTCTGTTCCCGGAGGAATAGCAGCAATCCTTCTGAATTCTTTAATCATGGCTGTTGTCTTTCTGCTCTTTCATACTTCCAAAAAGAAAATGATTGAGTTGGGAGTACCGATTTCAAGAGCGATATTCTTGTTGCCTGTATTTTGGATTGGTTACGAGTTTTTTCATCACCGCTGGGATGTAACCTGGCCATGGCTCACACTTGGAAATGCATTTGCTGCTAATCATACGTGGATACAGTGGTATGAATATACAGGAGTGCCAGGAGGAAGTTTATGGGTGCTGATAATAAACGTGCTTCTTTATTCCTGTATTAAAAGAAATGAGTGGAGGAGTATACGTATACAGTTAGTAAGCATCGGATTAATCCTTATCGTTCCTATCCTTATTTCCCTATACCTATATGATAGATGTAACTCATTAGAGAATTCTTCGGTAAAAAATAAGATTAGTGTAGTGGTGGTTCAGCCAAACATAGATCCTTTTAGTGAAAAATTCAGTAGCATGAATTATAAAGAGCAACTGGATAAAATGTTAGTTCTTGCGGCAGAGAAAGTAGATTCTACAACAGATTATTTGGTATTCCCTGAAACAGCACTTACAGAAAATATATGGGAGAATGATATATATCAAACTTCAAGCATTCGTATTTTAAAAACATTTCTAGAAAAATATCCTAAACTAAAAATAGTGGTAGGAGCATCTACCTCGTATGTATACGAGCAAGGAGAAAACCCATCTGTAACAGCAAGAAAATTTAAACGACAGGATGGATACTATGATTCGTATAATACTGCTTTACAGATTGATAATACTGATTCCATACAGATTTATCATAAATCAAAATTGGTACCCGGTGTAGAACGCATGCCCTATCCTGCTGTATTCGGCTTTCTTGAAAATCTTTCCATTGATTTGGGAGGAACAGCAGGAAGTTTAGGTACTCAAGAAATAAGAGGTGTATTCAAATCGTCTTCAGGCAGTATGGCTCCTGTTATCTGCTATGAATCTATTTACGGAGAATTTGTAACTGACTATATAAAAAACGATGCCTCTGTTATTTTCATTATCACCAATGACGGTTGGTGGCGAGATACTCCGGGATATAAACAACATTTATTATATGGTCGTTTACGAGCTATAGAGACGAGGCGATGCATTGCCCGATCAGCAAATACGGGCATCTCTTGTTTCATTAATGAACGTGGAGATTTTTCTCAAGAAACAGGCTGGTGGGTTCCGGCGGCAATCAAAGAAACCATTTGCCTTAATTCAGAAAAAACTTTTTATGTAAATAATGGAGAAATTATAGGGCGAGTTTGTTTTTATACCTGGCTGCTTGTTTTAGTAATACTCTTTTCACTACGATTTATTAAGAAGTAAATTTTGAGATATTAATTCATCTTTTCGCTCCTCTACATTCGTTTCATCAATAATATATAAGGGGCGATTTCTTACATTTTCACTTAGGCGGCTGATGTATTCTCCTATAATGCCAATGCCAATCAATTGTATCCCTCCTATGAAAAGAACCGTAAGCATTAAAGATGTCCAGCCGGGTTGTTGCACCTTGTCTGCTAAACGCGAATAAAGTGCGTAGAGCATGAGTGGCAAGGTTAATCCGGAAACAAAAAAACCACTGATGGTAGCAATTTTTAAAGGCAGATTTGAAAAAGAAGTAATCCCATCTAATGCAAAACGAATTAATTTACCATATGTAAATCCTGTTGTTCCTGCATAACGCTCTGCCCTATCAAACTCAATATGGGTTTGCTTAAATCCTATCCATGAAATTTGTCCACGCAAAAATTTATGCTTTTCAGGCATTTCGTTCAATACATCTATAACACGCCTTGTAATAATTCTAAAATCACCGGTGTCAATGGGTATATCTATAGAAGTAATTTTTGATAGTAATTTATAGAAAACCCTGGCAGTAAATTTTTTGAGTGCCCCTTCTCCCTTTCTAGCTCTGCGTTTTGCATAAACCACATCATATCCTTCGTGCATTTTGTTATACAGTTCTTTAATTAATTCGGGAGGGTCTTGCAAATCTGCATCCATTATAACAGCAGCTTGTCCACGACAGTATTTAAGGCCGGCTGTGAATGCAGTTTGGTGGCCAAAGTTCCGACTAAATTTGATGTACTTTACCTTTTTGTCTATTAATGATAATGCCTTTATCAATTGAAAAGAATTATCCCTGGCACCATCATTAATAAATAACAATTCATAATCATCCGTAACAGATAATAATGCATCGGTAAGTCGTTTGTATAATTCAGGCAATATTTTCTCTTCGCTGAATACGGGAATAATAACACTTAAACATTTATTAGTATAGGGGGAGATCATTGGGTAAAGTTATTGTAAAATCCTGCAATCTGCTAAAGCAAATTTTAAAAATATTCAGGAAATCCTATCCGAAAGGATTTTAATTTCATGATCCGGCTTTTTCATCTCATAAAGAATATGGTATACCGCCTCTGTAATGGGCATAGCTACTTTGTATTTTTTATTGATCTCGTAGATACATTTCACCCCATAATAACCTTCGGCAATCATGTTCATTTCCATTTGTGCCGATTTTACGGAGTATCCTTTCCCGATCATGCTTCCAAAGGTTCTGTTTCGGCTAAATTGGGAATAGGCAGTAACTAACAGATCTCCTAAATAGGCCGAGTCTTTAATATCTCTATCTATAGGATGAACAGCATCTACGAACTTCTTTATCTCTTGAATGCCATTTGAAATTAATACAGCAAGGTAGTTGTCTCCATAGCCCAAAGAGTGACAAATGCCGGCAGCAATAGCAAATACATTTTTTAATACTGCTGAATATTCTGTTCCATAGATATCGTCACTTACACTGCATTTAATATATCTGCAGGAAAGTTTGCCGGCTAAAAAGACAGCCATGGATGTATTTTGAGATGCAATGGTGAGATAGGATAGTTTCTCCATAGCCACTTCTTCAGCATGACAAGGCCCGGTAATAACCCCTATATTTTCGATCGGGAGATTATATATCTGATTGAAAAACTCGGCAATAATTAAATTATGTTCAGGAGAAATGCCTTTAATTGCAGAAAATATTTTCTTCCCTTTTAAATCTTCTTTTGAAATGGACTTTAACGATGCTTGCAAAAAGGCAGAAGGGATAGCCATGATGAGCAAGTCTGATTTTTCAACTACCTGCTTTAAATCAGAACTAACATTTATTTTTTTTGAATCGAATTCAACAGAAGAGATATAGTTAGGGTTATGATGGTACGTTGCAATGTACTTGGCAGTTTCATCATTACGAACCCACCAATTAACAGAGTCGCAATTATTGCAGAGCAGCTTTACTATGGCAGTTGCCCATGAACCCCCGCCAATTACCGCTATTCTTCCGTAAGAAGAGGATGTATTTTTTTCTTTATTCGTCAAACTTTTACTCTGTTGTTTTTTCCGGGCGCATCTGCGGGAAGAATAATACATCTTGTATACTAACAGAATTGGTCATAAGCATACAAAGACGGTCTATGCCAATACCAATGCCGGAAGTAGGAGGCATTCCATATTCAAGAGCACGTAAAAAATCATGATCAATGAACATAGCTTCATCATCGCCACGCTCCATTAACTTCACTTGATCTTCAAAACGTTTGCGTTGGTCAAGCGGGTCGTTTAATTCGGTGTATGCATTAGCTACTTCTTTTCCATTCACCATTAACTCGAAACGTTCTACCAATCCTTTTTTACTTCTATGCTTTTTAGTTAGCGGACTCATTTCTTCAGGGTAATCAATAATGAAAGTGGGCTGGCTAAATTTACCTTCGCATTTTTCTCCAAAGATTTTATCGATTAGCTTTCCTTTACCCATCGAGGCTTCGGTATGAATGTGTAATTGCTTACATACTTCTCTAATCTGGGTTTCATCCATGGCACTAATATCGATAGATGTTTCTTCTTTGATGGCATCTAAAATTCCTATGCGTTTAAAAGGTGCTTTAAATGAAATTGTTTTATCGCCAATAGTTAGTTCGGTAGTACCGTGAATTTCCATGGCTACTTTTTCCAACATTCTTTCTGTAAAGTCCATCATCCAGAAATAATCTTTGTACGCAACGTAAAATTCAAGAATTGTGAATTCCGGATTATGGGTTCTGTCCATTCCCTCATTTCTGAAATTGCGTGAGAACTCATAGACAAAATCATAGCCTCCCACAATAAGTCTTTTCAGGTAAAGCTCATTGGCAATACGCAAGTAGAAAGGCACATCCAAGGCATTGTGATGGGTAACGAAGGGGCGAGCGGCCGCTCCGCCTGGAATATTTTGCAAAACAGGCGTATCAACTTCTAATGCACCGCTTTCATTTAAAAAATCTCTGATGGTCTTTATCATCAGTGTGCGTTTAGTAAAGGTATCTTTCACTTGTGGATTTACCACCAGGTCTGCATAACGCTGACGGTATTTAAATTCAGGATCAGTCACTTCATCATGTGCTTTTCCATCTGCATCTAATTTTACAATCGGCAGCGGTTTAAGTGTTTTACAAAGAAGTTTTAATGACGTAACATGAATAGATATCTCGCCTACTTTGGTAGTGAAGACAAAGCCGGTTATTCCTATAATATCTCCAATGTCAATGAGTTTTTTCCAAACCAGATCGTAGAGAGACTTATCTTCTCCCGGGCAAATATCATCGCGTCTTACATACAATTGTATCCTTCCTGAGGAATCCTGCAGGGATGCAAAACAAGCTTTCCCCATATCACGAACAGTCATTACACGGCCGGCGATAGAAATGTTCTTATAATCGGTCTTATTACGTTCGTAATTCTCGAGAATATCTTTGGCTGAGGCATTTACTTCAAATAATTCAGGCGGATAAGGGTTAACGCCAAGTTTTAATAATTCATCAAGTTTTTGCCTACGAAGTAGTTCTTGTTCAGAAAGCATAGAAATATAAATTGGTGCGCGAATATACAAATTAGTGCGGGGGTGTAGGCACGACCTTCCCAACAACGCATACGGTAACTATAAAAAAGGTGGTTAGCTTCTTAGTTTAAATCCTCTTCCATGAATATTAAGGATCTCTACTTTGGGATCTTCATTAAGGTATTTTCTTAATTTGGAAATATATACATCCATGCTTCGGGCAGAAAAATAGGAGTCATTTTGCCAAACGGTTCGCAAAGCAAAATTGCGGTCAACCACATCATTTGAATTAATGCAAAGGAGTTTAAGAAGGTCGGCCTCTTTAGTAGTCAGTTCTTCCTTTTTACTTTTTAATTCAAGGGTTCGGTTTGTATAATTGAATTTGTATTTACCTATGGTAAATTCATTTTGCTCCGACTGTTTAATGGTTTGATTTTTTACTCTTCTCAAAATGGCCGTAATGCGAAGCAACAACTCTTCCATGCTGAATGGCTTTGTTATATAATCATCCGCTCCTACAGAAAACCCTTCGATTGTATCTTCTTTCATGGATTTTGCCGTGAGAAATACAATGGGAACATTTTTATCCATGGTACGAATTTCTCTTGCAAGTGTAAATCCGTCTTTTACAGGCATCATCACATCCAGCATACACAAGTCGAATTTATTTTTTGAAAATAGGTCGTACGCCTCTTTTCCATTTACGGCAAGCCTAGTATCATATCCTTTTGTTTCTAAATATTCTTTCAAAAGGTTTCCCAGGTTACGATCGTCTTCTGCCAGAAGAATGGATACGGTTTCGGTTTTACTATTTTTCATTATGTTCTTTTTAAAAACTTTAAACAGATAGATCAGGCAGGTATGACTATTATAAACGTACTGCCCTTCCCTATTTCACTTTCAACACTTACTGTACCACGATGTTTTTCAATAACCGCTTTTACATAGCTTAGTCCCAGTCCAAACCCTTTTACATTGTGAATATTTCCGGTAGGCACTCTATAAAACGTATCGAATATTTTTTTCTGATTTTCTTTGCTGATCCCTATTCCATTATCCGATACAGAGATTTGCATTCCCTCGGGTACCTTTTTTGTAGAAACCTTGATTAATGGCTTTTCTTCAGAATATTTTAAAGCATTGTCCACCAAATTATAAATCACATTGGTTAAATGAACTCTGTCCGCATGAATAACGGGTTCTTGTGTATTTTTTTCTACTAATATCTGTCCATCTCTTTTTTCAACTTGTAACTTTACATTACTGAGTACACGATCTATAATTTCATGAATATCTATTTCCTGTAGTCTTAATTTGAATTCACCTTTATCAAGAACTGCTGTTTGCAGAATATTTTCCACCAGTAATCCTAAACGTTGATTTTCTTCTTTTATAATATGTATATAATGATTTAACTGGTCTTTCGATTTTTCAAAAGAAGGATCTTGAAGCATTTCTGAAGCAAGCGATACGGTAGAAATAGGCGTTTTAAGCTCATGGGTCATGTTATTAATAAAATCATTTTTAATATCCGACAACTTCTTTTGCTTTAAAATAGTAGAGACAGTAAAATAAAAAACGTAAATAATAACCAATATTAAAACAGCAGACCCGGTAAGCATCAGCCACATGGTTTGAAGTATATAGTTCTTCTCCGACGGAAAATAAACTGAAAGGTATTTGGGACTTATGAAAACATTATCAGGGGCAAGGTTAATCTTGTAGGGAGAGCTCATAATACTGTCCTTAGCTCCATCGCAGGTCTTCATTGGAAAGTAAGTGCCTTCGCTGCCATAAATTCCATAACAAAATTGAGCACTTATGCCTTTATTGTGCAATTCTATACGTAAGATGGAATCTACATCATTGGTGTCTATTTGGCTGGTATAGCCTTTATAAATATTAATACTTACTAATTCATCAAAAATATCGCTCACCATATCCGTTTGTTTCTTCATCCAATTAAAACGATCATCGGTTGAATCTATATGAGAAACAGTAAATGGTTCGTTACTATTGGGGTTAACATTTACACCAAGGCCTACAATATCTTCCGTATTGTGTGTAATTATTTTTTTTCTTGCTCTGTGAACGGTTACACCTGCCGAATCGGTTGTCAGATCTTCGAAGACCTTCACCATGTGAGTGGTATCCCCGGTTAATGAATCTGAATGAAGCATCCATCGCATGCCCTGTTTACGCAGATTTAATTTGCGCTTAATTTTTGCTGCAGCATCTTTTTTTTGCAATCTATATACTACATTATTCAAGGCATCGTTAACAGAAGTTGAAAAGTGCTGACTACGCAAAACAAATGCATTATTAATCCAAAATAATTGGCTGGCAATTAATCCTATTAAAGCTACGCCTCCTAAAGAAGCAATCAACCCAACATGGTGCTTTTTCATCTACGCAAAGTTAACAATAGAAAACATGCCTCTTTTTGATTAACATATTTTAACACTCTTTAACTAAGCATTAACATTCATTCACACATTAGCACTGTACATTTGAATAACAAAACAAAAAACAATTAATCATGAGGGCAGATACAATTTTTTTAAAAAGCAATCGTTTAGTAATATTATTTGCTTGTTTATTTTTTGCACCCGCAACATTTGCACAAGACAATGAGCAGGTAAAAGTAAAGGTTAAAAAAATTATAGATGGCGATACTACTGTTACAGAAGAAACAATGAGTGAGTCGGAGGTAGAGGCTTTTACAAAGCAGTTTGAAAATGATAAAGGAAAAAATAAGCAACTAATGATAACTGTTGAGAATTTAAATAAAAATGAGGGACACCCACAATCGATGAGTTTTAAAGCCATGATAGATAGCACGATGGCCCATGCTTTTGCTTTCTCAGATAGCTCTTTTGATATGAAATTCGATTGGAATGACAGTTCAATGAAAAATTTTGCAAAAAATTTTAAGTTCGATTTTGACCCTAAGGATTTAATGGCTGATTTTAATATCGATATAGATTCTTCCGATGATGGCAGGGTTGTTATCATCAATAAAAAAAATCAGAAGAGAATATCGGTTACAGATGATGAAGACAGCTCCGACAATGAAAACATAAACAGCGATAATACTAAAACAAGAAAGAAATCTATTGTTATTGAAGATGAAAATGGAAGGCCCAGGAAAAAAGTAATTGTTTCAACGTCTGTGTCGGTTATTGATATGGACGACGAAAAGCACGAATCAAGCAAAGCAAGAAGCAAAAAAATTGAGAAGGAAACTGATTTCAGCTTCTATCCGAATCCCAACGACGGAGATTTTATTCTTGAATTAAACACAGACGAGAAAAAACCTGCAATAGTTACCATAACAGATATGAACGGAAAAGAAATATATAACGAAAAAATATCCGGGAATGGCAGAATAAACAAATCAATTAGTCTAAACGACAAGAAAGGCACGTTTATTGTAACAATAAAACAAGATAAAAAAATAATAAGCAAAAAAATCATCATTGATTAAATCCTTGGTAGTTCCTTATCAAGGTATTTTTCCCACCACATAGAGAGCAACAATGATGTGAGATATCCCGCCCCTTAAAAGGCGGGATTTTCTTTTTACAGATTAAGGAAAGAACCACATAAAGAAAATCATATTTTTACTCATGCAAAAAATTCAAAATTATATAGGAGGGGAATTGGTTGAGCCCATCTCAAAAAAATATCTTGATAATTATAATCCTGCTATTGGAAAAGTATATTCTCTTATACCGGATTCAGATGAAAAAGATGTGCAAAAAGCGGTAGATGCAGCTCAAGCGGCTTTCCCTTCCTGGTCGCATACACCTAAAGAAGAGCGATCGAAAATATTAATGAAGATTGCTGATTTAATTGACAGAGACTTTGAAAAATTAGCAGTTGCTGAATCCATAGATCATGGTAAACCGGTTTGGCTCGCTAAAATGATTGATATACCACGGGCTTCTGCTAATATGCGTTTTTATGCAACCGGTATTTTACATTTTGCTTCCGAAGCCCATTCCATGGAACAAACTGCCATTAATTATACTTTACGTGAACCTATAGGGGTAGCGGGTTGTATTTCTCCCTGGAATTTTCCCATCTACCTTTTTACCTGGAAGATCGCGCCTGCCTTGGCAGCCGGATGTACTGTTATTGCTAAGCCCACGGAAGTAACTCCTATGACTGCTTATCTTTTCTCTCAGCTTTGTATGGAAGCCGGTTTACCAAAAGGAGTATTAAACATAGTTCATGGATTAGGAAACAAAGCGGGTGCTGCTATTGCAGCTCATCCGAAAATTCCGGCAGTATCCTTTACCGGTGGAACAAAAACAGGCGCAGAGATAGCTCGCGTTTCTGCACCTATGTTTAAAAAACTTTCTCTTGAGCTAGGTGGTAAAAATCCTAATATAATTTTTGCGGATTGTAATTTTGAAAATGCTGTTAAAACAAGCTTAAACTCTTCTTTTTCTAATCAAGGGGAAATCTGTTTATGTGGATCCAGAATATTTATAGAAAAATCAATTTATGAAAAATTCAAAACAGAGTTTGTTGCTAAAGCAAAAGTTATGAAAACAGGAAACCCTGCCGATGAAAGCAGCAAATTAGGTGCTATTGTTTCTAAAGTGCATTTCGAAAAAATACTTTCTTATATAGAACTGGCAAAACAAGAGGGAGGAAAGGTTTTGTGCGGAGGAACCGCTATAAATCCGGGTGGAGAATTTTCTGAAGGATGGTACATTGCCCCTACTGTTATAGAAGGGCTCCCTTACGATTGCAGAACCAATCAGGAAGAAATCTTTGGACCTGTAGTTACACTTACTCCATTTGAAACAGAAGAGGAAGTATTGAAATATGCAAACTCCACTACCTACGGATTATCTGCTACTATTTGGACAGAAAACTTAACAAGGGCACACAGAATGGCAGAAAAGATTCAATCGGGTATTGTTTGGATAAATTGCTGGTTAGTGCGTGATTTGAGAACTCCGTTTGGAGGAGTGAAAGGCAGTGGCGTAGGGCGCGAAGGCGGATTTGAAGCGCTACGATTTTTTACAGAACCAAAAAACGTTTGTATCAAATTATAAAAGCTCGGAGAAATAATACTCTTCTTTTAAGAACTCCTTATATGCCGCTACATTAGCTAAGATCTCCAATTGGCAATAACGAGCATTAAAATCAAAGTCAGTAGTAGTTTTGTTTAGCTCAGTCAACCTGAACTTTTCGAAATTCAGAAGTGCCTGAGATTCTTCTTCAGACAAGTTTTCGTTACGAGACTCTTTGTCCCGTAATTCATTAATAGTTATTTCATCGCCTGTTTCGTGGCGAGTAAAATAATTTTTATAAATGTTTTTTCTGTCTTTCATGCAAGTAAAAATATGCATGAACAAAAGTCAGACGAACTAAGCCTCAAGTACTTATTAACATAGAAATGTTAAAGCGGGAAATGAAACTAGAGTAACGAATTCAAAATATCCGGTTTATTATTTAAGTACTCATAATTAATTCCTTTGATAAAAAGACGATTGGTCAAGTGCTCAAAATCGTTCTTATTCTTTAATTCAATTCCAATAACTGCAGGACCTTTTTCCCTGCTATTCTTTTTAGAATATTCGAAATAGGTGATGTCATCATCTTGCCCCAATACCTCCGATACAAATTCTTTTAAGGCTCCTGCGCGTTGTGAAAAACGGACTATAAAATAATGCTTTAAACCTTCATGCAATAATGAACGTTCTTTTATTTCTTCTGTGCGGGTGATATCATTATTGCTGCCGCTTAATAAACAGACTACCGTTTTACCTTTTATCTGCTCTTTAAACTGTTCCAGTGCACTTATCGCGAGTGCGCCTGCCGGTTCTACTACAATAGCTTCTTCATTATACAACTTCAATATTGTTGTGCATACTTTTCCTTCATGTACGGTGACCACATCATTTATATAGTCTTTACATATTTTAAAATTAAGGTCGCCTACTCTCTTAACCGCTGCTCCATCTACAAATTTGTCAATATCATCCAGGGTACTATTCTCCCCCTTTTGCAAGGAAGTGGACAAAGACGGTGCTCCGGCAGGTTCAACCCCGATTATTTTTGTGTGCGGACTCTTTTGCTTGAAATAACTAAGCAATCCTGCAGCCAAGCCTCCTCCTCCAACCGGAACGAAAATATAATCGATCGGGTGTTTGCATGTTTCCAATATTTCAACTGCAACGGTTGCTTGTCCTGCAATCACTTCCTCATCATCGAAGGGGTGAATAAAAGAAAGATCATGTTTTTTAGAAAAGTTTACTGCTTCTACATAACAATCGTCAAATGTGTCACCAATTAAAATCACTTCTACATTATCTTTTCCGAACATTTTTACCTGTGTAAGCTTTTGTTGAGGGGTAGTAACAGGCATAAATATTTTCCCGGAAATTTTCAGCTTATTACAGGTATAGGCAACCCCTTGAGCATGATTACCTGCACTGGCACACACAATTCCTTTATTACATATTTCTATAGGTAAGGAATATATTTTGTTGTATGCTCCCCTAATTTTATACGACCTTACGGGCTGAAGATCTTCCCGCTTCAACAAAACATTTGCTTCAAATTGCTCCGATAAATTTACATTAACGGTAAGAGGAGTATAAAGTGCAACGCCTTTTAAGCGTTGCACTGCTCTTTCTATTTTGTCTAAGCTTATCATTATGGTTATGGTCTTAATTTACGAACCTGCATACCGGCCTGCCACATTTCCGATTCGCGTAATTCTTTTAATTCTTTGTTTAATTTCTCTCTGTAATCAGGACTGCTGCACTCACTGATCACACGTTTGCTTTCTTTCCCGGAAGCCACACTCTCGTACAAGTTTTCAAATACAGGAGATACGGCATCGCGGAATTTATTTTTCCAATCCAATGCGCCACGCTGTGCAGTAGTAGAACAATTAGCATACATCCAATCCATACCATTTTCAGATACAAGAGGCATAAGGCTTTGAGTTAACTCTTCAACTGTTTCGTTAAATGCCTCAGAGGGTGTATGTCCCTTTTTGCGCAGCAGATTGTATTGAGCTTCAAATATTCCTTGTATGGCTCCCATTAATGTTCCGCGCTCGCCTGTAAGATCGCTATATACTTCCCGTTGAAAAGTAGTTTCAAATAAATATCCGGACCCTATTCCTATTCCTAAAGCAATGGCTTTTTCTTTTGCTTTGCCTGTATAGTCATTGTATACTGCATAGCTGGAATTAATTCCTCTGCCTTGCAAAAACAAACGGCGTACACTTGTTCCTGAACCTTTGGGCGCTGCTAAAATAACATCCACATTTTTAGGGGGTACAATTCCCGTTTGTTCAGCATAGGTTACAGCAAAGCCATGGGAGAAATAAAGTGCTTTACCGGGCGTTAAATGTTTTTGTACGATGGGCCAAAAAGCAATTTGACCCGCATCGGACAATAAATATTGAAGGATGGTTCCTTTTTTAGCCGCTTCTTCCAGGTCAAACAAATTTTTCCCTTCCACCCATCCGTCTTGTAGGGCTTTTTTCCAGCTGCCTGAATTTTTACGTTGCCCTACAATAACGTTGAATCCATTGTCTTTTAAGTTCAATGCCTGTGCCGGACCTTGTACTCCATAGCCAAGAATCGCTATGGTTTCGTTCTTTAATACTTCACGTGCTTTCTCAAGAGAAAACTCATCGCGGGTTATAACTGTTTCGTTTACTCCGCCAAAATTAATTGTTGCCATTTTTTTGTTTGATTTATTGTTTTTGATGTTTAGATTATTTTTATTCGAAATAAATAGGCGCTGCTTGGGCAGATCTATTGACTGTCATGGGTACGTGTGCAAAATAATTGACGCTATGTACATCAATTTGTTTTTCTAACTGTTTAGCAATACGTTCTGCCCATATCGACGTTGTTTCAACAATCATCGTATAGCTGTATTGTTTTTTATTGATAAACTCCGCCACATTTAAATTTTTTATGTGAACCCTTCGTCGGTTACATACTAACGCAATGCGTACCAGTAAATTAGGTTCATTATTACCTAATACATGTATCGTGTAAGTGTTATTCATGCTGTTGTTTTTATTTAGTAGATGGTTCAAGTAGTACTTCGTCCACTGACGCGCCAGTAGGGATCATCGGAAAAACATTCTCTTCTGCCTCAACTATTGCCTCTAACAAAAAAGCTTCGTTTGATTGTAACATGCGTTTTAAGGCATTCCCTAAATCTTGGCGATCTTCCAACCTTTCGGCTTTTAATTTATATCCATGAGCAATGGTTACAAAATCAGGGTTCGTCATTTCCGTAAAAGAGTAGCGCTTATCAAAAAATAATTGTTGCCATTGGCGTACCATTCCTAAAAAATTATTATTGAGTATCAGGATCTTCACAGAGATATTATATTGAAAGATTGTGCCGAGTTCCTGTAATGTCATTTGAAACCCTCCATCACCAATGATGGCAATTACTTCGCGTTTAGGCTGAGCTAGCTTAGCACCTATGGCAGAAGGCAGAGCAAAGCCCATGGTTCCAAGTCCGCCGGAGGTTACGTTACTTTTAGTTTTAGTGAATTTATAATACCTGCCAGCCACCATCTGGTGTTGACCTACATCCGTTACAATGATGGCCTCCCCATTGGTCAATTCGGATAATTTATTTACTACTTCTCCCATTATCAGTTTTCCGTTTTCAGAAAAAATACTTTTGTCCAATACTTTTATTTTTTCCTGGTGGTCATATTCCTTGAATCTATTCAACCATGCCGAATGATCTTGCTTACTTACCATTCTGGTTAATGCTGAAAGTGCTTCTTTCGCATCAGCATGTATCTGCACCTTGGTGTTAACGATCTTATTTAACTCCGATGCATCTATATCTATATGAATGATGGTTGCCTGCTTGGCATATTTTTCAACCCTGCCTGTTACCCTGTCATCGAAGCGCATACCCACTGCAATCAATACATCGCATTGATTGGTTAGCATATTGGGTGCATAGTTTCCATGCATGCCTAACATACCTGCATACAAGGGGTGGCTACAGGGAAAAGCCGATAGACCCAACAAGGTAGAAGCAACCGGTATTCCTGTTTTTTCAACAAACGCTATTAGCTCTTGTTGAGCACCGGATAACAATATTCCCTGCCCAACCAATAGATAAGGGGCCTTCGCATCATTAATAAGTTCAGCCGCTTCTTTTAATTTTTCAGAAGAAAGGGTTGGTTTGGGATTGTAATGTTTTAATGCCGAACATTTTTTGTATTCATATTCCAATTTGCCGAATTGAGCGTCTTTGGTAATGTCTACTAATACAGGTCCCGGGCGACCACTTTGAGCAATGTAAAATGCTTTTGCAAGAACAATAGGTATGTCTTCTGCTTTTGTAACAATGCAATTCCATTTGGTCACCGGTGTAGAAATGCCCATTACATCTGTTTCCTGGAAAGCATCTGTTCCTAAAAGATGCGAAGCCACTTGTCCGGTTATACAGACAAGAGGTGTTGAGTCCGCAATTGCATCTGCTAATCCTGTTATAAGATTAGTAGCTCCTGGCCCTGAAGTAGCCATGCATACTCCCACTTGATTAGATACGCGTGCATATCCTTCTGCTGCATGTATGGCTCCTTGCTCATGCCTAACCAATATGTGTTTGATTTGATTTTGATAATCATATAGTGCATCGTACACAGGCATGATCGCTCCACCGGGATATCCGAACAAAGTGGTTACTCCCTCATCAATTAAACTTCTTATAACTGCTTCAGCTCCTGTTATGGTTTTTGTTTTACTATTCGTCTTTATACTTTCAGTTTTCATTGTTTAAAAATTATCGGTTACACATCCTGTAGCAGCATCACTTACAGTTTTAGCGTATTTATACAACACTCCATTTTTCACTTTTAGTTCCGGTTGCTTCCATGCTTTTTTTCTTTTTTCGATTTCTTCTTTACTTAGTTGAGCGTTGATGCTGTTGGTAGTTGCATCAATAGTGACGACATCGCCATCCTTAATCAATGCAATTAATCCCCCGTCATATGCTTCGGGAGAGATGTGTCCGACTACAAAACCATGTGTTCCTCCTGAAAACCTTCCGTCTGTAATTAATGCAACGCTATTACCCAGGCCTGCCCCAATAATTGCAGATGTGGGTTTTAACATTTCAGGCATTCCGGGTGCCCCTTTAGGTCCCTCATAACGGATAACTACTACATTACCTGCCTTTACTTTTCCATTCTTTATTCCATCGATCACTTCAAACTCACTGTCAAATACAACAGCCTTTCCTTCAAATCGTTCTCCTTCTTTTCCTGTTATCTTGGCTACAGATCCTTTTTCGGCTAGATTGCCAAAAAGTATTTGCAGATGTCCGCTTGTTTTGATAGGTTTCTCAACAGCATGTATCACTTTCTGTTCAAAATTCAAATCTTCTACGGCTTCCAGGTTTTCTTCTAATGTTTTTCCAGTAACAGTTAAGCAACGGGCATGCAACAAACCTTTCTTTAAAAGGTATTTCATAATAGCAGGAGTTCCTCCTAAATGAAATACATCTTCCATTAAATATTTACCGCTGGGTTTTAGATCTGCTAGTAAAGGAGTTTTATCATTGATTCGTTGTACATCTTTTAAATCGAGTGGCACACCTACTGTATACGCCATAGCTATTAAATGTAAAACTGCATTAGTGGATCCACCTAATGCAGTTACAACTGTCAAAGCATTTTCAAATGCCTCTCGGGTCATGATCTGTTTAGGTGTGATGTTTTTTTCAAGCAGAACATATATTGCTTTGGCTGCCTCATCGCATTCTTTCTTCTTTGCTTCACTTAACGCGGGGTTAGAAGAACTGTAAGGCAGACTCATCCCTAATGCCTCTATAGCAGAAGCCATCGTATTCGCTGTATACATTCCCCCACAAGCGCCTGCACCGGGGCAAGAATTTTTGATGATACCTTTGTAATCTTCATCTGATAATTGCCCTGCTAATTTTTGCCCAAGTGCTTCAAAAGCGCTTATAATATTCAATGATTCGCCTTTATATTTCCCTGAAGAGATTGTTCCTCCATATACCATTATGGAGGGGCGGTTAAGTCTTGACATTCCCATGATAGTGCCCGGCATATTTTTATCACATCCTGCAACTGCAATCAGTGCATCGTAGTAATGTGCTCCGGCTACAGCTTCGATAGAGTCCGCTATTATCTCTCGCGACACAAGTGAATAACGCATTCCTTCTGTACCGTTTGATATGCCATCACTAACGCCAATGGTATTAAATACCAATCCAACTAATTTATTTTCTACAACACTTTTTTTCAGTATGGCGGCAAGTTCATTCAAATGCATATTGCAGGTGTTTCCTTCATAGCCTGTACTTACAATACCTACCTGTGCTTTTTTCATATCCTCTTCTTTCAGACCAATACCATATAACATTGCTTGTGAAGCCGGTTGAGTAGGATCTTCCGTAAGAACTTGGCTGTATCTATTTAGCGGCATGTGAATTTTTTTTAGTGGAGTTTATTTAGGCTTGTAGTTTAAGATTTGCTTCAAGGCTCTTTTCCCGAACCCTGTTTGCATACGCTTGTTGGATTTTTATTCCTACAGAATTTGTCCATTGTTTTTTGAAAGGAACATCATCAATGGATTCAATACCTACAATCTCTACTGCTGTTCCACAGAAGAATGCAGCATCCATATCTTTTAATTCGGCTGGTTTGAGATGACGTACTTCAAAAGGTATTCCCAGCTCTTCACATAGTTCCAGTACGGTTGCACGGGTGATACCTGGCAATATATTTCCTAAAGAAGGTGTGAAAAGTTTTCCATTCTTTTCACAAAAAAAATTGGCACCCGGAGCTTCTGCTATATTTCCATGCATATCAAGCAATAGGCCTTCATCAAAACCTTTTTCTTTTGCTTCTATAGTTGCAAGTATGGAATTGATATAATGTCCGTTTACTTTAGCTTCAACTTTTATAGATTTGGGATTGGGGCGTTGAAAAGAAGAAAGACACACTCTTAACATTTTATTTCCAAGATAGCTCCCCCCATTCCCAAGCACATATCATCAGATTTACTTTCGTAGGTTTATTTAAACTCATATTCGGGTCACAGTATATGAGCGGGCGGATATAGGCATCACTGAAATTATTGCGTTTTAATACTTCATAAGTTGCTTCTTCTAGCTCTTTGGCAGAGTATTGAAAAGGGATATGAACCAGTTCGCATGAACGCTTCAATCGCTCGTAATGCTCTTTTGCTTTAAATATTCTAGGTCCTTTTTCTGTTGAGTAAGAGCGTATGCCTTCAAATACACCATACCCATAATGAAGGGTCTGACCATACAAGTCAGTTTTTGCATCTGTTGCCTTTAAAAATTCCCCGTTGCTGAACAAAATTGTTTTTTCGTTGTAGTACATGTTTGTTTTGATTTTTTATGTTTGTTTAATTAGTTCAAAAGAAAAAGCCCTTCTCAGTTTTCGGGTGAGAAGGGCTTGCTGCTGGTCATGCACGT
Organism: uncultured Bacteroidia bacterium; assembly: GCA_964498865.1. Lineage (GTDB taxonomy): Bacteria > Bacteroidota > Bacteroidia > Palsa-948 > Palsa-948 > Palsa-948. Next base: position 20,532 of record CAZCJN010000001.1, read on the forward strand.
CCTATCTCACCCATCGGTACAGATAATGGTCACGACAAAAATATTTAGTGTAGTATGTTTCATTCTTCGTTTTGTGTTTTTTTATGCGCCATAAAAGAGAAGCGCCACTCTTTTGGGAGTGGCGCTTCAGAAATTTTATTCTTTATATACACACTCCCTTACATCGTGATAGTAATCACAATAAAAGTAATGACTGTACCAATTAGTATGTTTAAGTTTTTCACTTCGTCTTTTTCTTAATAAGCCAAAAGTATAACAAGTCTTTGAACCGGAGAAATCTATTTTTAATGCGTGTTTTCATCAGGCAATTGCAGGGGAAGCAATCTCTACCGGTGCAGATGTGTTTTTAATTTGATTAAACCCTCCATATACATTAACCACATTTTCAAATCCTTTCGCCTTGAGTATTGAAGCAGCAACAACAGACCTGTATCCGCTGGCACAATGAATAAGGTAATTTTGATTTTTACTTAGTTTATTCATATTTTTTTGAAGGGTAGCCAGTTCTAAAAGCTCTGCTCCTTTAACATGTGCAGTTTCGTATTCTCCGGGCTTACGAACGTCCAGTATATTTTCTTTTCCGGATTTTATTCTATCCGCAAATTGTTCAGAAGATATGGATAAAATTGTTTCTGTAGGGTTTCCTGCCTGTATCCAAGCATTTATTCCGCCTTTAAGATAACCTCTAACATTTTCGTAGCCTATACGTGCAGCGCGAAGAATGGATTCGTGTTCTTTTCCTTCGTCTGTAACAAATACAAGGGGTTGATTGATATCTATTAATGTACCTATCCAAATGGCATAGGTTCCATTAAGTCCAATATTTATTGATCCTTTTATAAATCCTTTTTCAAAAACATCCGGCACCCTTGTATCTAAAACCAACACACCATTCGCTACTTCTTTTTTAAGTTCATCAGGAGACAGAGGTTTCATATTGCGTTGCATCACTCCTTCTATATTATCATAGCCATTTTTGTTGATCATGGCATCTTTAAAAAAATAAGGAGGGGGTGATGATAAACCTTCCGTAACCGCTTTAATGAAGACTTCTCTTGTCATTTCCTGCAAGGCATAATTATTTTTTTTCTGATGTCCTATCGTACTAAATGTTTCGTTAGAGATATTTTTTCCACATGAAGATCCTGCTCCATGGGCCGGATAAACAAGTACATCATCAGGTAGTATTTTCAGCTTTTGGTTGAGTGAATCATACATCATAGAAGCTAATTCTTCTTTAGACATTTTACCGTCTAACAAATCAGGTCGGCCCACATCACCAATAAATAAGGTATCTCCCGTAAATACGCAATGCTCTTTTCCATTTTCATCAAACAATAAGAAACAGGCAGATTCAGGTGTATGACCAGGGGTATGCAGTACTTTTATTTTAATTTTTCCAACAGAAAATAGTTCCCCGTCCTGTGCATTATGAACTTTATACCCCGTCTGTGCCTTAGGCCCAAACACTATCTGCGCACCTGTCTGTTTTGCCAGATCAATATGTCCGGAAACAAAATCGGCATGAAAATGAGTTTCTAACACATATTTTAGCTTGGCTCCACTTGCCTTTAACTTAACAAGATACGGTTCAGTTTCTCTTATGGGATCAATGATGGCTGCTTCGCCATTGCTTTCGATATAATACGCTGCCTCTGCAAGGCAGTTGGTATACATTTGTTCTATTTTCATAGGGGCAAAGTAAAGAATAAAATTTTGTATTTCTTAAATTTTTTTGAAACAGTTTAATAAAAGG
>CAZCJN010000001.1:22387-30131 GCA_964498865.1 uncultured Bacteroidia bacterium
AAAAGAGGAATGAAAAATTCTGTAACGGATTAATAAAATGATGTAATTCTTCTGTCTTAAATATTATTCACATTTATAATCTAAATGAAAGTACTCATGCAAAAAAGTAATCCCCAAAAAACAATTTATAAAAGACAATCGCAGAGAAAACCCGGTTTAGAATCTAAAATGGATCCTCCCCCGGTATTTATGAATGTCTTTCCAGGCTGCAATAAACTCGCAGGTAAAAAGTGTATTATAACTGGTGGCGATAGTGGAATTGGTCGAGCGGTAGCCGTAACCTATGCAAAAGAAGGAGCAGAAGTAGCCATTGTATATTTAAAAGAGGAAGAAAAAGATGCCCGCATTACAGCATCGATAATTGAAGATGTTTATAAAAGCAATTGCCTGCTGGTACCTGCTAATATTTCGGAGGAGACGGAATGTTTACGAGCTATTTCAAAAATAATTAAAGAGTTTAAAAATATACATGTATTAGTAAATAATGCCGGTACGCATTACGAAACGGATGATTTTTTAAAAATCAGTACGAGTCAGCTGCTACAGACTTTTACAACAAATGTTTTTTCCATGTTCTGGATAACAAAAGCAGTACTGCCTTATATGAAAAAAGGTGGAAGCATTATAAATACTACTTCAGTTACTGCCTACAGGGGAAGTGGGAGTTTAATCGATTACAGTTCCACAAAAGGAGCAATCGTATCCTTTACACGAAGCTTATCTGCAAATCTTATAGCCAAGGGTATACGTGTAAACGGTATAGCACCCGGGCCTGTATGGACGCCATTAATTACCTCCACTTTCTCTCAACAAAAAGTCTCCACATTCGGGACAGATACTCCTATGAAAAGGCCTGGACAACCTATAGAAATTTCACCTGCTTATGTTTTTTTGGCTAGCGAAGATGCATCTTATATAAGCGGGCAAATTATCCATATAAATGGAGGAGAAATTGTTAATGGGTAAACAGTAGTACGTTCTTTATTTCTGTATAACCCTGCGTGATAATGATTGTTTTATCGGAGGAATGGAACTATTCATTAATGATTTTATTTTATTTATTTCCGTGAATTTAATTGGGTTCCGGATTCCCAACGATTCATGTTGTTCTATAACATGATTCATTACTTTAAGAAAGTCATCCGCATTACTGCGGATGAAATCTGCTCTGTTTGTTTTTCTAGCCATGGTGATAATGATTTTAAGTATGAATGTTAGTAGTTACAAACAAGGTTAGGAAAGGAATATTAATAGAAGTTTTCTTGCTTGTTAAATCAATAATATCTAAGGAATCTCTAAGGGAGTTTTTGAAAAAATCAGGGGGGGTATAAAACTCTTTTAAAAAAGAGTTTTATACTTTACTTTCGATTTATATGAAAGAAAGGGAAATTACTTTGGCTTAACTGCGGTATATTTCTTTCATTTTATAAATATATTCACTAACGTTTCAAAGTCTAATTTTAATTCCTGCATTAAAAACAAAACCATCCAGCGGAGCCCAAACTTCCGTAAACTGAGGAGTGTTATAAGGGGCAGAAATCATACTCTCATACTTTGTTTGCCTTACATTAGTGAAGTTCTCCACATTTCCGAAAAGAATAAAATTTTTGATCGTTCGTTCTACAACTGCTCCAAATGTCCAGTATGCAATAGTACGCCTCCCGGAAGACAATAATTGCCCGCTTTTATATTCATAATCTACCCCAATACGCCATTTTCCTGGTAACGCATAAAGCAGATCTCCTTTAAGGCTGTGCTTAGGTGTAAGAGTGAACTCTTGTGTCTTTCTATTAAAAGTATTAGTGGCGTTTGTGTAAGTATAACCAACGAACAAAACAAAATCGTAAAAGCCGAACTTGAAAAATGTCTCCAAGCCCGAACTTTGAGTTTGGCCATTCGCATTCATAAAATGATATATGCCGGAAAGAATTCCCGTGTCTGCCAGTACTAATGGACTCTTGAGATAAGTATAAAATACCATCTGGTTAATGTTGATGAAGCACTTCTCTCCAATGGCAGATTTGAAACTAAGATCAGCACTACCTCCATACGATTCCTCTGCCGTTACTTTATTTTTATCAATGGGCATCACGTTTTTATATCCTAACAATTCAGATTCTTGGTTAAAAATGGTAGGATTTCTGTATCCCATACCACCCCCGATGCGCGTAGTCAACCTCGGTGTCCATTTAAAAAGAGTAAACAAACGTGGTAGAACATAAGCCCTATCGTTCTTCACATAATCTCCGCGAAGGCCTGCTTCAAATGAAATAATTTTTCCCAAGTCGCGGGTGTATTGCAAGAACCCGCCAACCGTTTGAAATTCTTCATTCCGAAGAATGGAACTATGTAAAGGTGTTTCTTCAAAGAGGTCAGAATAGAAATTCAGTCCTGTAATGATCACACTCTTTTCATTCTTACTTGTAAATGAGAGCTCCGAAAAGGATGAAAGCTGATCCCCTGCAAAACGGTACTCTCCTGAAAGAGAAGATGAAGTAAGTGCCAGTCCTCTATGAAAATGATTAAAGCTGTTACGAAGGGTAATACTATTGTTGCTATTCAAATTATGGTCAAGTTTTACCTGCGTTGTTATTCGGTTAATGTCATTTGTTTCCTTATAGAAGTGTAAGCTGTCAGGATACTGATGATTCAGCAACTTGGCATCCCCTCCCTCCCTGATCTCATTGGTAAAAGTTGCGCCCATATACATTTTTGTCTTGTCCGTGAAGTAGAAGAAAACCTTTGGGTTGAAATTATATTTTGTTAGTTGCGGAAGGTCCGTGAACCCATCCTTGTCAGCATCAAAATACCGATGGAAATTTCTCTGGGCGAGTAATGTGTATCCTATTTTACCAAATCGTTTTGCTGTAAAGGCATTTACATCAAATGCACCAATATGCGAAGCATTTATGTGGATCAGATTTTCCTCTATTGTCGGCTCCTTTGATATAAGGTTAATTAGCCCGGAAATAGAACCTCCTCCATATAAAGTTGAAGCCGAACCCTTGATATATTCTACTTGTCGTAAATCCAAAGGTGGAATCTGCATAATACTCAGGTTGCCGGAAAACCCGCCATAGATAGGGAAACCATCTTTTAGTATTTGGGTATACCTTCCATCCAGCCCCTGAATTCGCACATTGGCTGTGTTATTTGTGGCAGAGGTTTGCTGTACCTGAATGCCTGTGCTGTGGGTGAGAAGATGAGCAACCTTTGACGGGTCCATCGTACTGGCCTCATCGATTTCCTCCGTGAGAACTTCTACGCGGGTAGGTACATTGTCAATACTCCTGTTAGATCGGGTTCCTTCTACTATTACCTCTTCCAATTCACCGGTAGTAGAATGAAGAAAAATAGTAAGGGGCTCTTGTATTAATATTGGAAAATCAAACGTATCAATTAATGATTCATACCCAATAAAGGAGAAATGAACTGCATGTTGCCCGTTTGGGATATTCTTTATTTCCACCAATCCATTTAAATCTGCAGTAGCACCATTATTTATTTTTTTTATTTGTGCTATTGCCCCTATAATAGGGGCTTTCGATTCTGTGTCCTTCAAGTAGGCAGTGAATACATTTTGAGCATTTGTATATATGGAAGAAATAATTGCTAATGATAGCAAAGTAAAATATTTCATAAAAGAATGTTTAATAATTAGAGCTAAAAATAAAGACTATGAGGCTAAATCTTAGGCGGTTGCCAAATAGAGGGATGAAACTGAGAAAAAAAATGTTGAGAATAGTTTTTAAAAAGAACTTCTCTAAAAGAAAATATTTCCATTTTGAAGTGAGTATACGCTACAGGTTGAAATTGCACTATTGATTGAATACATTCTGCTGAATGATGATGACAAAATGGAAGCTCGTTATGTTCTTCATGATCTTTTGTGTGGTGTTCATTATCTGTATAGTGTATAAGTATAAAAGGCACAAAGCCCATATTTTGTTCTTTTTCTTTGCATGCAAAATAATGCTGAACCAAGGAGGGGAATTTTAATGGCTCTAAAAAAAGTTCATGAGGAAATAGAAACAGAGCCGAGAGAAGAAGAGAAATAATTTTGAGTTTTTTCACAAAGGCAAAAATATTTATTTTTTACATTTTTGAAAAATAGAAATGCGCTCTAGTATTTTGATCAATCCTGCGGGAAAGGAGGTCTACACTTCGAACTTCAACCCCGCTGATTTACAGTTAATAATTGAGTTTATAGAAAACAACCTAGACGAACCTATTTTTGACAACCCCAAGGTACAAAAAAGCAGTTCTAAATGATACCATAAATAAAAACAGTAAATTTGCGCGGAGGATAAAAAGGTTCAAAACAAGTTGCATCCGTTTCGCACAAATAGCCATAAAGCTAGAATTTAAATCATGTAAAAACACCCATTAAGTATGAATATTAAATCATTATGTTTAGTATCTATGACAATCGTAATAACATCATACGGACAAAAAAATACTTTGATAGTTTCAGATAACATTGCTTTACCAAGAGACACAATTGTAAAAGAGCAATTGCTCACATCACTGAATGGTTTTCTATTCCAAATTACTAAGCCCAATAAGGAAAATTCATTTGTTCTAAATTCAGATTTGTTAGAAACCTCTGTGTTGCTTGACGAAATGAAAGACTTAGGAAATAATAATAAACTTAAAGAAGATAATTTTTATAAAGCATACTTGACTAACGCTACTCAATTAAATGATACCAATTTTCTAATTCAATTATCTTATATTGGAGTAAATGAAGGTTCACCAATATTGAGAGCAAGTTTTACATTAATTGCGAAAAAAGGGGGAACTCAATTTTATTTTTATTCTCCATTAAAGCAAAATACGACATCATGGAAAGGCCAAACAATAAACAATATTAATATCTACTATAAAAACACGTTAAATTTTTCAAAAGCACAAGCATATTTTAAAATGATTGCTGAGTACGATAAAAAATTAAATGCTCCAAATCAGCCGACAGATTTTTATTGTGCAGATAATTTTCATGAAGCGTTACAGCTAATTGGGGTTGACTACAAATCTGATTACAATGGATACGCACACAATAGATTAACTGCAAAGGAAAATAACTACAATTTGAATGTAAACGGAATTTTAACTTCCGACTTTACCAAATTTGATCCCCATGATTTATGGCATGAAAGACTGCATAATGTACTTTCAACCAACATAATTAACAAACCTGTTGATGAAGGGACAGCGTATTTATATGGGGGGAGTTGGGGACTTAGCTGGAAAGAAATTTTAGAAAAATTTAAAGTTTATGCTAATGCAAATAAAAATGCAGATTGGTTTGTGTTGTATAATGAGAGTAAAAATTTTGAGGAACAGGGAAAACCTCCTTTGAACATAGATTATGTAATTAATGCTTTGTTGGTTCAAAAAATTGATAAGGAAAAGGGCTTTCTTTCTGTTATGGAATTGTTAAGTTGCGGAAAAAAAGAGAAAGGAAATGAAAATTATTTTAAAGCGTTGGAAACAATTACAGGAATAAATAAGACCAATTTTAATGAAAACGTTTGGACTCTTATTAAATCAAAATAAAGGAACTCTTTTAAGTGAAGGGCCCTTTAGTCACTACGCTATTTCTTATATTCATTTTGCTAATTCCTCCGCTATTTCAAAGCGCGTAATCTGATGAGGATAATTTACGTAATAAAGATTGTCCTCATTATTAGTATACTGACCAATTGTTTGCTTCGCAATTTGTAGATATTTGTCTTTTAGTTCCGTATTACTTTCCCTTTTATAGACCAAGGCCAAATAATAATTTGCCTCTGGTAATTCCTTGTATTTGTTCAAACATTTTAACAAATATTCTTTTGCCTTTTCATTGTCTTTCATTTCGTAATACAATATTCCAACATACAAAAGTGTATTAAAGTGTACATCCCCTTCTTTTTCTATATTACCACTTGTTTGAATAGAAATATCTTGCTTAAAATTTGCTTCTGCTTTGACATAATTACCAAGTTCTAAATTACATAACCCTTCATAAAACAAATAGGTATGATCCATTTCAAAACCATTTGGCAGAAGTTGCTGTGCTTTTTGAAAGTCGATGATTGCACCCTCGTAATCTTTTGTAAAAATAGATTTGCAAAAACCTCTGTATGCTGTCCATGCTTTGGGGTCTAATTCTACAGCCTTATTGTTGTTTAAAAAAGCTTTTTCATATTCTCCATTCTTTAAGTACGGAATACCTTTTTCTCTGTAAGCGTAAGCAATATTGGGGCACAATGCTATTACAGTATCGCAATATAATTGCCAGGCAGGTTCATTATATCTACAGGGTAATTTTTGAGCTCCATTATCAATATATTTTTCTACCAAACTATCCTGCACCCTCTTGCTGGAGCAGTCGCATTTCACAGATTTCTTTGGAGCTACCTGTGAGTAGCCAAAGTGGGCAAAAAGCAAAAGGCTAAGGAATAATATTAATGATCTTACCATTTTTAATTTTAAATGTGATAAAAGTAATATAGGAAAAACGTTTTCCAGGTAATGGCTCTGCTACTATCCATTTGTCCAATGTCTTTAAAAACGAATATATCTCATTTACAAAGGCTATATCAAAATGATAATTCTTATACTGCTCATCTGTCTGCAACACTTGCACCTTTTTCGTCATTTTCCCCTGGCAATCTATTGTAAAACGAAGAGTAATATAGCCGCTACCGGAATATGTTTCATTTTTCTTCTGCAAAAAGAGGTGCGCTTCATTCAAAAGAGAAGCTGAATTTTTCGGGTATTTAGCCCTAAAGCTGTAATAATAATTACAGGGGGAGATAAAACAATTTGTATCCTTTGTATCATGGGTAGAGATAGTATCCATAAACTCTCCTTCCGGTAAAATATAGTTTTGCCCCTTAGCGATTAAGGAATTTAAAATTAAAAGAAAGAATATTACATATTGCATAGTTCTATTTAATAGAATCAGGGTTTTACATTTTCAAATAATCCACTAATAAGAGCATATCTTTTGTTTATGTTGAAGTTGACACTATTCTATTATTTCTAACAAGCCATTTAAATCTGCAGCAGCACCGGTATTTATTTTTTTTATGTGTGCTATTGCACCTATAATTGGGGCTTTCGATTCAGCGTCCTTCAAGTAGGCCATGAATACATTTTGAGCATTTGTATATGTAGAGGAAATAATTGCTAATAATAATAAAGAAAAATATTTCATAGCTAAATCAATACAGGGTGAGGAAATAGGAACAGAGCTGATAGAAGGGGAAAAAATAATTTTTAGTTTTTTCACTTAAGCAGAAATATTTATTTTTTGCGTTTTTGAAAAAAAGAAGCGGATTCAAGTATTTTGATCGATTCTGCGGAGAGGAAGGGATTCGAACCCCCGGTACCTTGCGGTACACACGCTTTCCAAGCGTGCGCGATAGACCACTCTGCCACCTCTCCATAAATAAAGGGATGCGAAAATAAACATTTAAAGAATAGATGAAGAACGGAGGAAAGGCCGATAAGCAGTGAGAAGAGAAAGCTTTACCTATAAAATTCGTATTCGTATTTTATAATTTTTATACTCGACTTTAGAATATTACGGGCTGCTTGTGATAAAAGAAGTTTTTTATCTGTATCGTACAAATAAATTAATTCTTCTGTTTGAATGCCGTTTTTAAATCTCTTCTCTGAGTTTACATTTCCGTTGGGGTAATAGTCAAAAGTAGTTTTTTCCGTTGTTAAGCCGCTGGAATTATCCGTAGTG
>CAZCJN010000001.1:30231-44816 GCA_964498865.1 uncultured Bacteroidia bacterium
AGTATAAAAATATTCAGTGCCTAATGTATCGTATTGATATTGAAAATCAACTTTGGTAAAAGATTTTTTTACTACCCTTCCGCGTTTATTATGCACGGCAGGTATTTCTGTTTCTGTTTTTTCAAGCGCCGTTATCTCATTATAGTGGTGGCGAGTAAGGTTACCATCCAGATCAAAAGTATACACCTGAGCTAATCCCTTATCCCGAATTATTTCGCCATCGGGCTTATCTACTACACTTGCTGTAATGGTCTTAATCCTGCTGCTTTTTATAAACTCTCTATTAAAGGCAGGTTCACTCACCACAATCGCTGCTGTTTGTGGAACAACAATTTGAGCGTTAGTATTAAAACAAATAAAGCAAGTCCATGCAAGAATAATTATTGCTAGCTCATTTGTTCTACTGCTTCCCTGATATTTTCTGTTGGGTTTTTGCATGTTTTATTTTCACAAACATAAATCAACGTTCTCCCTTCTGAATATTTATTTTTTAGCAATGTTAAGTTACTATCTAACTTGCTACCAGCAAAGATCATGTTAGGGAGATAATGTTTAGAAAGCTCTTGCCTTTTTTCTTCAACAGAGTTGCCAACAATGACTAATTGATAGAATGGTTGGGTGAAATAAAGTTGCAATATAGCCCAATTGGAATACGCTGAGCCATAATTGATCATTTCCTGATGAACCTGTTTGAGCATTTTCTCGCTCATGGATAAATATTCATGGCTATCAAAATAAGTAGCAAGATAGAAAAGTGAAAGCGCCATAGAGGAATTAGAGGCGGGGGTTACGTTATCCTGAATTTCCAGTTTGCGGGAAATCAGCTCTGGATCTAGATCAGAGGTAAAAAAGAACATGCCCGAAACAGGATCATAAAAATGTTTAATAACATAATCTGTAAATGATTTTGCATAGGTCAGGTATTTTTCTTCTAATGATGCTTGATATAAGGAGACGAATGCTTCTATAGTAAAGGCATAATCTTCGTGAAAACCATTAATACGATTTTTGGTTGATGGCTTATTCGTTGCCTGATGCCATAGGCCTCCATCTTCACGTAAAAGATTTTTTAATAGGAAATCGGCAGCCGTAATTGCTTTGTTTATAAATTTTTCATCGGAAAATACTAAATAAGCATCGGCATACCCTTTAATCATCAAGGCATTCCATGAAGTAAGTATTTTATTGTCTAATCCCGGCTTAATACGTTTTTCTCTTTCAGCAAGTACTTTGTTTTTCAGCATTCCAATTTTACTTTGAAGCTCTTTTGTATTCAAATGAAATTGTTTTGCAATCTCTTCATCTGATTTCTTTCTAAGTAAAATATAATTCTCTTCTTCCCATAAGCCGATATCATTCACATTAAAATATTCTTTAAACAAACTAAAATCAGCGTTGGTAATGTTCATTAACTCTTCTTTCGTCCATACATAATATTTTCCTTCTTCTCCTTCGGAATCAGCATCTAAAGCTGAATAAAAAGCTCCTTCGGGGGAAGTCATTTCTCTTTCTATAAAATCAAGGGTTTCATAAACCATTTGTTTATACAAAGGATTTTTACTGAGCTGATATGCTTCTGAATAAAGAGAAACCAATTGAGCATTATCATAAAGCATCTTTTCAAAATGCGGAACCTTCCACTCTCCATCCGTTGAGTAACGCGCAAAGCCTCCTCCAATTTGATCATTGATGCCGCCATACGCCATTTTCGTAAGCGTTAGATCTATATGTTTTATCAACTGTAATTTTTCCCATTGATTGAGGGTTTGAGAGTAGCGAAGCAGGAATTTATAATTATTAGGCAATGGGAACTTAGGAACCTTTTTAGGGCCCCCTTCTTCATTATCAAAACGCTTAGTCCAGTTTTCCACACAGGCAATAAGCGTATCCTTTGAAAAAGAAGGTTTTTCGGAATACGGCGGTAATAAATCTGCTTTCCTCACTGCTGCGGTCAGTTCATTGGCATATTGATACACTCTTTCAGTTTCATTTTTATAATAATCAGCCAATGTTCTCAAAACCTTTACCCATTCTTGTTGAGGAAAGTAAGTCCCACCATAAATAGGTCGTCCATCAGGTAAGGTAAAACAGTTAAGCGGCCACCCTCCACTGCCGGTCATTATCTGTACAGCCGTCATGTATACCTGATCAACATCGGGTCGTTCTTCTCTATCTACTTTTATACAGATAAAATTTGCATTCATTATTTCTGCAACAGCTTTATCTTCAAAACTTTCATGTTCCATTACATGACACCAATGGCAGGCTGAATATCCAATGCTGATAAGTACTAATTTATTTTCTTGTTTGGCTCTTGCAAAGGCATCATCACTCCAGGGCAACCAATGTACGGGGTTATAAGCATGTTGGAGAAGATACGGGCTTGATTCATGAATGAGTTGATTCGCCTTGCTATGTAAAATATCGTTCATTGATTTAAAGAAATCGTTTTTCTAAATTCCACTGGAAAGGATTTTTTATAATACCATTTGCCTGCTTTTATATTGCCTTTCAAAGTAATATCTGCTTTTTTGGAAGCCAGCAAAGAAATAAGGCTTACCAGATTCAGTTTTGAAAAATCGGTTTTAATATGAAAGCTGGAAACATCATCGGAATGAGCATTTATTCTCACTTTTTTATCAAGCTTCACCCGGCCTGCATCCATGCCATTAATAGTAGCATCAAATTCTGAAGGGAAAACAATAACAGAAATGTTATTAGGATTTTTGATACGAATGCCCAGATCTGCTTCAAGGCCTTCACGCGAGAACGTTTGTACTTGTACATTCTCAATGCTGCCTATAGTTAAGGGCTGAATGTTAGAACAGGAAAAAAGAGTTGTAATTAAAAAGGAATAAACAGAGAATAAAAAATATTTTTTCATACATGAGATTGAAGAGTAAAATTAGAGAAAAATAGAAAGAGACTTAATAGTTTTATTTCGTAACAGTAATGGCTGTAGTTGTAATGGTATTACTGATATTCCCTGCTCGATCTTTTACATATAATGAATATGTAAACGATTGAGCGGATGAATTGTCGGTAATGGCAGTGTTTTTTATTACCGTATTTAAATTCCCCTTAATATGAATGTTGGCTCCATCGGGCGCTAATTGAGAGATGCGATAGTTATACGTAACTGAGTTCCTGGAATCAGTAATGAACAGGTTAGTAGCATTTGCATTATTTTCTCCTAAGTCTCCGTTCAGATCATCATAAGAAAAAGTTATGGTAATTGAGCCGGAATATTCCACTACTGATGCTGGGGAGATGCTGACAAATGTTATTTGAGGAGCATCTGTTAATGCTACTTTGTCTTTTTTACATCCCGAAATAGAAAAAACAAAAGTGAGGAAGAGAAGGGGTATGCTTGTTATATATCTTACTCCTTTTTTCATTAGCATTATGGTTTTACAAAAAAGGACCAATATGTTTTATATTGAATTACTAAATTATCTGTAGGAAATTGGGTGTTGTTTGCATGGTCTCCGTCATTTACAAAATAGCGCATGAACAATGTATCGGACTTAGGCAAGGTTCCCGTATTAATAGTAGCTAAATGAAACTGTGTCGTCGGATTAACATAAACATAAGTTGCCGGGAAACTTATAGCTGAACTAAAGTCATCGGCCTTAGTTGAAATTTTAAGTGTATTCACCTGAAGATTGGCAATAGCGGTGCTATCATCTTCTACTTTAAAAAGTAAATACAGCGTAGAATCACTGGGAACATAAAAAGGATTGTAAAAAATACTGTCTATCCTGTTTTTAGTGTCTCCGTAGTTTACCCCACCTGCTGCTAATTTATTGGTTGCATAGTAATACAAGATCTTGGGTTCTGTATTGGGATAAGAAGGTAAATTGCCAAACATATCTTTTGCGCCGGCCATAATCCAATTAACAATATTATCTATTTGTGCTTTAGGAAGTGGAATCCCTATAATGTCTTGCGGCATCATGTCATTTTGATTTACAAAACAACAATTGGTAAGCCGTTCATGCAATACAGATTTTGCAGTATCCTTAGGCACCACTCTAAACACAAAAGAATTGGCTGCATTATTCTTTTTTATTTTATGATAAACCAAAGTAGCGTATGATGATTCTACCGTTCTGAAATCAGGTTCGAAGTTACCATCGTGGCAGCCCGATTTGGCACATTCTGTTTTTAGAATGGTAGCGTGTATGCCTACTATAGAATTAGGATCGGGGGGAATTACAACGGGTATAGGGTCATGAATAATATCATCATAGGGGTTATGCGGTGGGGTTTCGTCTTTTTTACAGCTATGAACAACAGCCATTAACATTGCCACTGCAATCAATAAGAATACTATTGGTTTTTTTCTACGCATATTAAACAAAGGCTTGTAAAAGAGGTGATCCCATATTACTTCTATAACTACCGGGGATATCGTTATAAAATCCCAATATATCAGCAACAGTAGGAACAATATCTATACTTTCTCCCTCAACAGTATTTATAACTTGGTTTTGTTTAACAACTCCTGCAGGGCCTACTACTAAACAGAAAATTTCTCTGGACATAGCATCATTCGTATGGTCAACTGCATACCTCCCATGAGCATCCATCACGGTATTAGATGTAGAATTCCTGCCGTGCTCGGGCGCTACTATAAGAATAGTATCGTTCATTAATCCTGGGGTACTTTGTATAGTCTTCCATAATTGGGACACGGCAAAATCAGCTTTTCGTAAATTATCGCAGTACTGGGTAAAATTAAAATGACATACATCTACGCCTGTCATATTCACAACCAATAATTCAGGTTTAAATTGCGTAAGTATTTTATCGGCTATAAAGATGTTGAACATATCATTATTCATCACGGATGCTCCCACTCCCCAAGGATCATTATACAAGCCCGCAGCCGCATCGGTAAAGGAAGAATTAATATAAGTTTCAAGGGCTGAAAGGTCTGATTCCAGGTTTACAACACCGGCACTCCCACTATTGTAAGAACGACCGAAGTTTTTATCAAGAATGGTTCGAATGCCTTTCACAACTGTTTTTTCCGTAGCTGAAAATGTTTTAGGATTTCCCAATGCATTATACCCCGACTGGCTTATGAGCGAAGCCGGCTGAATATAATTAGCCCCATACAAAGCTCCGTAGTTGCTATCTGAACTAAAATTGAGTGCGGGGTACGGCCCTAAGGAATCGGAGATCCACCAAGCATTAAGAGCCGATTTAGAAGGAGTAGTATGCTTTCTGTAATATTCAAACAAAGTCGGATACGTAGGTGGCAGATTAATATTAAGATCATTAGAATTATACACGCCTGTAATAGCCGTATGGTGTCCGCTCACATGTCCTGTAGGTCCATTGTTATATCTGAATTCTTTAAAAAGTGTACCATAGTTTTGAAGAGGTAGTCCTGATGGAGAAGGAAGGGGCGACATTCCTGCTGCAATATCTCCTGAGATAGGTTGAGTACCACTTAAAATATTCCGCATTAAATTTCCATCGGCTTGCTGCATAGATTCCAGCTGCCGAACACCTCCTGCAAAAAGACAAAATACAACATGGTTTGCCCTGCGTGCACCGGTAGCAGCAAATAACCTACCCGAAGGTAAAATAGTGGGCGCGAGAAAAGCACCCGTAACGGCAAGAGCAGATTGTTTTATAAAACTTCTGCGGCTTATTTGATTCTGCTTTTTACCCATGTATTTTTTAATAGTACCTGTATTCATCTGATGTCATAAAAGAATAATATACCAACTCGGGCGTGATGCCTGTAGTATTCTTTATATAATTAACTATCTGCCATTTTTCAAATTCGTTAGGGTCGCGGTTATAAAACTTACGATAAGTAGCCTGCACAAAAGCTGCTACATCCCCATTCATTTGTGTCTGGGTTGGAATAACCACTCCGGGTTTCTTTAAAAAATTACGGATGATTAAATCTTCAATAAATTTTTTATCCCCAAAAGAAAGGTAACACACCGAAAGCTCTGTAAGCTCACTTGCTCCAATACTTTGACCCAACAGATCGGAATAGGCAATAGAAATAAATTCTAATGTGTTCTTTACATTTGGCTTATTTACTCCCGATTGATTTACCGTTACATCCTTTACTCCATATACATATTTTGTTTCTTTCTTACAGGAAGTAATCGCAAGCAAAACAAAAGCTATATAGGTTATTAATTGTTTCATATCCCGGCATATTCGTTAGTCGATAAAATTTCTTTTTGCAATGTTCTATAGCTTAAAGATGTTTTATAGCTCCCCGCTTTAACAGACATCTCTACCGAGGTTGGTTCACGAAATAAGTATTTAAGATAAAGGTCACGCACCTGCCCTTCAAAATAGTTGTTACAGTTAAAAAATATGCTGATGAAATCATCTTTCGTTTTTCCGCTGGTCAAAAACAAAACAGCATCAAAACCATCCACCATATTCTTGCCTTGAGTCAGCTCTTCATCGGTGGGGTATCGCAATAAAAAATGTTGGAAAGTTGCCACAACAAAATTCTCTGTTCCCATATTCAGCTGATCGTAGAAATAATTATTAATGCATCTTTTATGAAGACCGATTACATCTATAACGCTGTTGTTAAGATCTGTTACTGACGATTTTAATTGCATCAGCTTGGTTTTTTCAGCTTGAATAGCCGGCCATTGTGCCGTATACTGAGGATCGGATAAAAGCAGGTTAAAAATATAAATGGTTTGGGTTATTTGTGCGGTATCCAGATTGTTCAGCAAGGCAGCGACAGCGATATCATAAAGGCGTTGGTTATAACCGGATTTGGAAAATACCTCCTCAAGCATTTGGTTGCGATCTGCAACAGAAACATTATGCTGACTAAGAATAGAAATACCTGATGAAAGTTCCGTTGAAGTGGGTTTTCTCCCCAATATGCTTATGTACGATTTGTTTACATAATTTTCTTTTGTCGCATTTGATATGGTAGCATCCGGAGGAATGGTATTACCATCTATTAAAATTTCTTTATCCTTTTTGCAGGAATAGAGCAAGGTGAAAAAAATAGAAAGAAAGAGGAAAGCTCTTGACATTATCAAGAAAATTATGAATAAATGTAAGAAAAAACCCTTAGATATTTGTTAGACGCAAATACCTAAGGGTTTGTTACTTTCTAGAGAAGAGGAAATTAACTTTTCATCTCTACATAATTTTTGTAGAATAAAGGAATGGTTTCTATTCCTTTGAAATAGTTGAATATCCCATAATGCTCATCGGGAGAGTGGATGTTGTCTGAATCTAATCCAAAACCCATAAGCACAGATTTTACTTTGAGCTCCTTTGCAAATAAAGCAACAATGGGTATACTTCCTCCACCCCTTACAGGAATAGGTTGTTTATCGAAAGTTTCTTTCATTGCTTTGCTGGCGGCTAAATAGGCTACCGAATCCGTAGGAGTAAGTACAGGTTCACCTCCATGATGATAACTTACTTTTACTTTTACCGCTTTAGGGGCAATCTTTTTAAAATGCTTTTCGAATAGTTTAGATATTTTTTCGGAAGACTGATTAGGGACCAAACGCATAGAAATTTTTGCATAGGCTTTTGAAGGAAGAACTGTTTTAGCGCCTTCGCCGGTATATCCTCCCCAGATTCCATTCACGTCAAGTGTAGGACGTATAGAGGTTTGCTCCATGATAGAGTAACCCTTTTCTCCTTTAGTATCTGCTATTCCCAGATCTTTCAAGTATGCTTTTCTATTGAATGGAGCCTTCGCCATTTCAGCCCTGTCTTTTTTACTAACCAATTGTACATCTTTATAAAAACCCGGGATGGTTATTTTACCGTTCTTATCTTTTAAAGACGCTATCATTTCGCATAACACATTAACGGGATTTGCCACTGCTCCTCCATAAACACCTGAATGTAGATCGCGGTTAGGGCCTGTTACTTCCACTTCCATATAGCTCAAACCTCGTAATCCAACCGAAATGCTTGGCACCTTATTGTCAATGATACTTGTATCGGAAATCAATACTACATCCGCTTTAAGTTTTTCTTTGTTCTCTTTCACAAATATCCCGAGGTTAGAAGATCCCACTTCCTCCTCTCCTTCGATCATGAATTTTATATTACAAGCAAGTGTATTTGTTCTCATCATGGTCTCAAAAGCCTTCACATGCATATACATCTGGCCTTTATCATCACAAGCACCGCGGGCATATATTTTATCATTTTTAATAACGGGCTCAAAGGGAGGTGAGGTCCATAAATGAAGTGGATCGGGTGGTTGAACATCATAATGCCCATACACCAAAACTGTAGGAAGAGATGGATTAACCATTTTTTCTGCATATACAATAGGATAGCCTGCTGTTTGACAGACTTCTACATTATCGGCACCGGCCGCAATCAGCTTTTCTTTTACTGCTTCTGCAGTTCTTAAAACATCATTCTTGTATTTGGGGTCTGCACTTACGGAAGGGATGCGAAGCAATTCTAAAAGTTCATTAAGAAAACGATCCTTATTAGATTGAATGTATGCATTGATTTCTGACATATAATTAATTTAAAATAAGAACAAACCTAAGGAAAAAATGTAAATAGTATATTCGCTGCAACTTATATGTTAGCATGAAAGGAATATTACTTGTTAATTTAGGCTCTCCCGACTCTCCTGCAGTAAAAGATGTACGGAAATATTTAACTCAATTTTTGAATGATCCATTGGTAATAGATATAAACCCCATTGCCCGTTTCTTTCTGGTAAATGGCATCATTGTCCCTTTTCGCGCTCCAAAGTCTGCCAAATTATACGAGTATATCTGGACAAAAGAAGGTTTTCCCCTTATCATACATAGCATTAAACAGAAAGAGTTTTTGCAAAAAGCATTAGGTGATAATTTTGCAGTGGAACTTGGCATGCGTTATCAAAGCCCAAGCATTGAAGCGGCATTCAAAAAATTAGTGGATAAAAAGGTAGAAAGCATTACTGCTATACCCTTATATCCACAGTGGGCCTCTTCTTCTACTGAATCCAGCATTGTAGAGATAAAAAAGGCGGCAAAAAAATTCAAATTCACCAACCTCAATATTATCGAGAAGTTTTATGATGATGAAAATTACCTGAATGCTTTGGCTGATGTAGCAAAAAAACAAACTCCTGCTATTGCAGAGGCAGATTTTTATGTTTTCAGCTACCATGGTTTGCCTGAAAGGCAAATCACAAAAATTTACCCTGATCATTGCCAAATAAACAGTGGTTGCTGTTCGGTTATCTCCGAAAAAAATAAGTTTTGCTACAGAGCCGCTTGTTATCATACGACTAAAGAACTTGTAAAAAGATTAAATATTCCGGAAGGAAAATACATCTCCTCTTTTCAATCTCGCCTGGATGATAAATGGCTAAAGCCCTACTCTGATAAAGTAGTTGAGGAAAAAGCAAGGGAGGGTATTAAACGCCTCGTTGTCTTCTCTCCTGCTTTTGTTGCTGATTGTTTAGAAACCATTTATGAAATAGGTGTAGAATATGACCACATATTTAAAAATAACGGCGGAAAAGAATTACAAATGGTAGAAAGCCTAAACGAAAATGACAAGTGGATAGAGGCTTTAAAGAATTTAATCCTGAAATTTTAAGAAAGATTACCCCCTAAAAATTAGAAAGCCCGACTCTAAGTCGGGCATTTCTAACATCGCCATGAAACAAACTGCTTCCGATTAAGGGAGCATTATCTTTAGTATTATTTACTCCTTGTCTTTGATTTATAACCAAATGTACGCGCATCCTTCAGATAAAGATACAAAAAAATGATTATTTAGACCATCACGCAAATATTATAGATGAACTATTTACAAAATCGGATTAACAATAGAATACTTATATATTATTTTAAGAACGTATTCGAAAATATTTGTAAGTAAAAAAACTTACGCATACTTTTTTACAATAACAGATGCATTATGCCCACCAAAGCCAAATGTATTACTTAAAGCAGCACGAACCGTACGTTTTTGTGCTTTATTAAAAGTAAAATTAAGTTTAGTATCGAACTCCGGATCGTCTGTAAAATGATTAATAGTAGGTGGAACAATGTCATTCTTTACAGAAAGAATAGAGGCTATTGCTTCTATTGCTCCGGCGGCACCAAGTAAGTGCCCGGTCATTGATTTAGTGGAAGAAATATTAAGTTTATATGCACTTGCTCCAAAAACACCTTTTATGGCTTTTGATTCAGCAATATCTCCCAGCGGAGTAGATGTACCATGTACATTGATATAATCTATTTGATCCGGGCTAAGATTAGCATCATTTAAAGCATTACGCATAACGTTTAATGCACCAAGGCCTTCAGGATGAGGAGCAGTAATATGATGCGCGTCAGCTGTCATGCCACCACCGGCAACTTCCGCATAAATTTTTGCACCCCTTGCTTTTGCATGTTCCAGTTCTTCTAAGATCAAAGCACCTGCACCTTCACCTAAAACAAATCCGTCACGATCCTTATCAAACGGACGCGAAGCAGTTTCAGGAGAATCATTTCTAACAGAAAGAGCATGCATGGCATTAAAACCACCTACTCCGGATTCGTTTACTGCTGCTTCTGATCCGCCGGTAATAAATACATCGGCTTTACCAAGACGTATATAGTTGAAAGCATCAATCATGGCATTAGTAGAAGAAGCACAGGCGGAGCAAGTTGTAAAATTGGGCCCACGAAAATTATAGAGGATGGAGATATGACCCGAACAAATATCCGCTATCATTTTAGGAATAAAGAATGGATTGAAACGAGGTGTTCCATCTCCTTTTGCAAAACCCGAAACTTCAGCCAGGAAAGTATCTAATCCACCAATTCCAGATCCCCAAATAACCCCACAACGATCCAGATTTATTTTTTCTTTATCAAGTCCCGAATCGCCGAATGCTTCTTTAGCAGCAACAATTCCATAATGTGAATACGCATCCAGTTTACGAGCTTCTTTTCGATCAAAATGATCTTCTGCCTTAAAGTTCTTTACCTCGCAGGCAAATTGGGTTTTAAACTTCGAAGGGTCGAAACGGAGAATGCGGGCTGCCCCACTTATTCCATTTATAAGTGAATTCCAAAAGTCAGGAACAGTATTACCGAGTGGGGTTACTGCACCAAGGCCTGTTATAACAACTCTTCTTAGTTCCATTTTAAATAGCGAGTTAAAAAGCGAAAAAGTCAAAAGTCAAAAGAGAATAATTCGCCTCTGACTTTTGACTTAAATTATTTAATTCAAAAAAAGACTCTTTATTTGATATTCTTTTTTATGTATTCAATTGCTTCTCCAACAGTTCCGATTTTTTCGGCTTGTTCATCGGGTATAGCAATATTGAATTCTTTTTCAAATTCCATAATAAGCTCAACTGTATCTAAAGAATCAGCACCTAAATCGTTTGTAAAACTTGCCTGAGGAGTGATTTCTTTTTCATCAACTCCAAGTTTATCGGCAATAATAGCTTTAACTTTTCCGTCAATGTCTGCAACTTTTGTCATTTTATAAGTTTTTGTAATTGTGTTGCAAAGATATACGTTCCGACATAACGGCAAAAAAAAATTAAACTTCGTTTTTTTAATCTTTATTGTGCCTTTCTATTAATAGTTTTGCGTTTCATTATGAATCGAATTGCAATTTTTGCTTCCGGAAACGGAACCAATGCCCAACGAATAATTGATTATTTCAAAGAAAGCAATACCGCTATTTCATTAATCGTATGTAATAAGGAAAGTGCCTTTGTTCTAAAAAGGGCCGAAAAAGAAAATATTCCCACTCTTCTTATTAATAAAGATATGTTTTATAAAACGGAAGAGATCGTTACAAGATTGTTAAATGAAAAAATAGATTTAATAGTCTGCGCCGGTTTTTTATGGAAAATCCCTGATAACATTCTTCGTACATTTTATAATAAGGTCATAAACATCCACCCTGCTCTGCTTCCTAAATTTGGCGGTAAGGGTATGTATGGAATAAGCGTACATAAAGCCGTTATAGAAGCCGGTGAAAAAGAAAGCGGCATTACTATTCATTATTTGAACGAGCACTACGATGAAGGAGAAGTTATATTACAAAAAAAATGTAAGGTTGAAAAAAACGATACTCCTGAAGCCTTAGCAAAAAAAATACACGAATTAGAATACGAATGGTACCCCAAGGCTATTGAAAAAATATTAACGAAAGAATAGAAACTATATAAACCCAATCTTGCGATTTTAATTCTTCAACGCCTCTGCTCCGCCCACGATTTCTAATATTTCTTTTGTAATAGAAGCCTGGCGAGCTTTATTATAAGTTAAGCGAAGTTCTTTTAAAAGTGATTGTGCATTGTCAGTTGCCTTGTGCATCGCTGTCATACGTGCCCCATGTTCTGCAGCATGAGAATCTAAAAGGGCTTTATATAACTGCACTTTAAGTGCTTTCGGGATAAGATCTCTTACAATTTCTTCTTTATCTGGCTCATAAATATATTCTACGTTCGATTTCTTTTCCGATTTATTTTGAGCAGGGGGAATGATCGGCAAGTATTGTTCTGCGATAATAGCTTGTGAAGCAGCATTTTTAAACTGATTATAAAAAATTTCAACAGCATCGAACCTTCCTTCCGAAAATTCCTTCATGATCGTTTCTACCACCAAAGCTGTTTTATCATAATTCAATCCATCGAACAACTCGCTTTTATTATCAAATAATTTATACCCGTTTTTCCTAAAGAAATCAGCCCCTTTTTTTCCTATGGCTAAAATCTGAATATTGCCTGTTTTTTTCTGTTCAATGTATCTTTCATTAATGGTCCTCAGCGCCAAACGAATGGGGTTAGAATTAAAGGCTCCGCAAAGTCCACGGTTAGAAGTAACTACAACTAATAAAATATTTTTCCTGGTGCGTTCTTTGGCAAACTCTCCTCCGGCAGATGCATCTAACGTAGAGGTTACATTGCTAAGGATCTCTTTAAGCTTAGCAGCATAGGGTCTCATCTGGGTAATAGCATCTTGCGCTCTTCTCAACTTGGCAGCACTCACCATTTTCATAGCACTCGTAATTTGCTGAGTAGAAATGGTAGAGGATATTCGGATTCTGACTTCTTTTAAACTAGGCATACGTATTAATATTTATAGCTTTAAAAAACGTGGGCGAAGATAGAAGAATTTTGGACTACCCAGACGTGAATTTAGTACCCACTCCCTTACATTTTATATTGCTTATTTTAGCCTTCTTACTGCCATGAAACCTTCTCCATTGCTTGAAATAAAAGATTTAGTTACGGAATTTAATACCGATGACCGTTGTTTTAAGGCGGTGAATAATATAAATCTTACTATTAATAAGGGAGAAGTAGCAGGGTTGGTTGGAGAATCAGGTGCGGGGAAAAGCACTGTAGCGCTATCCATCCTTAAACTGATTAATTCGCCTGATAAAATTACAAGCGGTAAATTAATTTACCATACCGGTTCACAGTCTGTTGACTTAATAGATTTGAATGAAAAAGAGCTATGTGATTATAGAGGGAAAGAAATAGCTATGATTTTTCAAGACCCCAGGTCTTCATTAAACCCCGTTTACACTTGTGGCCACCAAGTAGCTGAAACTATTATTCTACACGAAAAATGCTCTTATAAAGTTGCCAAGCAAAAAACCATAGAACTTTTTAAAGAAGTGAATCTTTCCGAAACAGAACGCATCTTCTCAGCTTATCCTCATCAATTGTCAGGAGGACAACTTCAACGAGTGATGATTGCCATGGCCATATCCTGCCATCCTTCTCTGCTGATTGCGGATGAACCTACTTCTGCTCTCGATACTCAAAATGAACGAATAGTATTAAACATCTTAAAAAAATTAAATAAAGAAAAGGGGATGGCTATTTTACTCATAACACATGCCCTTCCAATCATTACTGAATTAACTGATAGGATTGCCGTAATGTATAAAGGACAAATTGTGGAAGAAGGAGACCGGGAAGCTTTATTTTCTAATCCTCAACATATTTACACAAAAGAATTATTGGCCAGCCAGCTTCCGGAGAACAAAAGGGAAAAACACCTATCGAAGCCCGGCTTGAGCCAACCATTGCTGAAACTCATAGGTCTAAAAAAATATTTTCCGGTACAAAAACATATATTTTCCTTAACCAAAACATACGTAAAAGCAGTTAATGGTATTTCTTTTGAAATACATCCGGGCGAAACCCTGGGCTTGGTAGGAGACTCGGGTTGTGGAAAAACTACTTTATCAAGAACCCTACTGAAGTTAATTGAACCTACAGCAGGCAATATCTTTTTCAAGGGAAAAGATATCAGCTCATATACAGTCCGCGAACTGCAACCTTTACGCAGGCAAATGCAGTTGATTTTTCAAAACCCGTACATGGCTCTTAATCCAAAAATTACAATTGGAGAAGCTATTGCAGAACCCATGCGCATACATAAATTATACCTTAACGAAAGCAAAAGGAAAGAAAAAACGATTGAGCTATTAGAAAAAGTGAATTTACATTCCTCCCACTTGAATCGTTATCCTCATGAATTTTCAGGAGGAGAACGCCAGCGCATTTGTATTGCCCGTGCACTGG
Organism: uncultured Bacteroidia bacterium; assembly: GCA_964498865.1. Classification (GTDB taxonomy): domain Bacteria; phylum Bacteroidota; class Bacteroidia; order Palsa-948; family Palsa-948; genus Palsa-948. The sequence continues at coordinate 44,777 of CAZCJN010000001.1, forward strand.
CACTAAATCCTGAATTAATAATTTGCGATGAAGCTGTTTC
>CAZCJN010000002.1:0-16528 GCA_964498865.1 uncultured Bacteroidia bacterium
TATGGATATGCTGCCTATTCACGTACCTATAAAAAAATAGGAAGTTTTAGTGCCGGAATGCAGTTTTTAGATTATGGAGAATTTGATGCGGCTAATACAATAGGAGAGATCACCGGTAAATTTTATGCTTCTGATTATTCTTTAAATCTTGCTTATGCAAGGCCTCTTATAGATTCTATGTTATCTGTGGGTGCAACAGTAAAGACTATTTACTCAAAGTTAGGGGAGTATACTTCTATTGGTAATGCTTTGGATATTGGAGCCGTTTACTATAATAATAAGCGTTTATTTTCAGCAGGATTAATTATAAAAAATATTGGTAAGCAGTGGAAGACATATACTGTTCATCACGAACCATTACCGTTTGAAATTCAGCTTGGGGTATCAAAAAAAATAAATCATGCTCCTTTTCGAATTAATTTCACTTTTATACACCTTGAAAAATGGGATTTAACTTACATAAACCCTAACGCTATTGTTACTGATCCCATTACTGGCTTAGTAATTGAAAAAAGTAAATTCAGCAAATGGGCAGATAAACTTGGAAGACATGTTGTATTCGGGGGTGAAGTTTTGATCAGTAAAAATTTTCATTTACGTTTAGGTTATAATTATTTACGAAGGCAGGAAATGAAAATAGGAACGAAGCCAGGTATCGCCGGCTTTTCATTTGGATTTGGCTTAAAAGTATACAAGTTCAATCTAAGCTACGCCTATGCTAAAATGCATCTTGCCGGCGGACCCAATCACTTTACAATAACTACTAACCTTTCAGAATTTTATACCCGCCATTAGAAAAAATCATGCATAAGATTATAATTGCAATCGATGGTTACTCATCTTGCGGAAAAAGCACATTAGCCAAAGCATTAGCACGAAAATTAGGATACAGGTATATTGATTCCGGAGCTATGTATAGAGCGGTTACGCTTTATTGTATAAAGAATAATATAATAAGAGATCAGTCTTTCAATGAAGATGAGGTGGTGAATGCGATGAATAATATTGAACTGGAATTCCATATCAATAAGGCGACACAGTCTTCTGAAATGTTTTTGAATGGAGAAAATGTAGAGAAAGAAATAAGAGAAATGTCGGTTGCAAATTTTGTGAGCCCTATAAGTGCAATAAAAGGTGTAAGGGATAAAATTGTTGCTCTTCAGCGCAGCTTTGGAAAAAAGAAAGGTATTATAATGGATGGGAGAGATATTTCTACTAATGTTTTTCCGAATGCCGAATTAAAAATATTCATGACTGCTAATGAAGATATACGTGCTGAACGCAGATGGAAAGAACTTTCCGAAAAAGGTGTTACCGTTTCCTTAGCAGAGATAAAAGATAATCTTTCCCACCGAGATCATGAAGATACTCATCGCAAATATAATCCTCTGATGCAGGCCCCTGATGCTGTTGTGCTGGATAATTCTTATATGACCGCAAAAGAACAGTTGGATTTTGCACTTAATCTTGTAAAAGAAAAAGTAGTGTAGTTAGTCTTTTCTTCTTCCTAATAACATCATGATAAAATACATAAGCTGCGCAAGGGAAGCAAGTGCAGCAACAAAATAAGTTCGTGCTGCCCAATTCAAGGCATCTTCTGCTTTTGCATGCTTCTCTCCAACTACAATATTAGAATTGTTAAGCCATACAAGCGCTCTCTTGCTGGCATCTAATTCAACTGGCAGAGTAATCAAGGAAAAGAGGGTTATGGCTCCCTGACATACAATGATAATCATTAACATCTCGTTATACATTTTATACATAAAACCGAAAAAGAATCCGGCCATGATAATAATATTCATTGCTTTTGAGCTAATGTTCACAACCGGAACTAATGATGAACGCAAGGAAAGCCAAGAGTAGGCTTTAGCATGTTGTACAGCATGCCCGCATTCATGTGCCGCTACTGCAGCAGAGGAAATATTCCTTCCTTCATATACGTCTCTGCTCAGGTTAACTGTTTTTGTTACCGGGTTGTAGTGGTCGGTAAGTTGCCCTTCAACAGAGGTTATCTTTACATCTAAGATGTCATTATCGTGCAACATTTTTTCTGCAACATCTCTGCCACTCATTCCGTTTGACAGTGGTATTTGAGAATATTCATGAAATTTATTTTTTAATCTTGAGCTTACAAACATACCTATACCTGCAAACACAAGAGTAATTACCATTAAAATAGGATCGAACATCATTTGATTTTTTTATTGTTTTATGAAAATAGTTAACAATCATAGAACCATTTTTACAATTAGCATTTTTTATGTCATATTATCTGATAATTGACTTTCCATTCATATGGAAACTGACAGAGATACTACTTTTGTCATATCACGAATAAGCGGAGGGTATTTCGGAGAATAATTAAGCGAGGCTTCATTCATGCCTTATTATCAGATGTGAGATTAAACCGTAGAATAGCATAGTTTTTGCTTTGCTTGATAATGGGGTAAGGTGTAAAGATGTGTAAGTAGTTCGCATGTATTATGATATAAAGCACATAACTATCTGAAAATAAGTGTATTTAACCGTTTGTCTTTCTTAGAAAATCTCAGAAACTTGTTTCGGGATAAAAATATTTGAAGTGACAAAGTGTAAAATGAGATTCAATAAAAATAACGACATTCGCCATTGGCTATTTATATACTAAATTGAATGATTAGAAATAGAAAACTGGTTGTTTCTTCCTCTCCAAAACATTTGCTTTTTGTGGTCTCTTTCTTTCTTTTATATTCTATTTCTCAAGCTCAAAATTGGATTGTTCCGGTTGATGGAAAAGTGATGGTAGCTGGTCAAAAAACTACCGGGGCGGTAGTTACACTTTTTAAAAATGGTCAACAACAGCAACAAGTAGTAACCACATCTAATGGCCGTTTTGGATTTGAACTTGCACCTAATGCTGAATATATTATTGCGGTAACAAAACCCGGATTCATTACTAAAAAATTTAAAATTGTTACCAGTAATGTACCTGCCGATAGAGCAGCTGAAGGAGATTTCAATCCCTTCGAACCGGATGTTTCTCTTTTTGAAATGCCGTCTGCTATAGAAATTGCAAAGCGAGTAGAGGCTATTCTTAGTCAGCCGATTGCTATTTATCAATTTATTCCTTCTGAAAATAATTTTAACTATGATCAGAAATATACGGATGCGATACAAAGCAAACTTGCCGAGCTTGCAGATATGCAAAAAGAAGTTGAAAAAGAAATGCAAGTAAAAGCAAAGAAAGTAGCCGTAGAAGCTCAACAACAATTAGAGACAGACAATAAATATAAAGCAGCAATTGCAAAAGCAGACAAATCATTTTCCGGTGCTGATTATACTTCTGCGAAAACCGGATATAATGAAGCACTTGCGATAAAATCACAAGAAGCATATCCTAAGCAAAAAATTGCAGAAATAGATAAGTTGCTGGCAAATACAGCTCAGAAGGAAATAGACGAAAAGTATAAAGCAGCAATTGCAAAAGCAGATAAATCATTTTCCGGCGCAGATTACCCCTCTGCGAAAACCGGATATAATGAGGCACTTGCAATCAAAGCACAAGAAGCATACCCTAAACAAAAAATTATAGAAATAGATAAGTTGTTAGCCAATGCAAATGCACAAAAAGAAGTAGAAGAAAAATATAAAACAGCAATAGCAAAAGGGGATAAAGCGTTTTCCGGTGCTGATTATTCTTCAGCTAAAGCTGGCTATAATGAGGCACTTTCCATTAAATCCCAAGAGGCTTATCCTAAACAAAAAATAGCTGAGATTGATAAGTTGTTGAACGATCTAGCATCAAAAAAGTCTTCGGCCGAATTGGATCAAAAATATAATACCGCTATTGCGAAAGCAGACAAAGCATTCTTATCTAAAGATTATTTAACTGCTAAGTCGTCTTATACTGAAGCATTAGGAGTAAAACCTTCCGAAGCTTACCCTAAATCAAAGTTAGGAGAGATTGATAAGCTTATGACTAATGTGAATACACAAAAAGATGTAGATGGAAAATACAAAATTGCTATTGCGACAGGCGATAAATTCTTTTCTGAAAAAAATTATACTTCTGCGCAAACATCTTACATGGATGCATCTTCCATTAAACCAAATGAGCAGTATCCGAAGCAAAAGCTATTAGAGATCGATAAGTTATTAGCATCGCTTGAAGTAGTCAATCAAAAAGAATTGCGTTATAAAGAACTGGTTGATAAAGCAGATAAACAATTTGTAGCTAAAGATTACTTTAATTCTAAGAATACCTACTCACAAGCTCTGGTTATTAAGCAAGATGCCTATCCAAAACAAAAAATAGAGGAGATAGATAAGATATTAAAAGACCAACAGTCGGAAGTTGCTATTAAGCAACTTGAAAAGAATTATCAAGACGCAATTGTAAAAGGAGATGCTGCATTTAAACAGAAGATATATGCAAATGCAAAAACTGCCTATAAAGATGCATTAACATATAAACCGGATGAAAAATATCCTCAAAGCAAATTAGATGAAATAGCCCGAATTGAAAAAGATAATGTTTCTACATTGGCTGCAAATGATGTTCAGGCAAAATACAATCAGTGTATTGAACGTGCTGATAAATCCTTTACTATCAAAGATTATGTCAATGCTAAATCTGGTTATACAGAAGCGCTTACTTATAAACCTAATGAAAAGTATCCTAAGCAAAGACTTGCCCAGATAGATGCTCTTACAAAAGCTCCAATAGTTCAGCAAACACCTGTTATTACTGAACCAAAACCAATAGTGACAACACAATTAACAGACGAAGAAAAAAAGAAATCATATCAGTCAGAAATTCGATTAAAATATCCTTTGGGTGTTACAGAGGAAGAATTTACTTCGAATGGTAAAACGATCTTAAGGAGGGTGGTGGTTAGAGAAGATTTTGCAGCAGTCTATCTACGAGTAACACATAATTGGGGAGGGGTCTATTGTTTTAAAGATAACCTACCTATTCCAGAGAATGTTTTTGATAATGAAACCAAGTGATTTTTTAGTGAGCTTTTAGCCAGTCTTCTTACCTACTTTTATTATAAATAATTAATTAATGTAATATTATTAAACAATTGGTTATCATTAAGTTAATTATAAATTCAAATGTATTTATCTCACTTGCGGTAGTACTACTAACCCTCGAGACTCAAGTACAGTTAGGGCTATCGCTTGATTGGCATCCTTATTTATTCATTATTTTCTTTGCAACTTTGTTTGAATATAACCTACACCGGTTGGTGACCTATCTAACCGATAAACAGGCATTAAATTCTGATAAGTACAAATGGGTAAGAGAAAATCCGAGACTGTTTATATGTTCAATAGTTGTTTCAGTGACGGGTTTTACCATGGCTCTAATAATGGCAAAAAAAGAAGTACTGATTGCTTTACTTCCCGTTGCAATTCTTACATTTTTTTATTCCGTTCCTTTTGCAAGGAATGGTGACCGAACGATTCGATTACGTGATTTGCCATTACTTAAAATATTCATCATTTCATTTGTATGGTCTTATTGCACCATACTTTTACCGGTAATCTATTCTAGTATCTCTTTTGACAGATTACATCTGTCTTTGATATTAATAGAAAGGTTTCTATTTATTTTCGCCATTACTCTTCCATTTGATATCAGAGACATTGACGTAGATAGACAAAATAGGTTGAAAACCCTTCCTTTAATATTAGGTGAGAATAAGGCATGGTTGCTTTCATATGTTTCATTAAGTTTTTTTTTACTTATTGCTGTTTTTCATTATACGATTTATAATAATTTGGTTGTTCTAGTATCTTTTGTTATATCAGCAATAACAACTTACTTTTTTCTCAGCTTCAACAGATTAAAAAAACTTCCTTATTATCATTATGGTATATTGGATGGAACAATGTTCTTTCAGGGGATATTAGTTTTATTCTTTTATTACTTCTTTTCTTGAAAATGTTAAATGAATGTTATTACTCCGAGTAAAAAAGTAAATTTTCTTTATTTTCAATTTGATCGCTCAATATTTCATACTGATTTTATATAAGGTTAATTATCACATAATTATGATGTTCTTTATTTGTATAAAAAACACCATGACACAAACAATTTTACTTGGCATTATAGGAATAATCGCAGTTCTTCTATTTGCCTTCATTTGCTCATTCTTTACAGAAATTAAAAATGGAATAATGAGTAGAATGAATAAGACATTAGATAGTTATAAGGATAGGGAAGGATGGAGTGACGTAACTGCTTATTTAGAATTTTCAAAAGGAAAACGAAGCATTTACTATGATTCTGTAGAAGTAGAAGAGGAATCTGACTTAGGGTATTCAATTAATACTCAATCACCCATAATTAAAGCAACATATGAACATGACTAAAGAGTTGCTAATAGAATACATTCGTAGATACGATGATTTCTTTGCAGATGCTGATCTGGAGAATTATTCTTATCACGAACTTATGCTTATAAAAATAAGCATAGACGCTGAAAAACAGAAAGAAATGGATGGAGAGTATTATCCAATACAGTTAATTGAAAGGGTGCATTAATACTCGTTAATCATTAAATAATACCCCCTTTATTTTCTTATAAAATAGCATATAGACTTTTATAAATAAAAGTCTATTCCTATGAAAATAATCCTTATTTATGGCACCGTCGTTCTTTCGGTTATCGCCTTTGCCTTATTAGTGGCAATAATTGAAGAAATAAATAATATAAAGAAAAATAAAAAAAGAACAGGCACTATCTATAAAAAGGTATAATTAATAAAAAATACAACTATGTTAACATGCTTACATAATCCATTATTATATAGTAACCTTATTTTAATGTACAGTTAACACTATAAATTGACCTTTACGAAACAAAAAATAATATAAATATATGTTTGAAGAATTAAGACAAGAATTAGAAACAGATGCTTTAGTAAGATTTAAAAACGGTAAATCTGTATATGGAATCATTTTAGATTTTATAGGTAAGGATGGAGAAGTGGACAATTTAAGATTCGTTCCTAACCAATTTCTGGAATTATACCGGGCAACAGAAAATCCTAAATGTGTTGTTTGGTTGCATTCTGATTCGGTAAATGCTATCGACCTATGCTTGAAGTAAAACGCTTTTTTTATTTCAAGTCTTTTCCAATATCTCTCCTATAATATTTCCCTTCGTATTGAATTTTTTCTGCGTTTGAGAAACTTGTGTTTAATGCTTCTTCCAAATTATTTCCATAAGAAGTAATTGCAAGCACTCTTCCTCCGTTAGTTATTACTTCATCATTTTTTTCTAAAGTGCCTGCATGAAAACAAATAGACTTACGAACTTCATTAAGGCCTTTTATTTTTTTTCCCTTTTCGTATTCCCCTGGATATCCGCCTGCAACCAACATAATGGTAGCTGCATTTCGTTTGTCAAGCTCTATTGTTTTTTCAGATAATGTTTGAGATGCCACTGCTTGAAATAAATCGAGTAGGTCGGTTTTAATGCGTGGCATTACAACCTCTGTTTCGGGATCACCCATACGACAATTATATTCTATTACGTATGGGCTATTGTTTACATTAATAAGTCCGAAGAAGATAAAGCCGGTGTAAGAAATCTTCTCTGCGATCAATCCATTCATAGTAGGTTTTATAATTTGCTCCTCCACCTTTTTCATAAAGGCAGCGTTTGCAAACGAAACAGGAGAGACAGCTCCCATACCACCCGTGTTAGGCCCTGTATCTCCTTCGCCAATTCTTTTGTAATCTTTAGCTTCCGGTAGAATTTTATAATCCCTCCCATCTGTTAAAATAAAAACAGAAACTTCTACGCCCATTAAGAATTCCTCAATAACCACTTTCGCGCTGGAGTCTCCAAAGCGTTGATGGAGAAGTAAATCTTCTAACTCTTTTTTTGCTTCATCAATGGTGTTGGGAATAACCACTCCTTTGCCTGCAGCCAATCCATCGGCTTTAAGAACATAAGGAGGAGAAAGTGTTTCGAGAAACGAAAATGCTTCTTTAATTGTTTCTTTAGTAAAGGTCTTGTATTGTGCGGTGGGAATACCATGTCTCACCATAAATTGTTTAGAAAAATCTTTACTACCTTCTAATTGAGCGCCTTTAGCAGTAGGGCCAATTACAGGAATATTTTTTAATTTTTCATCAGAAAGAAAAAAATCGTGTATTCCTTTAACTAATGGTTCTTCGGGGCCGACTACTACCATTTGAATATTATTATTCAATACAAAGTCTCTAATGGCTTTAAAATCGGTGGGAGAGATATTAATATTTTCTCCATAATCAGAAGTGCCTGCGTTACCGGGTGCAATAAAAAATGATTCCAGCTTAGGGCTTTGTGCCATTTTCCATGCAATTGCATGCTCTCTTCCACCTGATCCTAATAATAATACATTCATATCAATTTTATTTTTATTCTTACTTTAAAAGTAAAAAGTAAACATTGTTTGATTTATACTTTTTATCAATAGTTATTAAGCTCTTAGTTAGAAAGTATCTGCCTAAAATTTTATCTTTGTTTAAATCTATTGCTCATGAAAGACATGTGTTATACAACAGCTTTTTTTACCTTTTTTTTAAGTATTACCGTTTCTGCACAAACTCTTATTAATAATATCAGTTTTCCTAACACTTACAAAGCAGGTACGGAGCAATTAGTTTTAAATGGAGGTGGTACAAGACAAAAATACTGGATGGATATGTATGTAGGCGCTCTTTATCTTCCAGCAAAAAGTAAAGATGAAGCTAGTATTATTGCCGCCAATAATCCAATGGTGATACGTATGTGTATTGTGTCTGGGTTAATTTCAAGTGCTAAAATGATAAAAGCCGTTGATGAAGGATTTGAAAAATCAGTTGGAAATGATCAATCTAAGTTTAAGTGGGAAATTGATCAGTTTAAAAAAGCATTTAGTGATCCTATTAAAGTTGGCGATGTGTTTGACGCAGTTTATGAAAATGAAAAATTATCTATCTATAAGAATAACGTTCTTAAAGCTGAAATACCGGGCTTGAGTTTTAAAAAAGCTGTATTTGGTATTTGGCTTGGCGCTAATCCTGCTGATGAAAATTTGAAGAGGGGTATGTTGGGTCATTAACCTCAAAATGCTCTGCTTATTCCAAGTATCCATCTAAATTTAACATACTCTGTTTCTGTAGCCGGAATTCTATTTAAGAATAAAGGCATATCAAAACGGATGGTAAGAGGATCTACCTTTTGGAGTACTCCCCATTTTTTTATTGTAAGGGCAGTGCCTACTCCGGCATCGCTGCGTATATTTCCAAAACGTAATTTTTCCATTGGGTAATTATAGTTTAGCACTCCAATGTCTCCAAATAAATAGGTATTTATTTTAAATGTTTTTTTAATCCAACTTTGACTGGTAGGTTTAAAAAATTTAAAAAACTGATCGAACTCTAGTTCCGCATTAATTGCTGCGCCTGATGTTCCTTGATAAGCAATAACTACTTTCCCATTTTTATCTTCAATGGGTGCTAAATATCCGGCATAGCCGCGCAAATTAAGTCCTCCTCCCATTTGGAAATGATTATAGTCTGTTCCGTATCCCATCCATTCATCGGGAAAAAAGCCACGTGAGCGACTGAATTTATTTTCCATCAGCTCTTCAGGGTTTGCTCCGGCAAGATATAGAGCAGATTCTTTAGGAAAGTTATTACCTGTTCCAAATTGTGCAAACGTACGAGTGTTAAAAATAAATTTCCCTAGTTTATTCCTGTTTATTACAGTAAGGCGAATTGTTGCATAATCATAATTGCTCATTAAGGTCGATGAACGCAGATCAAGATTTATTTTTCCTGCCCCTCTTCTGTAGGAATAATTATGCTCGTAGCCCAAATTAAGGGTGTTATTCAGCGCATTGGTACTCCATTCATCATGATATAAAAGATATTCAAGATCCGATAATTCTTTGCGTATCATAGACTTGACATTCACATATACCATGTTTTTGTTCTCTGTGCCACGCTTTTCAAACCCGGCAGAATAGCAATCAAGCCCATCCAGGTGTCTCACAGATATGTTTACAAATGAATTTTTAGAAAACTTATTTGTAGCAGTTTTATAATTTAACCTATAAGAAACATTATCGAAGAAATTAGAGCCTATAACGGTATCAATTTTTCCTTGAGCAAAACCTGAATTAATCCAAAAGTTAAGATCAAATACATCGTAATAGTTTACAAAGTTTCCATTAATATGTACGCCTGCTTTTATTCCGTCAAAAGAATTATACCATAAATCAGGTCTTGCAAAAAGTTCATATTGAGTCCAATCAGAAGGATTGTTTATTCTTGAATCAAAATTGTATGAAACCTGAAAAGGTGATCTGTTATTGCGCATGTTCACGTCTGCTAATCGGTTCGAGGGATCGATGATGACTTGCTTTACCCCTTCCGGAATTTTTACAATTGCTTCGTAAGTAGGTTGTATTTTATCCCAGCCGAACCATTTTGGCAGAACGGTCGCCTTGGTTTCTTTTACAAACCAAGTATTAGGGATATGAAAATTATGTGTGTCGCCCCTTTTATCAATGATGGATAAATCAATAGGCATTTGCATTTGCCCTTTTCGAGAGAGTGCAATTTTGTATTCCCCCGAATTTTTATCTCCATTTGCTTTTACAGATTGGACTTTATAATCAATTGTTTTTGAAGATTCCAGCCATTCATCAAAGAACCAATTTAGATCTACATGCGTGAACTGAATAATTGAGTTACGAAAATCTTCGGGATAGGGGTGGCTTATTGTCCATTGCTCAACATAATGTTGCATTGCTTTTAAAAATAAATCATCGCCTAATACATATTGCAGGTTATAAAGCATTACGGCGGGCTTAAAATATACCTGACGGTAACCACCGCCATGGCGTAATGCTGTATTGAAATCATTGGAATGCTTGTTTATGTAAGTGTCTTCCCCTCTAATAGCGTCCATCATATAGGCATTGTATATTTCGCTATTGCGAACATAGTCTGCATGATCAAAACGTTGTATGTATTTAGATTTTGGCGGCACTTGAATGCGAAGTTTCCCATCTATTTTTTCATAGGTCCAGCAGGTGAGAAATTGAGTAAAGCCTTCATCCATAAATGCACGATACGTTTCATTGGTGCCTATCATACCGAAGAACCAGTTATGACCTATTTCGTGTGTGAACAAATCTCTGTAGTCGGGATCAAAGCCTCCATCGAGCGTAAGCATCGGATATTCCATTCCATCACGCGCATCGGCAGCAACGATTTTCGGGTATACATATAACCCGAAATCTTCAGAATTATTTTTTATGATTTTTGAGATGTAACTCGATGCATTTTGCCAGCGGGATGCAACAGGCTCTTGTGCAAGCGCAATGCATCTTACTTTATGTTCCGGATGTTTTTGATTAGCACTAATTACGCATTCGGTTTCTCCAATGCGATATGTAGGGTCAGCGGTAAAAGCAAAATCGTGAACATTTATAGCAAGGTATTTCCATATTTTTCTTTGAGTGCTGTCATAAGGTGTGATTACTGATGGGGGAGAAAACATCGGCTTATCCTTGAAGTTACGTATATCTAATTTTTCTTTTAGATCGTTAGGTAATACCTCTTGTTCGTTTTGTAAAGTACCTGTAGCTTCTACAACATAATTATTGGCAAAGGATAGTTCAACATCATATGTACCAAAGTCACCATAAAATTCTTTTTCCATGTGTTGTTCAGTTTCCCATCCGAATTTTCTATCGTATACACAGATGCGAGGATACCAATGAACGCCATCATAATGTTTGTAGCCGTAAGTATTAAACATTTTCATTCTTTTTCTTTGAGTTCCACCCGCATCAAAACAAGAATTAAAATTCATTGAAAAAATTACAGAATCGTTGGGGAGAAGGGGAGTATTTAAGTAAACCTTCACAATAGTATTATCCACCTCTTTATTTAATTCTGTGTTGTTGCTTGTAATTGAAAGTAATTCCTGGTTTTTTTTCTGTAATTCGTAGCGAACATATTTTGGATTAACCTTATTAGCTTTTGTGAGTTTATCAAAATAAGAACCCGGTTGAAAGGCATTTTGGTATAGATGAAAATAAACATACTTCAATGTGTCGGGTGAATTATTATAATAAGTAAGCTCCTCTGTTGCGGAAATTATATCTGTTTTTTCATTAATAGAAGCACGTATTTTATAATGAACATCTTGTTGCCAATACCCCTCAAAAGGTTTTTTATTTTTCCAATAATAGGGATTAGACGAAGAGCGATAAGTTTGGGTAAAAGCTAGGCTGAGAGAGAATGATAGAATGAAAAGCAACAGAAATTTTTTCATTGTAGGCGTAATTATTTTGTAACGAATATATAGATTTATTATAGTGTGCTGAAAGACATTTTTTGACCTAGATCTAGTGTAGATTCCCATAGGCATTCCATTTTGGGAACATACAAGCTTTTTTCTACATTTAGCCCTCTAAAAATTATACCAATGAAAAAATACTCTCTCTTATTAATTGTATTATTTGTTATTCAATTATTGAATGTAAAGGCGCAAAGTATTACTCCGGAGATAATTGCAGATCTAAAACAAGTTGTAGAAGTAGTTGTTTCTCCTGCCGGAAATCAAATAGCCTACCTTCTTCGTGTCCCTGGTGAAGATGCTTCCGGAATGCAAAAATCTGTATTAATGACCATTCCTGTAACAGGTGGCGATCCGAAAGTTATATTGGATAAGAAAAACAACCCTTCTTCTATTTCATGGAGCAATGATGGTAAAATAATCTATTGTTTGATGAAAGATACTGCAACCAAGTTCGCCCAGGTTTATTCTGTACAACCTGAAACCTACAATGTGAATGCGATTACGAGAGAAAAAAAATCAGTAAAACGTTATTCTTTTTCACGCGATGGGAAATCTTTAGCACTTATATATACAGATGGAAAAACAGAGGAAGAAATAGCTAACGAAAAAATAAGACATGATTGGGAGGTAAAAGGTGAGAATCAAAAGTTTGATCGGCTGTATATTACCGATGCTACAGCAACATCCCCTGCTAAAATTCTTTCTGATAAAACATTGCATGTAACTGACTTTGTATGGTCTTCGGACAGTAAGAGTCTTTTCTATAAAGCATCTATCAATAATAGTATGGATTGGACCATGATGTATCAAAAAATATACAAGGTAAGTTCAGAAGGTGGTATGTCTAATGTAGTATGCAAAACCGAAGGTAAATTAGGTAATCTGAGTATATCTCCGGATAGTAAGATGCTTGCTTTTTGCAGTGCCGTGGATATTTCCGATCCTCTTGCACAAAGTGTTTTTGTAGTACCGGTTGATGGAGGCGAGCCTAAAAATTTAACTCCTTCTTACGAGGGGTCTGCTGTTGAAGTTGAATGGGTAAATCCTTCTACTATTATAATGCTTGCAGCAGAAGGATGTTATACATCACTAAAAAAAATAGATATTAAGACAGGGAAGGTTGCTGTTGTATATGAAAAAGGTGCTATTATTCGTTCCATGAGCCTAATTGAAAAAGGAGGAGCAATGGCTTTATCTGCTTCAACGCCGGCCTCTCCGAATGAACTTTATGCAGGAACTATAGTGGGTGGATTTAAAAAACTGACTACCAGTAACCCTCAGTTAAAAAGTATAACTCTAACCAAACAAGAAGTGGTTTCGTGGACGGGGCCTGATAATTGGCAGATAGAAGGAGTACTTACTTATCCGAAAGATTATGTAGCAGGAACAAAATATCCTTTGCTTTTACAGGTACATGGCGGACCTGAAGGAATTTCTTTTAATGGATGGAATACAAGAGGGGTCTATCCTGCTCAATTATATGCAGCCAATGGGTTTTTTATTCTTGAGCCCAACTACAGAGGTAGTCAAGGGAGAGGAGTTGCATTTGCAAAAGGCGATCATAAAGATTTGGCAGGGAAGGAATTTGATGATATAATGGCTGGTGTTGATATGCTGGTCAGTAAAGGCATGGTAGACAAGAATAAAGTAGGAACCGGTGGCTTTTCTTATGGTGGATATTTTGCAGCATGGGCTGCTACTAAACTTAGCGATCGTTTTAAAGCAGTTGTAATGGGTGCCGGTATTTCCAATTGGATCTCTTTCAGCGGAACTACGGATATTATTCATGAAAATTCGCATGTGCATTGGAATTTATGGTGGCCCGATAAAATGGATTTAGTTTGGGATCGTTCTCCTCTTGCCCATATTAATAATGCAAAGACGCCTATGTTAATTATTCATGGCGACGCAGATACCCGAGTGCCTATAACCCAAAGCGAAGAAATGTACCAGGCACTTAAACTTAAAAATGTACCTGTTCAATTCACCATTTATAAAAGACAACCTCATGGAATTATTGAAAGAGAGGCACAAATAGATTATATGAACCGTACTTTGAAATGGTTTAAAGAATATGTAAAATAACCCTGGCACTGTATCGAAAACACCTCTAAAACTATTCTATGATAAAAATTGCTACCTATAATCTCAATAATCTTTTTGAAAGAGTAAAAGTGATGGATTTAGAAGGCTTCTCAAAAGAAGCTCAAATAATCTTGGATGATGTAAAGAGAATAAATGAACTTTTATCATATGAAGATTATAATGAAGTAAAAGACGAGATCATTGCATTGCTTACTAAATATTTTCTCCGAAAGAATAATAATAAATACACTACTAAGCTTAACGAATGGTTTCAAATAGTTGAGGTACGAGGAAAACTTTATAAGTTAAAAAGGGATGGGAGTGGTATAGAGTTAACTGTTAAAGGCCGAAGAGACTGGAATGGATGGGTAGAGCTTACAAAGGGAAAAACTAACGGTGAAAGTGTTGTAAATACAGCAAGAGTTCTTAATGCAGTAAAAGCAGATATTGTTTGCACTGTTGAAGTAGATAATCGAATTGCATTAAAGAATTTTTCAGAGTTAATGCGAAATAATTTTCAATTTGGTTATAAAAATTCTATGCTTATTGATGGGAACGATAATAGAGGAATTGATGTAGGGTTGCTGACAAACTTTGAAATAGGGAAAGTGTATAGTCACATCAATGACCGGTACTTAGATTCTCATAAAAGAGAACAGAATGTTTTTAGCAGAGACTGTGCAGAGTATGAAATTATACTTCCCAATAAGCAAGTTTTGTATGTATTGTGTAATCATTTTAAAAGCAAAGGTTATGGGAATCCTGTTTCTAACGACAATAAGCGAAAATTACAAGTTGATCATGTAGTCCAAATACTATCTAAATACGATTTGAAAAAAGACTATGTAGTGGTTGCAGGTGATTTTAATGATACTCCGGAGAGAATACCATTACAGCGTCTTTTACAACTTCCAAATTTAAATGATGTATTTAAAGCACCACAATTTAAGGATCAACCAACATGGACCTATCATACAGGCAATCAGCAAATAGATTATCTATTGGTTTCTGAACCGTTATTCCATAAGATACACGATGTAGGTGTAGAGCGAAGGGGAATATTTAGGAAAGGAAATAAATATTTTCCTGAAGTAACAAGCAAAGCCAATCAGGCATCTGATCACGCATGTGTTTGGGCTACATTTGATGTTTAATCTTTTCATAATATTGCCCTGCCCGGTACATTTGCCTCCTGATTAATATCATATTTTCTTATGACATCTCTCATAGGAAAATCATTCAATACAATAGTTATTTGTACTAATAATCCAACTATGAGAATTAAATTATTACTTCCGATTGCAGCAGCTTTTTTTATAGCTGGCTGTAGCGTATATACAGATATATCTGTAACAGCTGATCAAACAGCATCATTTGATAAATACAAAACTTTTGCATGGCTTCAAGATAAGATAGATACAACTAATACACCCTATAATAACGACATTATAAGAAATAATATTCGTAATTATTTTGGTCAGAGTTTTATTGAAAGAGGGTATACAGTTAATCTGGATACTCCTGACTTATTATTGCATGTCGTAATAAATAATAAAAAGAGAGAGAAAGAGGTTCTGTATCCTTCTCGCCCATATTCCTATTATTATTGCTGATATTATTATTGCAGCCGATATTATTTCCCTTATAGATATGAGTATTACTACAAAGACTATCCTCAGTATTGTACTCCATCTGGGTATTGTACAGAAAAAATTGAGTATGTAGAAGGGGCTATTACTTTGAATGTAATTGACCGAGTGAAAAATAAGCTTATTTGGTCGGGCGTTGCAAAGGGTGATATATACGACCCTAAATATATAAATGATGATATTCACCCTGCAATAAAACGCATCATGAAAAAATTTCCTATGGCACCCATAGAGTATAAGAATAGCAATACTATTAAAAACTCCCCAGCAGGTATTAGTAGCCCCGTGATTAATTAAAGAATGTCTTTATTAATTACCTTCATAAATTTAACAGAACTACCCATATAAATTTAATATCTATACGGGTAGTTTTATTAAGCCAAGTATGAGCAATTAATCTAAAATTGTTTTCTTGAAATGAGCATACGCCTTTGAAATTTCTTCTGTAAAATC
>CAZCJN010000002.1:16628-27988 GCA_964498865.1 uncultured Bacteroidia bacterium
TCTTCTAGTTGATTCAACGCATTAACTATTTTGGCTTGTTGAGTTTCAAAAACATCTTTTGTCTCCGCTTTTCCAAGGGCTAGTTGTACTTGTAAATTTTCAATTATAGTTTTAAGAGCAGTAAGCTTTTCTTTAGAGAGGTCTTTAATACTTTCTACATTAACTTTAGATTGATGCAGGTGTTTGTCAAATATTTTTTTCAACTCTTCATACGTATCTCGTGCTTCTGCTTTTCCAAGTGCCGCTTGAACCATAAATTCTTCCAGTTCAACTGTGGCTTTTTTCAATCCACCTAAGATTTTATTTGTAATAGAGGTGTTGTTTTCTAATGTTTCCATGGTTTTTTGTTTTTTTTGATTTTAATAAATATAGAAAGACGATTGCTAACAAACAATGATAATTATTAGTTTTATATGTGACTCTTGTCAGTCTTAAAAAAGAGCGATCAAAACATTATTGTATTATGACTATATGACTACTTCGAAGCATGCTGAAGAAAAGGCGTTTCTTGAAGGCCCACATTCAAGAGGTAGAGAGCTTTTTTTCTTATTTAAAGTTATGTTGCAATTTATCAAAGGGTTTAGAAAATTTCATTTTCTTGGGCCCTGTGCAACTGTATTTGGGTCAGCTCGATTTGGAGAAGATCATCCTTATTATGCGAAAGCTCGGGAAATAGGCGCAGCTCTTGCTAACTTAGGCTTTACGGTTATGACAGGTGGAGGGCCGGGAATTATGGAAGCAGCAAATAGAGGGGCGAAAGAGGCCGGAGGGAGATCAGTCGGATGTAATATTGTTTTACCAGTGGAACAAGAACCTAATAAGTACTTGGATAGGTGGGTAAGCATTGATTATTTTTTTGTAAGAAAAGTTCTGCTTTCAAAATATTCATTTGTATTTGTAGTAATGCCTGGAGGATATGGTACTCTGGATGAATTTTTTGAAGCATTAACATTAATTCAAACTAATAAAGTGAAGAACTTCCCCGTCGTGTTGTTTGGAGTAGAATTTCATAAAAAATTACACGAACATTTTCAATTTTGTGTTAAACAAGGAACAGTTAATGAACAAGATCTGTCTATGTTTCTTTTTACTGATAGTATAGAAGAAGCAGCGCAATATATAGAGGATAATGCGATTCAGCGTTTTCATTTACGTAAAAAGAAAAATATTTTTCCAATTAAACTATTGGGAGAGAGAAAGGAAAAATACGTTAATTAGTTTCAACAAGTTTTTTTATTTCAACAAGAATAGGATTCCATCCTTCACCATTGTTATAAACTTCTTTATACCTTTTCTCTCCTTCAGCAGCATTTTCAAAACCATCTTGTATAACAGTTAAAAGCGTTTTCCCGTTCTGCTCGGCTAGATCATAAGTCACTTGTAGATGATTTTCCGGAGTGTGAGGATAAGTGGCGTTAGGATCAATTACAGAATATTTTAATTGCTTCTGTTTTTCTATGTTTAAAATATTTCCTTTTACAAAGACCATTTCTTTTCCTTCGTAATTTCCTTTCCATAGCAAAGAACTGCCAATCTTCCAATCTGATACTGTTTCACAACCAAACATGTATTTTTTGGTATGCATAGGATTTACTAAATAATCCCATGTTTTGGCAGCACTTGCATTAATGGTTATACTATTCTTTACAATTAGTTTTTCCATATCGGTATCATTTTTTTCTCTGAAGTAAGCGATCATATCCGTAGAAGGCAAGCTGGTAATACCTACTTCTCTTAACATCGTAATGATCTGCCCCCTATGAAATGTACTATGGTTCATGCAATGCATTACAATTTGCCAGGGAACATTTGTATATGCATTTCCTTTCGTGTCGGTATAAGAAAGCGGATTAGAAAAGAAATCATGTTCTTTATTACTAATAAAACTAACGAATGATTCAGAACTTGATAAAAAATGCTTTATGAATGTATCTAAATCATCGGCGGCTTGTGGAAAAGAAGTAAGTGAAGCTCCATTTAAACGACTTAGCCATATGGTTTCAGCTCCCCAAATATGCTCTATTGTTTTTGTTAGAGTAGAGAAACTACTTTTTATTTCTTTTTTGAGCAGAGCAGGATCTATTTTAATTAACAAATCCGCAATTTTTTTATTTGCCCAAAGGTTATAATTAACATACGTAAGCAAGAGGGTTTTCATGGGAAGATGTGTATTTATTTATCCTTTTAAGATAGATATACGATACCTACTTGTTACTACCAACCGGTTGCTAACACATCTGCAAGGTGCATTACCTTGAGATTATGATTCTGTTTTTTAATGTATGAATCTATATGCAAGAGACAAGACATATCGGTAGAAATAATGTAATCTGCTTTTACTTCAAGTGCATTTTTTACTTTTTGTTCGGTCATGCTTACAGCAATTGGTTCAAACTTCGCAGAGAAGGTGCCGCCAAAACCGCAACATGCTTCGGTCTCTTTCATTTCTCTTATTTCCAATCCTTTTACCTTTTCTAAAAGTGTTCTGGGTTCGCGTTTAATTCCATATTCGCGAAGCCCGGCACATGAGTCGTGATAAGTAGCAACCCCTTTTAAGGTAGCACCCAGGTTGGTAATTTTAAGAACGTTCACTAAAAAATCTGAAAATTCGTATAAGTTTTTTTTAATTTGTTTGAACTCATTATGCAGAACAGAGTTGTGAAACATTTCAGGATAAAAGTTTTTTACAAAACCGGTACAAGATGCAGAAGGCGAAACAATATATCTGTCGTTTTGAAATTCTTTAATAAATTTTTCTCCTACTTCGCGGGCTTCATCCCAATAACCGGCATTAAAAGCAGGCTGTCCGCAGCAAGTTTGTTCAGGATTATAATTAACGCCGCATCCTACTTTTTCTAAAACTTTTACCATATTCATTCCTACATTCGGATGTAATTGGTCAATAAAACAGGGTATGAAGATATCTACGATCATATTAGTAAATTTCTGTACGAATATACAAATGTTATGCGGAGCCTGTTAGTTATTGGCCTTGGGTATTCTCAATAAAAGTATATATCCTGCTATAAAGAATAACAGTAAAGCTAAGATGGGATTACGCATACTTTCGCTTACCTGTTCAATAATCCCGAAGATGCCCATGCCACACACAATGCATAGTTTATCTGTTACATCGTAATAAGAAAAATAAATAGTTGGATCTTCCGTTTCGGGAAGCATTTTTGAATACGTAGACCGGGAAAGAGATTGTATGCCACCCATTACCAATCCTACAATGGCTGCAAGAATATAAAAGTGTGCAGCGGTATAAACAAAATAAGCCGATATGCAAACCCCTATCCATACCAGTACTGATATTTTTAGAGTGAATATATTCCCTCTCTTTTTTGCCATGGATGAAAACCCATAAGCACCAATCACAGCAATTAATTGAATTACAAGAATGACGGTAATAAGCTGAGATGACTCTAATTTTAACTCTTTACTTCCAAACAAAGTTGCAATGAGCATAACAGTTTGTACACTCATGTTGTAAACAAAAAATGCTGACAAGAACTTTGCTAATGATTTATGCTTTTTTAGTTCACTTCCAACTTTTTTCAATTCCTTATATCCGTTTAAAAGATAGTTGCCTGTGGGCTTTCTGTTATAGACGTTATCGGGTAAGTAATAGAAAGGTATTTGTGCAAATAAGGCCCACCATATCCCTACAGTAAGAAATGAAAATCGTGTAGCAGTTCCAGTATCACTAAATCCCAAAAGATTTGGATTCATTACCACAAACAAATTGAAGATGAGTAATATAACACTGCCTATGTAACCCATGGAAAACCCTTGAGCGCTTACTCGGTCATGTTCTTTGGGTTCTGCAATTTCCGGTAGGTAAGCATTGTAAAAAACCAAACTGCCCGAATAACCTATGCAGGCGAGTATAATGGTTGTAATGCCGATCCATAGGTTTTCGGATCCTGTAAAGAAGTACATACAAGCACAGGATATCGAACCCAAATAGCAGAAAAACTGCATGAAACGTTTTTTATTCCCGGTATAATCTGCAATGCCGGATAGTAGAGGTAACGTAATGGCTACAATAAAATAGGCAAACGCTAATGCGTAGGTATACAAAGTAGTATTGGTAAACTCTCTTCCTATAAAATGTACTTTATCAGATTGATCTGAGGTTGTTACGGATTCATAATAAATTGGAAATATGGCAGAAGTGATGGTAAGTGAGTAAACTGAATTTGCCCAATCGTAAAAACTCCATGCCCTTATTATTTTCTTATCTCCCCTTTTAAGCATACACAAAGGAAATGAAAATAATTCATAACAAGCAGTTACTGATAGTTTGCTATCTCTAAGTTATAACCACACCAGTTCTACTAATTATTAAATTGCATGGATTTAATAAATACATTTTTTTGGAAAACTTACATTATTTTATTCTACTAGCTTTATTTGCAGAAATAGCTGGGACAGTAGGAGGTTTTGGATCTTCTCTTTTTTTTGTTCCTATAGCCAGTTACTTTTTAGATTTTCATTCTGTACTTGGAATTACTGCATTATTTCATGTATCCAGTAATGTCTCTAAGATTATTTTATTTCGTAAAGGGTTTAATAGGCATTTACTTATTTATATAGGTACACCTGCTATTATTTTTGTTTTAATAGGAGCATGGCTTAGCAAGTATGTTGAAACGAAATTATTAGAAACCATCCTTGCTGTTTTTCTCATCATTATAAGTGTGGTCTTGTTAATCCTAAAAAACTTTAAAATAAAACCTAATGTATTCAATACGGTAGGAGGTGGTGTTTTATCAGGATTTTTAGCAGGTCTTTTAGGGACAGGAGGCGCGGTACGGGGAGTGGTTTTAGCAGCCTTTAACTTGAAGATAGAAGTCTTTATTGCTACTTCTGCTATTATAGATTTGCTGATCGATTCTAGCAGGAGCGTTGTTTACTATATGAATGGTTTTGTTCATTCACATGATTTATACTTAGTTCCAATTTTATTTATAATAAGTATTATAGGTACTTATATTGGAAAAAGGATTTTAATGCATGTTTCTGAAGAGAAGTTTAAATCTTTGGTACTGGTTCTAATCCTGGTAACAGGACTTATTACCTTGTTAAAATAGCAGAGGAGATAAATGGTTAGTTCTCTAACGGATTGATCTCTCTTTCATTAATATCCATCATTACTAACATGGCAATAAATCCCCAAAAGGGAGCTGAGGCTTTATCTGTATCTAAGAAGTCATTTAAAGTTCCATGTATAAAATAAGTAATGAGTCCTAAAATGATAACAATGGCAAACGCTCTTGTTCTTTTATTAGCAGATTTATAGATAATTCTTCCTGCAGTTGATAAAGTAGTGATGATGATTGCTAGAACTGATAATAAACCAAGTATACCGGTTTCTGCTAAAGGTCCTAGGTATTCGCTGTGGGCATTGCCTACATCACCAAAGTTGGTTGATATGATTGTCTTTTCACTGGATATTTGAAAAGGTGCATATTGAAATTGATAGGTACCTGGTCCCCAACCAACTAAAGGTTTTTCATTAAACATACGTAATGCCGATGACCATCTGTTAAAACGCTCTGTATTAGATGCATCGGTAGTTACGTTCGTAATGGATTGTATGCGTTGCTCAAAATTTTTGTTTTTAATATTTTTATGCTTACCCGATTCCAATGCAATAAGAATGTCTGATTGATAATAAAAAAATACAGATGCCATGACAGCAATAATAGCCAGTACCGTATATAAGCGTATTCTTAAAAGATATATAGCTAATACAACTGCTGCCAGCAAAATGCTTAACCATGCGGCACGTGTATAGGAAAAAAATAGTCCGCCGGAAAATATTAAAAGAAAGAATGCGGAAATGAAACGCATTTTTGTTGAGTATTCAGAACCAAATGTGAAAAGTAAAAGTATAGGAAAGTACATAGCGATAATGGCTCCATACGAGGTATGATCGCTATAAAAAGGTACCATTGATAGATGAGCTGCTTTTTCAGAGAAGTCATCCATTGAATGATTAATAATGGTATAAATGATCACAATGGAGAAAGGAATGATGTAAAACCAAATATATTTTCTTTTGTTCTTTTTTTCTTTGAAAAGATGTAGAGAAACAAAATAAAAGGGTATCACAAGCCACAGCCTCGATAATAAAAATTTCCACGACACACTTGGCATACTGCTGGTAATACATGTAAATGTAATCCATGCGAGGTAAAATAATATGGAAACAGTAACGGGATGAAGAAGTATTCTCTTGTCTACTTTTCCTTCATAGAAAAGACGGATAATGTATATGACAAGTACACAGAATAATAAAGGTTCTGTTGGTAATGAAACAGCCAGTCCCCAATCGCCTTCTTGAAGTATAACGGAAAGTGGTGTGAAAAATACGATGATGAACATCAATACATCGAGAGCGAAAATTGCTGTTATAACAGCTAATGCTACCACCGGAAAGAGTGTAAACCAATATATTTCGTTCGCTAAAAAAAAAGTATTCAGCACGATGAATATCGTGCTGAATATCATTATGTATTTAAGCTTTAACTGCTCAGGCATTATCCTCATCATGCATTTCTCAAGGGCTATTTCGTTTTATCCTTTTGGAGCGGCAGCGTTTTGAGGGGTCATTCCTAAATTATAGAAAACAAAACTCCATATGTCTGCCCATTCTTCAATTTGTTTAGTAGTAGGCTTTCCGGCACCATGGCCTGCTTTTTTATCGATACGAACTAAAATAGGATTGTTGCCTTTATGTTTTTCCTGTAAGGTAGCCGCAAATTTAAATGAGTGCGCAGGAACAACCCGATCATCGTGATCGGCAGTTGTGATCATAGTTGCAGGATATTCTACCTCTTTTACATTGTGCAATGGAGAATATTTAACCAAACAATCGAATTCTTCTTTATTATCACTTTTTCCATAATCACCTGCCCAGTAGTAGCCAATAGTGAATTTATGATAGCGAAGCATATCCAATACTCCAACACCGGGTAATGCTACTTTCATCAGATCAGGGCGTTGAGTCATTACAGCACCCACCAATAAACCGCCGTTAGAACGACCGTGAATTGCTAGCTTTTGAGATGAAGTATATTTTTCTTTTATTAAGTACTCGGCGCCTGCAATAAAATCGTCAAACACATTTTGTTTATTGCACTTTATCCCTCCTTTGTGCCATTCTTCTCCATATTCATTTCCTCCTCTCATATTAGCTACAGCATATACACCCCCATTTTCTAAAAATGCTACAGAGCTATTAATGAATGAAGGGGTTATGTTAATATTAAATCCCCCGTATCCGTATAAGAAACATGGATTATTGCCATTTAACTCAATACCTTTTTTGTAAGTAATGATCATAGGTATTTTGGTTCCATCCTTGCTGGGGTAGAATACTTGTTTGCTTTCATAATTATCGGAAACAAAATCAACAGAAGGCTTAAAATATACTTCAGAAGTATTAGAGTTAATATTGTATTTATAGATACTTGTTGGAGTAGTGTAGTTGGTGAAAGAGTAAAATGCAACACTGTCTTTCATACTTCCGCTAAAAGCAACTACGCCAAGAGGTGGAGTAGGTACTTCTTTCTCTTGTGTTCCGTTTATATTGTAAACAACTAACTTATTAGTTACATCGTGTAAATATTTTGCAACAATTTTTCCATTACATAATTCAACTCCATCAAGTAGATCGTTTGATTCAGGAATAATTTTTTTCCAGTTTTCTGGCTGAGGTTTTGCCGGATCAATAAGTACTACTTGCCATTTTGGAGCATTGTTATTGGTCTGTACCAGTAATTGCCCGTTTATATTATCAATAAGGTTATATTCATTATTAAATGATGTGTCTACCCATGTCCAGTTTTTTGCATTTGCTTCTTTAATCGCAAAAGAATTTCCGCTGGTAGACTGACTGCCCCAAAGACCCATGAATTTCCCATCATCCGTAACCCCAATACCCCATCCTCGGCCGGGGTGCTTAGGATCACTGTACACTACTTTATCGTCGCTTTGTTTGGTTCCTAATTTATGGTAGTAAGCCTTGTTGTTTTCATTTTTCCCGGAATATGCATGACTGGTTGGAGCGGGGTAAGTGCTATAATAAAATCCATCTCCTTGCCAAGAAGCTTGTGAGAATTTTACCCAATGAATGGTATCGGATAATGTTTGGTTGTTTTCGATCTCTGTTACAACAATATCTGTCCAATCTGAGCCGGATTTAGCAAGATTATAGGCAATATACTTACCATCTTCCCTAATACTAATTCCCGATAGGGCTGTTGTGCCATCCGAAGAAAGCGTATTTGGGTCTATCAGAATTTTGGGAGTACCTGATAGTCCTTCTTGTACATAAAGTACATTTTGATTTTGTAATCCGTCGTTTTTGTAGAAGAAATAATACTTACCTTTTTTGAAAGGTGTGCCTAATTTTTCATAATTCCATACTTGAGTCAAACGTTCTTT
Organism: uncultured Bacteroidia bacterium; assembly: GCA_964498865.1. Taxonomy (GTDB): domain Bacteria; phylum Bacteroidota; class Bacteroidia; order Palsa-948; family Palsa-948; genus Palsa-948. The sequence goes on from CAZCJN010000002.1 coordinate 25,089, forward strand.
TAACTGTTGACGGAAAGGAATTTTTTCAAGATAATCAAAGGTTACTTTATTTTGTTCATCAACCCAAGCTCCTGTTTCTGCTGTTGTATCATTTTCAAGCCAACGATAAGGGTCAGCAATCTTCGTTCCGAAGTAGTCATCAGTTGTATCTACCTTATTAGTTGTAGGGTAAGGTAAATGGTCTATGACTGCAATTTTGTTTTCATGTGTAGTAGAGCATGAATTTAACAGCATAACTAATGCTGATAATGCGAGAAAAAAGTGGAATTTTTTCATGGGATTAAATTAGTTTCCGCAAATGTATAAAAATATGTATGCTGGATGGGAGGGTATGCAGTAACTCAGGTATCTCTATAATACATGGAATGTTTTTGTATAGGTATGATATGCTGATAATAGTTATTCATTATAATTAATATATTATAGAATGATATAATTTTGAGGCTGGAGGCAACCCTAAGCCCTTAAAAAGCGTCATAAATAATGATAATAAACAAAGATGTTAGTAGTTTTGTTATATAATCGTTTGCGTATGCTGTGGATTACGGTCGAATCTATTTATAATTTTACAAATAAAGAATTCATTATTAATGTTAATGCGCCATAAACTTGTCTATCTTATTTTGTTTTTGTTGTGTTTTTGCGTATTAGATTCCTTTTCTCAACTTCAGGTAGTTTCCAATAACAACGCTACCCAACTTGCACAGATTTTACAAGGATCAGGTGTGTTAATCACCAATGCAACTATAAACTGCCCTGTTGGAGCAAGTGGTACTTTTGATGGTACCGCATCTGATATAAATATTGCCGGTGGTGTGTTGCTGACTACGGGGCAAGTAGGACTTGCCGTTGGACCAAATAACAATGATAAAGAGGGTAAAAATAATGCTGTTTTATTTAGTGATCCTGAGCTGATAGCTATTGAGCCTTTAGCAATATTTGATCCTTGTATTTTGGAATTTGATGCTACTCCTTCGTGTGATACGCTTGCGTTTACATTTTCATTTGGTTCAGAAGAGTATCTTGAATATGTTAGTGCTGGTTATAATGATGTATTTGGAATATTTGTGAGCGGAGCCAATCCTGCCGGAGCACAATATAACAACAAAAATGTAGCCTTAATTCCCTCTACAAATATTCCTGTAAGTATTGATAATGTAAATAAAACTAATAATCCATTTTATTATGTTGACAACATAGGGGGTGATTTTGTACAATACGATGGATTTACAAAACCTATTGACGTGGCGTTACGCGTTGTGCCGTGCACTCCTTATCATTTTAAATTAGCAATTGCCGATGCCGGTGATGGGGCATATGATTCAGGTGTTTTTTTCTCTCTGCAATCTTTAAAATGTAGTTCTGGTTTATCCATTACTACTTCTTCAACGCCATCGCTATGTGAAGATAGTACGGGTACTTTAACAGTTACCAATATAATTGGCGGAAGCGCTCCATATTCCTATTCATGGAATACAGTACCCGTACAAACGACCGCTACTGCAACCGGACTAGCCCCCGGTATCTATATGTTGACGGTTGTAGATGCCGCAGGATGCCTAAGTGGTACCGTAAGAGTAGCTGTTAATGCCAGCGGAGGCGGTTTTCCTGTCACACTCTCTCAAACGGATGTCTCCTGTTACGGACTCAATAACGGTACAGCTGCTATTTCACCTGCCGGAGGAATTTTGCCTTATACCTATTTATGGAATACAAATCCGGTTAAAACCACCGCTTCTGTTTCTGCTTTACCTGCCGGAACCTATACTTGTTTGGCAAAAGATGCTGTGGGATGTACTCAAACTGCAACTGTAACGATTACGCAACCGGCTGTTCTGGCAGCTACTATATCGAATGTAGTGAATGTAAGTTGCAAGGGCGGTAAGAACGGATCAGCAACAGCAAGTGCTGCCGGTGGAACACCGGGTTATATGTATGCTTGGAATACCTCTCCTGCTCAAAGTTCTGCTGTAGCCAGCAACTTATCTGCCGGTAATTATATAGTTATTGTAACCGATGCGCAGGGCTGCACATTTACTCAATCGGTAACTATTACTGAATCAACCGCCATAACGCTTAACACTACATCTACACCTGCTTCTTGTGCAACTAAAGATGGAACAGCAACAGTTTCTGCTTCATCAGGAACTCCTCCTTATACCTATTTATGGCTTACCAGTCCCATTCAATCTACGCCTACAGCAACAGGCTTGGGTGATGGGGTGTATACCATTATTGTAACTGATGCCAATGGTTGTACTGAGCAGAAAACGAGTACTATTACCGGTGGGGCTCCTCCGGTTGCAGATTTTATTTATAATCCCGATACCATTTCTATTCTTGACCCCTCTGTTAATTTCTTCAATCAATCGATAGGAAATTATTCCTCTTCTTTTTGGATATTTGGAGATACTGCTTCGGGAGTGAATGATTCATCTTCTTTACAACATCCCCTTCATCTTTTTTCCGATACAGGAACCTATTGCATTACATTGATTGTTGCTGACCATACCGGTAATTGCAAAGACACATCCATAAAGTGTATAAAAGTAAATTCTCCCTTCACTTTTTATATTCCCAATGCTTTTACTCCGAACGGTAATCATAGGAATGAGTTATTTCTGGGGTATGGAACCAATATCAAAGAATTCCATATCATGATCTTTGACCGTTGGGGTAATAAGGTATTTGAAACGAATGATATTCGGGAAGGGTGGAATGGTAAAATGAATGGTTCGGATAAACAAACTCAGCAAGATGCTTATGTCTGGAAGGTAAAAATTATAGATATACTAGGTGGAGAACATAATTACATAGGGCATGTGGATAAGCTTCACTAGCTATAGGATACGCCCGCTTCCCTTAAAGCATTTTTTAAAATAATCTTCATTCAGGTCACT
>CAZCJN010000002.1:28088-40343 GCA_964498865.1 uncultured Bacteroidia bacterium
GCTATTTTAAATAACAGGGGTTATCCCTTTGGTTATGAGCCTAAGAATGTTGATAAAGGCATGGAATAATTCATAAATTTGCTATCCTTTTAACGATAAAACCAAATCTATCATGACAACAGTTGAATCAGCATCTAAAATAGCCGAGTTGCTTGGCTCAGGAGCCGATAAGCTTCTTAATCATACTTGTAAAGGAATTCCTAAAGAACAATTGCATCTAACCGGAAACGATTTTGTAGACAGAATATTCTCTATTTCCAACAGAAGCCCTAAAGTGATTGAGAACTTAAAAAAGATATATAACCAAGGCCGATTAGGGGGAACAGGATATTTGTCTATCCTTCCCGTGGATCAAGGGATAGAGCATTCTGCAGGCGCTTCATTTGCACCCAATCCCGCTTACTTTGATCCTGAAAACATAGTAAAACTGGCGGTTGAAGGAGGTTGCAATGCTGTAGCTTCTACGTATGGCGTTTTAGGCATTGTTTCTAAGAAATATGCTAACAAGATTCCTTTCATTGTAAAGATCAATCATAACGAGTTTCTTACTTATCCTAATAAGTTCGATCAGATTATGTTTGGAACTATAGAAAGTGCTTACAATATGGGTGCAGCAGCAGTGGGTGCTACTATTTATTTTGGCTCTCCGGAAGCATCTAGGCAAATAACAGAAGTAGCATTGGCTTTTGAGCGTGCACATGAATTAGGAATGGCAACGGTTCTTTGGTGTTATTTGCGTAATAACGGATTTAAAAAAGATGGAGTAGACTATCATACAGCTGCCGATCTAACGGCACAAGCCAATCACTTAGGAGTAACTATTCAGGCTGATATCATCAAGCAAAAACTTCCTACTAACAATGGAGGTTATAATGCACTTAGTTTCGGTAAAACACATGCAAAAGTTTATTCCGAGCTTTCATCCGATCATCCCATTGATCTTTGCCGTTACCAGGTGGCAAATTGCTACATGGGAAGAATTGGCTTGATCAATTCCGGAGGGGAATCTAAAGGGGCAAGTGATCTGGCCGAAGCAGTAACAACAGCAGTTATTAATAAACGTGCAGGCGGACACGGATTAATATCAGGAAGAAAAGCATTTCAAAAACCTGTGAAGGAAGGAGTGGCTTTATTACAAGCTATTCAGAATGTATATCTTTCTAAAGAAATAACCATTGCCTGATTTTTTGTTTTTTACTATTTGTTCAATGGTTGATAAACCACACAAGCAATTATTATGAGCTGGTATAAGCGTATAGCTAAAGGAATAACAACCCGTACAAAAGAAAAGAAGGAAACCAAAGAAGGACTTTGGCATAAATGTCCTTCCTGTAAGAAGATACGTCCTGCTGATGAACATAACGCTAATCTGTATGTGTGTTTAGATTGCGGGTATCACGATCGCATTGGCTCAGCTGAGTATTTTGAAATTATATTTGATAACAACGAGTATTTTGAATTAAATCCACACCTTACTGCTGCCGATCCCCTCAATTTCTTCGACACGAAAAAATATACGGATCGATTGGCTGAATCACAAGCAAAGACCGGTTTGAAAGATGCCATTGCAACGGCAGCCGGTAAAGTGAACGGGCATGATTTTGTAATTGCATGTATGGACTTTTCTTTTATAGGCGGAAGTATGGGAGCCGTAGTAGGAGAGAAGATATCACTTGCTATTGATTTTTGCATTGAACATAAAGCTCCGTTCATGATCATTTCCAAATCAGGGGGTGCGCGTATGATGGAAGCAGCCTTTTCACTGATGCAGTTGGCTAAAACCTCTGCTAAGCTTACGCTTCTTGCAGAAGCTAAATTGCCTTTCATTTCTTTAATGACAGATCCGACTACCGGAGGTGTTACTGCTTCTTATGCCATGCTGGGTGATCTGAACATTGCAGAACCCGGGGCATTGATCGGTTTTGCCGGCCCGCGTGTTATAAAAGAAACCATCAAAAAAGATCTTCCCAAAGGTTTTCAAACCTCTGAGTTCTTATTGGAACACGGCTTTTTAGATATGATCGTGAACCGTAAAGACCTGAAAGCAAAACTTTCTCAGTTGCTTAGTTACTTTAAGAATTAGCATTCTTAATCTTTTGACTATAAGGCTTCCCTTATTTATTTTAAACTACTGTTGATTGATTTTGTCCTTCCTCGATCAATAAATGATTGTTCACTTATTGATTAGTACATTCCGTTTATTGAATGCATCATTCCAAGATCGATTTATGGGACAATCACTATTTATGCAGGTTCCCCATTTATTGATTACAAAGAGCCATTAATTGATTTTGCCTTTACTAAATCAATCAATGGTCTTACAAATATTGATTTGGTTCTCCCGTTTATTGATTAGGAAGGCTTGGTGATTGATTTTGAATGGTCGTAATTCATCAACAAGTGAATAACAGCTGATTTTGAGGGGTATTGATGAATAAAGCAAATTAATGATTCTTAAATGCTACCAGACGTAACATCTGGTAGCATTTTTTAAACACAGGTTCTAATTAATAACTTGCTTTACAAATTCATAATCCATCAGGTCTACAAATTCATTTACGCGTATAACCACGCCTTTTACTTTTCCTCCTTCGTCTTTAAAGTTTATCTTCTTAATGCCATAGGTGACAATGCTGTATTTGCATACAAAATCATTATTGCCTAATGCACTAAGATTGCCTTTAAGAGTAGGATGGTGGGAGAAGTTAATTACCAATTCGTTTTTATTTACAGGATTGGTAGTTATTTCAATGTTTCCGTAAACAGGATTATTGTATTTGCCGCAATATTCCTCGTTTGTATAAGTGGCTTTAGGTTTCTCGGCTGCTTGGGTCAGCATTTTGTTCACCTCTTCATTTTCTTTTTTAACATCAGGTCTAGATAGGTTGTAAATAAGTGCACTGTGATTCTGATAAGGGAGATTCATATATGCATCAATGATTTGCTTGCGAAGAGCAGAATAGAAGGAGTTGGCATCTGTATTGGTTAAGACAACAATCCCTAAGTTTAATGCAGGAACAAAACAAGTGGTGGTTACAAAACCATCAGCCCCACCATCGTGCCTTATTACTTTTTTTCCGTTGTAATCAAGCAGGAACCAGCCTAATCCGTAGTTCTGAAACACAGATCCGCTTTTCGGATTCATGTCCGCAACAATGGTATTAGACGAGTAAGTTGCACGCAATGCCTCGTATGGAAACACACGTTTTCCTTCAAACCTGCCACTGTCTAATTGCATTAAAAGCCAGTTAGACAGATCTTTTATGCATGAATTAATGGAGGCTGCTGGTCCTAATGCATCTACATTGGCATAGCTCAATAATGTGAGTTTGTCATTGATAAGGGTGTACGGTTTGCAGGCGTTATTATCACTTACCAGGTTTTTATACATAGTGGAACTGCGATTCATTTTTAAAGGAAGAAAGAAATGATATTTCACAAAATCATCCCACGAAGTATCCGTTACGGCAGGAATAACTTCTCCTGCAGCCAGGAAAGCAACATTGCAATATCCATAATGGGCTCTGAAAGGATAGGCAGCATCTACATTACGCATATTAACGATCAATTCTTTTCTGCTTGCGTTGCAATTCCAATTCAACAGGTCGCTTTGAAATGTTTCAAATCCTATTCTATGGCACAAAAGATCTCTCACGGTTACCATGCCGGTGGCTGATTCATCTTTCAGTTTAAAATAAGGAAGCCATTTAGTTACTTTATCATTCAAGGATAAACGTTTTTGATAATCCAATAATGCGATGGATGTGCCTGTAAATGCTTTTGAGTTGGAAGCAATTTGAAAAAGAGTGTTTTCATCCACCCTGTCTGCTTTCCCTGTCTCTCTTACTCCGTAGCCTTTCATCACAATTACTTTACCATCTTTTACCACCGCTACTGCCGAACCGGGTACGTTCCAGCGCTTCATCTCTCTTTCAACATACTTATCTAATGAATCTTTAATGAACGAGGGTTGACCGAAGCAATTAGAAATAAAAAAGAAAAAATTTAAAAACAACAGGGTAAATATTTTTTTCATTGTAGTTTTATTAAGGGATTTAAAAGTAAGAAAATACAACACAATAACATATACCTTATTTTTACAGGAAAGTTGAATATTAAAATTTCATACAGGTAGAATTTACTTATCTGTGTTAATATTGGATATTAGAATTGAAACATTGAGCTTTAAATAACCTTTGAGTAATTAGATATATGAAAAGAAGAATTTTACTGTTTGCTCTATTGTTTATAGGGATTTGTTCGGCATTTGGCTGGGGATTTCATGCGCATAAAAGAATCAATGAGCTGGCTGTATTCATTCTTCCTTCTGAAATCTTTTCCTTTTACAAGCAGCATATTGATTACCTATCGAAACATTCGGTAGATGCCGATAGACGTAGGTATGCTAACCCTGATGAAGCTCCCTTACATTATATAGATGCCGATCATTATGGAACACATCCTTTCGATTCCATTCCTAAGCAATGGCGGGCAGCCGTAGACAAGTATTCGGAAGATACTTTGAAAAAATATGGTACTGTTCCCTGGCAAATAGAAATAATGCAGGCGAAACTTACGGAGGCCTTTAGAAAGCAAAATGCCAATGAAATAGTATACCTCTCTGCCAACATAGGACATTATATTGCCGATGCACATGTGCCGCTTCATACAACAGAGAACTACAACGGGCAATTAACACATCAGGAAGGCATTCATAGTTTATGGGAAGGGCGTATCCCCGAATTGCTTTCTAAGCAATGGGATTTTTTTACCGGCAAGGCAACATTTATACATGACATCAATGGTGCAGCATGGAAAATAGTACAGGAAAGTTTTAATGCTAAAGATTCGGTTTTGCTTTTTGAAAAAGAACTGAGTATAAAATGGGCATCAGAAGATAAATACGTTTATGTTAACAAAGGAAAAAGTACCAAAAGAACTTATTCCGAAGGATATTCCAATGCTTATAATCAACTGCTCAATGGTATGGTAGAGCGCAGAATGAGGCAAGCGGTTCTTGCTGTTGGTAGTTTTTGGTATACGGCTTGGGTAAATGGGGGTAAACCTGATATGGATCAACTTCTTAGTGCACCTATTCGCACACCTTCTTATACATTGCCAAAAGATTCTTTGCTAACACCTAAAGGGCATGTGGATTAGTCCCCAATGCGTATCATTAATGACTACAAAGTTTTTAGTGCTGGGAAAATGTTGTCAATATCTACCGGTTCACCAACTCTATCCGGGCGTGATGTATAAATGATCATGCCTTTTTTATCAATGAGAAAAGAAGCAGGCAAAGGCAATCCCTCTTCATAATGTTTACGAATAGGATTAGAGGTCAACAGATTTTTATTTTCTTCATGCGATAGTTGACAGCCGTACACCGAAGCAGTCTGCTGACGATCATCCGCCAGCACTCTATATTCCAACCCTAACTTTTCAACCATTTGATGGTTAACGTCTTTCGGGTCGGGTCCAATAGCAATCAGCATAATATTTTTCTCTTCGAATCTTTTTATTTCCCTCTGATAGGTTCTCAACATCATATGACACCAGGGACACCAGTCCCCTCTGACAAATATGAGTAGTAAGTTTCTTTTCCCGATATAATCGGAAAGCTTTACCATATTACCATCTTGATCCGGCAATGTGAAATCAGGGGCGGGCCTTCCTGCTGTAAGCCCGTATTCTTTACGTGCAGCTTTTAATAAGCCGGGCGTATCGAAAAACATTCCCATGGCAATGCCTCCGGTAAAGCCTAAGGTTGCCAATGGAGAGAATAACAAGAATATATTTTCATCTATATTAATGGAGAGTATATAAAGAAGGAGTGCTATGCTAATGATAATGCCTTCCATCCACAAAAAGCGGGTCATTAAAAATTTGCGATAAGCCCAAATCCGAATGGAAAAGGGAAGCGTACATGTAATAACACTGAATGCGGCTAATGAAGAAGGAAAATTGAAATTTTGATACAAGAGTATACCGATGCTTAAAAGAACAGAGGAGGTAAGCAAATGAATAACATGAAGCCTGCCGGTGATGGTTTGTGTTTGTAAGCCTGATAACAAATAAGTGACAGCAGCCATACTAACTGCTTGTACATACATCTTATTTATAATTAAATAGATTGTAAATAAAAAGAGAGCCCAAACCAACAAACTCAATAAGCCAATTTTTTTCATGTGCGAGAGATAGAACGAGGTTCGTAAAAATAAATAAATCAATTAGTCTGAAGCCAAAATTATAATGTATAAAGTTTTAATGCTTTCCGGTAAACGGTTCCTATAGCTGTGAAAAACTTACCTCAGATTGTTCCTAGTCTTCAACTATTGGTTTTTAATTCACTTTTTCTCATTTGAAAGAATGTATTCTACAATGGGTAGAATAGGGCTGTCTGATTCAATGCGAATACCGGTCACCCCCGCTTTTTTTGCAGCTTCAAAATCACGGTCTTTATCACCGATCATGTAGGATTGTGTTACATCTATATTAAAACGTGCAATGGCCTTTTCTATCATGCCCGAATTGGGTTTCCGGCAGGTGCAGGGTTCTACGTCTGAATGGTGAGGGCAATAATACATTTCGGCAATAGTGATATTATTTTCTTTCATCAACCGGTGCAGGTAAGCATGAATTTTCTCTACATCGCTATTTACATAAAGCTCTTTTGCAATACCACTTTGATTGGTAATGACTACAAAAATATATCCTGCTGCCTGTAGTTTTTGCAAGGCAGGAATAATATCATCGGTCAACACAAAATCTTCGATCCGGTATACGTAACCTATTTCCTTGTTGATTACTCCGTCTCTATCCAGGAAAACAGCTTTATTCATATTGACAGTTATTCTTAAAATATATTCTTAACGGCTTCTATAAAATGCGGAACAGTTGATGGGAGTACAACAATTGTAAATACTGCTCCGAATAAAGAACCCCAATAATGCACATCGTGTGCTACATTGTCTCTTGCATTAGAAGCTGCATACTTGCAATAAAGTAAATACAATATTCCGAAAATAGGAGCAGGTATTGGAATAGGAATGAACATAAGAGACAGGTTCATTTGTGGATTTAATAAGATGGAAGAAAATACAACTGCAGAAACAGCTCCGGATGCTCCAACGGCATTGTAATGATAATTGTCTTTGTTTTTATTATATGAAGGCAGTGAAGAGGCAATGATTCCAATAGAGTAGAGGAGGGCAAAATAGGTCTCACCGCGAACTGTTCCGAAAGCGCTTTGGAATATTGTTTCTACCATATTACCGAACATATAAAGTACATACATGTTCATTGCCAAATGGATCCAATCAGCATGAATGAACGCATGTGATATAAAACGATACCACTCCCGGTTAGAATGAATGGTATGAGCATTAAAAAGAAATTTAGAAAACAAACTGTGATTGCTGAAAGCGCTGATGGATACTAAACAAGTGAGCGCAATAATAATAAGGGTGATCATAAGTTAATGCAAAGGTATAATTGTTTAAAGTCTAACGTTGAATGTGTAAAATTCATAAAAAGCTGACTTGGCTGCATTGACGACCCATATGTAATGAGTTTTATTATTTTAGCACGTGAGTTACACTTATTTGGCTGATCCTCAAGCAGCAACACTGCATTAAAACCTATTCAACAATGGCAAAAAAAATAATCTACATCCTATTTGCTATACTTTGTATAGCTGTTGGTTTGTATCCCTCTGTTTATTTTCTCACCGATACAAAATTCGGTTTATTAGAAACAAAGACAATTGAAGTATTAAGCAGCACTCTTTGGAATGCTTCTTTTTATATACACATTAGTTTTGGTGGATTGGCATTATTGATTGGCTGGACTCAATTCAGTACAAAGCTTAGAAAGAAATATGTAGATCTTCACTGGCAAATCGGTAAATTGTATATTGCCTCTGTCTTTTTGAGCTCGCTTGCAGGTATCTATTTAGCCATTTTGCTACAGGTGGATTGATTCCTTCAAGCGGCTTTGTTTCCCTAGGTGTCATTTGGTTCTCTACTACTCTGTGGGCTTATTTGTTGATCCGAAAAAGAAGAATAGACCAACATCAGAAAATGATGATCTATAGTTATGCTGCTTGTTTTGCAGCAGTAACTTTAAGGCTTTGGTTGCCGGTATTGATACCTATTTTCGGCGATTTTATTATTGCTTACAAGATAGTTGCCTGGTTATGTTGGGTTCCTAATATGGCAGTAGCTTATTTAATAACACGTAAATAATTGTAGTTTAAATAATAGAGATCGAGCAAATTACACGAGGGTATTTTATGCTCTTATTGGGTAGATACAATTGTAAACTCCGTCCTTCTGTTTTTCGATCGTCCTTCTTCCGTATCATTCGTAGCTACAGGTTGGGTAGCGCCAAAGCCTTTATAGTTGCGTATTTGTTCTTTGTTTACACCATGTGAACGTAAATACTCTAATACAGAATAGGCACGATCGGAAGAAAGATTTTGGTTGTCGTTTGCATTACCTACATTATCGGTATGTCCGTAAATGTCTATCACTATTTTAGTGTTTTCTTTCAGGTAATCGGCAAACTCTTCCAATACCACTTTAGATTCGTCTTTTAATTCAGCCCTGCCTAAATCGAAATATATATTATTGAGGGTGAATGTCTTTCCTGCTTCCAGGCTGTCACTCTTCATGTCGACTTTAAAAACAGGGGAAGCAGCAAAAGGATTTTCTTTTTTAGATGTTTTATCCTCTTCCTCTGGGGTTTTCTTGACGCTGTCTTTCAGAGAAATAAGCTCAGAGCTGAATGCATTCCCTTCTTTTTTTACAATTAAAAGCTGATCGTGTTTATGTTGAACATTTGCAGCCACCGCATACTCACCCGTAGCAGAATCTACTACGGCTTTTGTTATTTTTTTTGTAATTGCATCTTTCAAAATCACTTCTGCTTGTACTTGCTCTCCTTTCGATGAAGTTACTTTTCCTCGTATGATGCTTACTTCATCGGGACGTATGTTTTTAGGAAGCTCAAAATAATACAGATCATATCCACCTACGCTTAAACCTTTTGTTTTCCTGTTATCATTAGAGGCAAAATAACCATAGTGGCCATCACTGCTTACAAAAAAACCAATATCATTTCCCGTTGTATTGATTGGGTAGCCTATATTTTTAGGTTTGCCCCATTTGCCAGTACTGTCTTGTTTAGAAAGAAAAATATCAAAACCCCCGACATTCATGTGAGAAGTGGGAAAGGCTTCGTTGTCACCGGAAGAAAAATAAAGTGTTTTGCTGTCCCAGTGTAAGAAGGGAGATTTTTCATCTCCTTCTGTATTAATATTGGGGCCTAGGTTTACCGGAGGGGTCCAAAAACCATTGGCATCTTTTTCTGATCTCCAGAGGTCTACGCCACCGTATCCGCCGGGGCGGTTGCTGGCAAAGTAAAGTGTTTTGCCGTCTGCAGAAATAGAGGGTTGGGAATCCCAATAATCAGGATTGTTGATGATATTGCCAACACTCTTTGCCGCTTTCCATTCTCCGTTTATAAAATCACAATAATAAATATCGTAATTGCCGTCTTGCTCTACTACAGTATAATATAAATGTTTATTGTCAATGGTAATGGAGGCGCCTCCTTCATTGTAATGTGTATTAAAGGGTGGGCTGGGCATGGGTTCTCCTTCTCCAAAATTTCCGTTCGCATCACGCTCGCTAAAACAGAAGTATTCTTTTTCTTTACTTACATCCCAAGCTGTTCCAAACGATTCTACTTTTATTCTTCTTGTGAAAAAAGCAATGGCGTTGTCGGGCGAAATAAAAGGAAGGTATTCATCTTTTAAGGTGCTAACCCCTCTTACAATTTTAGGATCGTACGGAACGGGATTATCATACATCTCTTTATTGAACTTAGCAAATTTGATGATCTGTCTTGCATTTGCAACAAACCTGTCGTAACGTAGCTTATCATATTTCTTTAGATCATCTTCTTTAAAATCAATAAACTGTTTGCAATACTTGATAGCCGAGTCGTATTTGCCTTTTTCATAATATAAATACCCAAGAAAAAAATAAGGATTGGAATGATACTTAGGACAGTTCTTTATAACCGCTAAGAAATAAGGTTCGCATTTTTCACAAGGGTTTTCCTTTTCATCAGCACGCCTTTGCCAGTGCATTCCTAGTTCATAGTTGGCAGGAGCATAATTCGGATCTTCTTTAACAGCTTCTTCTATGAATTTAATTCGCTCCAGGTATTCGTATTTTTTCTTGTCACGCGATTTTTCAAACAGCTTAACAGCATCTTTGCTTTCAGATTCACATTCGGCAGTTGGTTCATCCTGAGAAAGAAGAAAAACAGGGAAGAGGCAATGTGCAAGAAGTAACAAATAAAAAATATTTCTTTTGTTTTTCATGTTGGCCTGCACGTATTACTTTGCGCGTATAGCTATTTACTTTTATTGCAGCTTATCTGCCTGATCTTTTGCTTTATTCATAACAGCATCGGCTTTTTTATTGCCTTCTGCTTCTACATTCTTAGCTTTTTCTTCTGTTTCCTTTCTTAACTTCTCTGCCAGCTTTTTATTGGCTGCTTTCTCAATAAAGTTGCCACCTTTATTTTGCAGCTTATCAGCCTCGGCATTTCCATTTTGCCTGATATTATCAGCAGCATTTTTTGCTTCATCACGTACTTTTTGTGCCTGAGATTCAGCATCGGCTAAAAGTTTTTTCTTTTGTTCCTCTACTTTTTTTCCGGCTTGCTCTTTTACATCTGCTATTTTCTCTTTCACTTTTTCTTTTACCTGTTCTTTTACAGCTTCTTTCATGTTGCCGCCCATATCTTTCATACTTGTCTTCACAGTAGGTTTAGTAGTAGTTCCTCCAAAAAGGGCATTAATATTTACTTTTTCAGGCAATTGTATATTAGCCCCTAATTTATTTATAGAGGCCAATTGTTTACTTACAAATGCTTTTGCCCCCGAAGGCATATCGGCAGTAGGTATTTCCATTTTCATGGTGTAGTCTATTGTTTGGTCAAGAGCAGTAGAACCGAATATTTTTCCGGCAATGCTTCCACTGCTGAAAGGAAATTCATCTGTTGATACCTTTCCATCCTTAATATGATAGGTTAAATCAATATTAGAAAATTCTGTTTTTTTGAACTTATCCATGCCTCCCAATACATCTGCCAATTTGTTAAGGGGCTCAAAGCCTGCAATAGCTACGCTTTTGGTTTGTAACCTTCCATCGCCGTTCATGGTTTTCATATCCGGCATCATATCGGAATTAAGTTTGGACGAATAACTTAAACTGGTAGAGAATTTTCCAGTTGCATATTTAGCAATAGGGGCTAATTTTTGTACTGTGTTAAATGCTTTGAATGTAGCGGGAATATCAAAATCAGCAATGTTTAAATCAAAATCTACTGTAGGAACCTTAGGGTTTTGTGTGCTATAATTACCATTCATTACCATGCTTCCTTGTAACAGATCCATCCGCAGATTGCTCATTATTATTTTTTGATCACGAATAATAATAGACCCTTCTGCATCGGTCATATTTACTTTATCATAGATAATTTTTTTCAGGTTTGATTTAAGAATAAAGTCAACATTTTTAGGAACTTCTATGATCGAGAGGGAAGAGGTATCAGCAGTTGCCGTTGTGGTTGTCTCATCTTCTGTCATGAATTCATTTAGGTCCAATAAAGTAGAGCGCATAGAAAATGTTCCTTGCAAGAGAGAGTCTTTAAAAACGTACTGCATAATGTTTTCGATCATTCCGTTTGCCTGAATATCGCTTCTTCCTATTTTGCAATCGAACCCTTCCAGCTCTACAAATTGAGGAGAAAAATTCATGGTCATGGATTTGATATTCATTCCTTGCGGAAGATCTGGGCTTTTGTAATTCATATCCATTACAATGATCTGCCCATTTGCATCAAACTCATTGTATCTTTCTTTTTCAATGCTAGACATGCGTCCTTTTAAATTTATATCAGCCGTAATAATGCCATTAAGGTCGCTTCCTTCCATAGGCACTACGTCTTTTATGCTGGATAAATTAACTTTCCCCATAATTGAGCCTGCCATGTTAGGATCACTTACCGGAGTAGCAATATGCATTTTCATGTCGACAGGATTACCCGCCATTTCCATGTGGAACTTTTTTATGTCGGTAACAGTATGATCAGGAATGCCATCCGGATTATTAACCGATACATCTACTAAAATATCATTCACTGATTTTGGCAAGGAAGGATACTGGAACATGGCAT
>CAZCJN010000002.1:40443-41705 GCA_964498865.1 uncultured Bacteroidia bacterium
GAAAGAATGTTTTTAAATTCAGTTTGATTGGCTTTAAATTTCAAGTCCATATCAATATCGTCTTTAGGCATGGCAACAAAACCATCGAATCCTAACGCAAGCTCATTTAAGGATACTTCGTTGTTTTTAAATGTGAATTTAAAGTTGGGCATATCAGCTTCTAAGGCAGCATTTATGGTTGTCTTTATTTTATTCAAATAGGGAACTCCTCCGTATTTTACCGTTAGTCTGTCTATAGTTCCGTCATTTTGCATTTCAAAATTATCTTGAGTAAAGTCACCGCTCAACGTATAATTGAAATTATCCAAAAGAGAATATACGTCTAACGATGCATCATCGTATACAATGTACCCGTTTGTTATTTCAAATTTTTTAAGATTCATTTTAAATTTAGTAGGTTCCGATTCTGCTGTTGCCGGGGTACTATCGGGTTTTGTAATGTCCCAATTTGCTTTTCCATCTTTAAGTACGTGTGCATAAATGCGCGGATGGTCTAAAGAAACCTTTCTGATCTTATATTGGTCTCCGCTTATTACACTCATTAAGTTAATAGAAGCAGAAAGATTTTTAGCGGAAAATAAAGTATCTCCTTCAAATTCGCCTATGTTAGCAACACTTATATTATCTATGCTTAATGAAAAATTAGGAAAGCTGGTTAGTAAAGAAAGACCAAAATCCCCGAAATCAATTTTTGCATTAAGTTGTTTATTGGTTTCTTCCTTAACAAAAGCTACAATCTTGCTTTTGAAAAGAATAGGAGCAACTCCAAGAAATACAATTAACACCAATAGTGTTATGCCGATCCATTTTAACAAAGATTTCATGATTTTATTTTTGGTTTATTATGGTCTGTTTTTAATTTAAAAAAGGCATTGCAAAGTAAGAATAATTTAGGGATAAGCCATAGGAACAGAACAAGCAGCAGCACTCAGGAAGAGTGGACAAGTTGTGAAAAAAATCCTTCTGATCTTTATATCTTAATACTGGACACTACTTTTTTAAAATTAACTTTGTATATACCTATTTTCTATGAAACAATATCATGATCTAATGCAGCACGTGCTTAAGCACGGGGTTCAAAAACACGATCGAACCGGTACAGGTACTATTTCTGTGTTTGGTTATCAAATGCGTTTTGACCTGGGAGAAGGATTTCCATTGCTTACCACTAAAAAGCTTCATATAAAATCCATTATTCATGAGTTGCTTTGGTTTCTTCAAGGGGATACTAACATAAAATATTTGAAAGATAATGGAGTAGG
>CAZCJN010000002.1:41805-43936 GCA_964498865.1 uncultured Bacteroidia bacterium
TGCCAGCTGTATCAACGTAGTGCCGATATTTTTTTAGGTGTTCCTTTTAATATTGCTTCTTATGCACTCCTTACCATGATGGTAGCGCAAGTGTGTGATCTTAAACCCGGAGAGTTTGTTCATACTTTTGGCGATGCACATTTATATTCGAACCATATTGAGCAGGCTAAACTTCAGCTTTCGAGAGATTGTCGACCGTTACCTTCCCTGAAAATAAACCAGCAGGTGAAAGACATTTTTTCTTTTAAGTACGAAGATTTTACATTGGAAAATTATAATCCGCATCCGCATATTAAAGCAGATGTAGCGGTTTAGCAAGAAGAAGTTGTTGCTGAGCAGCTTAATTTCTAAATTTTTTATACCTGCCATCATAGATATTTTTCTGTTACTGCATTACCATTTCCTGTTAACTTTGGTTTGAAACATCAATAACACATACAGATGAAACGATTTATATCCCTTTCTGTTGTTGTGTTTTTAATCACAGTAGCAGTAACTGTTTTTTGGCAATCATTTGCATGGTCGTTGATCCTTACTATCCCCTTATTTGTGGTGGGTATCATGGATATTGTTCAGCCTAAACAAACGATTAGAAGAAACTTTCCGGTTTTAGGAAGAATGCGTTATTGGGCGGAATGGATGCGCCCTAAAATTTATCAATACTTTGTTGAGTCAGATACAGACGGTGCACCTTTTAACCGCCAGAATAGAAGTGTTATTTACCAGCGTGCAAAAAAAGTAAATGATACAACCCCTTTTGGTACTCAGTTAAATGTATACGAGGTAGGATATGAGTGGCTTAATCATAGCATTACGCCATTAGATGGAAGAAAAATGGATCATAACCCTCGTATAATGGTGGGTGGATCCGAATGTAAGCAACCGTACTCGGCAAGCATATTAAATATTTCTGCTATGAGCTTTGGTTCACTTAGCAAGAATGCAATTCTTGCTCTTAACGGAGGAGCTAAATTGGGAAACTTTGCTCATAATACAGGAGAAGGAGGGTTAACGCCCTATCATTTACAACCGGGTGGAGATGTTATCTGGCAAATAGGTACAGGTTATTTTGGATGTAGAAATACCGACGGTTCTTTTAACTATGAAAAATTTGCAGAGCGTGCAGCACTTCCGAATGTAAAAATGATAGAAGTAAAACTTTCGCAAGGTGCTAAGCCGGGGCATGGAGGAATATTGCCTGCGAAAAAAGTGACGAAAGAAATTGCAGACATACGTTTAGTGGAAGTTGGTAAAGATGTTATTTCTCCTCCATATCATACTGCATTCAACACTCCTATTGAGATGATGCAGTACATAAAAAAACTTCGGGAGCTCTCAGGAGGGAAACCCATTGGTTTTAAATTATGTATTGGCCATAAATCTCAGTTTCTTTCTATTTGCAAAGCCATGGTTAAAACCGGTATTATGCCTGATTTTATTACTGTAGACGGTGGAGAAGGAGGAACAGGTGCTGCTCCTCTTGAATTTTCGAATTATGTAGGAATGCCATTGCGTGATGCCATTGCTTTCGTTTATGATGCACTGAATGGTTTTGCGCTTAAGCGACATATAAAGATCATTGCATCCGGAAAAGTTTCTACCGGATTTGAAATAGTGAAAAACCTTTCTTTAGGAGCTGATATGTGTAACAGTGCACGTGCTATGATGCTGGCTTTAGGATGCATTCAGGCGTTGGAATGCAATACAAACAAATGTCCCACAGGCGTGGCTACACAAGACCCTAATTTAGTTAGAGGTTTAGATGTAGATAATAAAACTGCACGAGTAAATAATTTTCATCATGAAACAGTAAAAAGTGCAGTTGAGCTTATGTCAGCTTCCGGCATTGATCACCCCAGAAAATTACACCGATCTCATATTTACAGGAGAATAAGTGCAAGTCAAATTCAAACCTATGCGGAAATGTATCCATACCTGTTAAGAGGTTCATTGATAGAGCCACCATTTCCAAAAGGTTGGGAATTTGATATTATGAATTGCTCCGAAGAAACATTTGAATCAACTATTAATTACGCGTAGATGTATGATGGTATCCTTGATTGCTGCTGTTGCAGAGAATAACGTGATAGGAAAGAGTAACGATCTGCCCTGGCATTTACCAACCGACATG
>CAZCJN010000003.1:0-2940 GCA_964498865.1 uncultured Bacteroidia bacterium
GTATTACTGGGCAGATCCGGTGATCCGGCTTCATTCGGTAAAAAAACACCTGATGCCAAGGAAACATTTTGAACTGTACTTCCATCATCAATTTTTCGTTCTTCCAATTTAACTTGAGAAATGGAATAATTAATAGTGATGTTGTTGTTACTTTGATTTGTAATTCTATATCCATCGTTATTTGCATTTTCCGCGTACTTGTACACTGTTTGTGCATTTACCATTGCCGAGAAATAGACGAGCAGGCTTACCGCTAAGAGAGCTTTAGTCGGTAAAACAGTAGTTTTAAAAGTCATATTTATGAGGGTTAAATTATTATATAGCAAATATGACCAATAACATTGTTGTTTCAAATTTTTTTCAAACTCTAATTGCAAAAAAACATAGTTATTTAAAGCATCTTACTCAAAACAAAGCATTTATTATAAAACCTGTATAAAATATTCATTTTAAATAATTCATATTTTATAATATTGCACTACTTTATATGATAAAATCACTAAAAAAATTAAAATATGAGTTTTAGAGTAGAAAAAGACACTATGGGCGAAGTAAAAGTACCTGCTGATAAATACTGGGGTGCTCAAACTGAACGATCACGCAATAACTTCAAGATTGGCCCGGAGGCAAGTATGCCTATCGAGATAATTTACGCATTTGCCTATCTCAAAAAGGCTGCTGCGCATGCAAATCATGAATTAAAGATTCTGTCGAAAGAAAAATGTGATTTAATTTCCAAAGTATGTGATGAACTATTAACAGGGAAATTAAATGACCAGTTCCCTCTTGTAATTTGGCAAACAGGAAGTGGCACCCAAAGCAATATGAATGCTAACGAAGTAATTGCATACCGTGCACATGTTTTGTCTGGTGGTAAGCTTGCGGATGAGAAAAAGGTATTACACCCGAATGATGATGTAAATAAATCACAATCATCGAATGATACCTACCCTACTGCTATGCACATTGCAGCTTATAAGCAAGTACATGATATTACCATTCCAGGAATTGTTAAATTAAAAGAAACGCTAAAAAAGAAGTCTGAAGATTTTAAAAATATTGTAAAGACAGGCCGCACTCATTTCATGGATGCTACTCCTCTTACATTAGGACAAGAATTTTCCGGGTATTTTCAACAATTGGAAAATGGAATACGTGCATTAAAAAATGCGTTAGAGATGATCCGCGAGCTGGCACTCGGAGGTACTGCGGTGGGAACCGGACTTAACACGCCTAAAGGATACGATGTTCTTGTTGCGAAAAAAATTGCTGAGTTTACAGGTCTACCATTTATAACTGCTCCTAACAAGTTTGAAGCACTGGCAGCACACGATGCGATGGTAGAACTTTCAGGTGCATTAAAAAGAGTAGCTGTTTCGCTTATGAAAATAGCAAATGATATTCGCATGCTTTCTTCCGGACCTCGTTCAGGTATAGGAGAAATAATTATACCGGATAATGAACCGGGGTCATCTATTATGCCAGGCAAAGTAAACCCTACTCAGCCTGAAGCTATGACCATGGTTTGTGCCCAAGTAATCGGTAACGATGTTGCAGTTTCGATTGGCGGCTCAAACGGACACTTTGAATTGAATGTATTTAAACCACTGATTGCTGCCAACGTATTGCAATCTGCAAGACTCATAGGTGATGCGTGCGTTTCATTCAATGACCGATGTGCAATTGGCATTGAACCTAATTTAGAAATAATTAAAAAGCATTTAGACAATTCACTAATGCTTGTCACCTCGCTTAATACTCATATTGGCTACGAGAATGCTGCAAAAATTGCTAAGAAGGCTCATAAAGAAAATAAGACTTTAAAACAAGCAGCAGTTGAACTGAGTTTAGTAACCAATGAACAGTTTGACCAATGGGTTCGTCCGGAAGATATGACAGGCAGTATGAAATGAAGAAATATATTCGTACTCATTTTACATACAACTTTCTAATGGATAAGAAAGGAATCTATTTTATAAAACAGATATTACAAAGAAAATTAAATCCGGAATAATAATACGGTAGTTGTACTATTTTTTACCTGGCTTTGCTTTCAATTCGCCTGTAAATGAATATTCGTTAGCTGTTTTTCCTTTTTTATTGGTGATCACTGCGGTTCCTTCCACCGACTCGCCTGTGATGGTTCCTTGCCATTTCACCATATCTCCACCTTGGTTTTTGCTTTCTGCATCAAAGGTTATAACTTTTGGAGATACGGTAGAATCAACAGAAACATTATAAGGACAAGGAGTAAATTTATATTCAGTAGTCATGAATTTAGAAGTAAGTTTTTCGCTTTTAAAACTAATTTCATCTGCAACCGGTTTAGGCTTCTTCGCATTTTTGTCTGTAAATTCAATGGTATAGGTTTTATTTGCCAGAACTTTATCCTTTTCTTTTTTCTGTGCAAATGCAGCTACAGATGCAAATGTTAAAGCTGCGATAATGAAATAGTTTGTTTTCATGAAAGAAAATTTAATATGGTTCATCAAATGTAATAAAGAAATATTAAACAAAACGTTCGCCCTTCTTAAGTTTAACGTCATTGACAAAATCTCTTATGCGTTGTTCATCTTTCTTTTTGCAAATCAGAATAATGTTATCAGATTCAACAACAATATAATCTTTCAATCCTTCTACAACAGCCAGCTTATCCTTAGAAATATTAACGATACAGTTCTCACTATCATACATCATTACATTCTTCCCGACAATGGCATTATTTTTTTCATCTTTCTTAATATGATTGTAAAGCGAACCATACGTACCCAAATCACTCCAACCTATAACGGATGAACGCACGTATACATTATCTGCTTTTTCAAGAACTCCATAGTCAACTGAGATATTTTTACAATCTGCATAAGCAAGTTTAACACCTTCTTCTTCCTGTGCTGTACCAAACTTAATAGCAGCAAATTGTTGCGCCATTTCAGGAAG
>CAZCJN010000003.1:3040-27172 GCA_964498865.1 uncultured Bacteroidia bacterium
CAATCTTCCGACTTAGCTTTTCTATAACAAGATTTAATTGCTTTAATAAACGTGCGATCTTTTAAAATAAGGTGGTCAGAAGGAGCAACAGCAATATTGGCTTTTTTATTTTTAGAGTATATCTTATAAGAAGCATACGCAATACAAGGTGCTGTATTCTTTCTCGAAGGCTCACACAAAAGATTTTCCGGCAAGAGATCAGGAAGTTGTTCCATAACTAAATTCCTATACATATCATTGGTAACAACTAAAATATTTTCCTTAGGACAAATGGGAAGAAAACGATCGTAGGTCGATTGAAGCAATGTTCTGCCGGTCCCAAGAATATCGATGAATTGTTTAGGATGGGCTGTGCGACTCATAGGCCAGAAACGGCTGCCTATACCTCCGGCCATAATGATACAGTAGTTATTGCTTATGAGCATGTTTCAATAAAAAATTAAGAAAGTTTTTTCAGTGCATTACGCAGATTACCAATAATACTATCAATATCTTCTATTTTACATGTACCTACTGATAAACGATACCAATTGGATTCTTCAGAAGCTCCAAAAGCATAAAAAGGAACCAATGCAACTTTTGCTTCGTCCAATATATATTTAGTAACATCTTTGGTAGTAGCCAATACTTGCCCGGTTGCTGTTTTTTGTCCGTGCAGTGAAAACTGAACAGTAAGATAAATAGCAGCTTGCGGAGCAATAGAATCTACTCTAAAGCCTTCTTTTTTCAAACTTTGGAAACCTTTGTGAAATCCTGCCAGGCGATCACTTACTTTTTGACGAATATCTGCAAGATACGTATCAACCGCTTTATCATTCATTAAATATTTAGCAGTAGCTATTTGCTCAGCACGTGGAGCCCATGCACCAACGTGACCAAGAATAGATTTCATTTTATCTATGATCTTTTTAGGCCCCATCCCCCATCCTACTCTCACTCCGGTTGCAGCAAATGCTTTTGAGATACCATCAACAAAAACGGTATACTCCTTCATTTCCGGACGAATTGTAACAGGATCATAATGCTTGGTTCCTCCAAAAGTAAGCGCCCAATAAATTTGATCGTACATCAGGTATACCGGTTTCTCTCCTTTGGCATTTCTGATGGTATTTTCTTCCAGTATTAAATCACAAATTTCTGTTAACGATTCTTTAGTAAGTGTTGTACCTGTTGGGTTTAAAGGTGAACATACAGAAATTAAAACAGCACTTTTAATATGCTTTTTTATATCGTTAGCAGATGGCATGAAATTATTTTCAGGCTTTGTTTCAATCATTGCATGCTTTGCCGAAGAAAGATGAACATAGTGGTTATTATTCCATGAAGGAACCGGAAATACCACTGTATCACCCGGATCTACAATTGTTTTATAAATACCATAAATGATAGGACGTGCACCGCATGAAATAACAATATTATCTGCAGTAAAATCAAAACCATGTAAGCGGTTTAAAAAATGACAAACTGCATTTCTCAACTCAGGAATTCCTTCTGCAGGAGGATAGTTGGTTTCGTCATTTTGATAGGCCGTAATGATCTCTTGTTTTAATTCAGCAGGTATAGGAAATACCTTAGAATTAAAATCCCCTATTGTAAGGTTAAAAATCTTTTCTCCTTTCTTAATCTTATCATTTACTTCCCATGCAAGTTTAATAATCTCGGAGCCGGTAATGTTTTCGGCTAAGTCAGATACAATAAGTTCTTTAGTTGGCGAAGTAGATGTTAGGGTCATAAAGATTTATTTTTAAGAGTGCGAATTTAGGAAAAATACTACCGCGATATTTAAAATTAAGTAAGGGCAGATGGAGATAAAATAGAGATTGAAATGGTTATAAGAATGATAGAATAGCAATACCCTATCTGTCTATCTTTGTTTGGAAGCATATCGCTCACCTCTATTATGAAAGTAAATTCAATAATGACCCTGTTATGCCATGTAGCTTTCTCAGGTTTATTTTTAAGTACTCTTTTACTCCATTTGGATTGCAACCCAAATAATGATTCAAAAAAAAATAACATTATTGCTATGGTCGATAGCTTGCCTGTTTATGAAAGCGAGGTTGATTCTCTATTAAGCAAACAAATAGAGGAGATAAAAAGGGAAACATTGCAATCCATGATAGAAAAGAGGATTTTATCAGAAGAAGCCAAACGAAGAAATATGTCGGTAGACTCTCTTTTATATACAGAGGTTACCAAAAAATCAACCGAGATAACTTCTGCTGATTTTAACAGATATATAGCACGTTATCGCATCAACGCCAAGCAAAAACATGCGGTGGATATTATCCAACAAATCAAACAATTAAAAAAAGAGGAGCAAAGAGCAGAATACATCGCCTACCTGAAACAGAAACACACCATTACTATTTCAGTATTTCCGAAAAATATCCCTGTAATAAAACTCGACAGCATTTTCTATTACAACTTCAATCAGCAACAGAAAAAAAATATTACAGTTTATATTATTTCGGACTATACAGATAAATTATGTCTGTATATTGAACCAAAAATTCAAAGCATAATTAAAAAACACAATAACAATGTAAATTTCAGATACATTTATTACAACCACGCCCCCGGAAAAGCAATTGCTGCTCTCAATGCAGCAAGTGAGCAAGGCAAGCTTGTTGAAATGCATACCCTGATCTTTGAAAATACAGAAAACACAAAAAATGAAAAGAACTATTCCTTGTTTGCCGAAAAGCTAAATATGAATGTGAAAAAATTTAAAAAGGATATGGGCAATTCGGAAATCACTAAAAAACACACGTTGAATATTAAACGATTAAACAAACAAGGCATTAATTCAGCTCCTGCATTTATAGTAAATAACAAGCTTATAAATGCCACTAACAGCATTGATTATTTAGAAGCGGTTATAGAAACAGAAATTCAGAAGACACAGCCGCATTAATTATTCTAAAGTTACTTTACAAAGTGCATGAACAAGGTATTCTCTTTGTGTAACCATATGTGTACAGTGGTATCGTGTTCGGCGTTTCTCTCCCTTGATAAAAAACTCTTCCGATTGTTTTGTTCTCGAATACACAATTCTGAAACGAGTACCGGCAGCTATCTGCTCCAACGTTAATGAATGTACATCTTGGTCAAACTTTCTTAATACACGAAACAGGTTAATGTCTGTACAACTGGAGGCGGAAGGATTAGTAATATGCTTTTGGAGTGCCGTAGTAACTTCCTTTGGAAATAATTTTTTTTCTTCGTGTAATGTTTTATTCATATTCAAAAACTGAGATAAGAGTAACGTATACTCCTTCTCCCATTCTCTCCCATGAGGATTTACCCTCCCTTTGTATTTTTCCCAGGTAATTAAATGGGCTACTTCATGAATTAATGTAATGAGAAATGCATAAGGGTTCAGATCATGGTTAATGGTAATGGTATGATTTCTTCCGCTATGGGGTGGAGTATAATCGCCTTGTTTGGTTGAACGGGACTTTTTGATCTTCAGCTTAAAATTATATTCATAGATCCAGGCTGCAATAACGTCCACTGCCTTAGCAGGAATATATTTAGTAAGTATGGATTTATTTCGCTCCAGCGAATTCATTCCGCAAAATTAGCGGAATAGATGGTATGCTGCAAAGCTGGCAAGATAAGCCAGCAATCCCATAAATATAAATTGAATAAGAGGCCACTTAAAGCTTTTGGTTTCGCGATAGACAACAGCAAGTGTACTCATGCATTGCATAGCAAAAGCATAAAATAACATAAGAGAAAAGCCCACTGCAAAAGTGTAACGGGCTTGATTGGTTTCCGGGTTAATTTCTGCCTGCATTTTTTCACGTATAGAAAGATCGTTATTCTCAGCCGAGGCACTGTAGATGGTAGCCATGGTTCCCACAAAAACC
The DNA here is from genome assembly GCA_964498865.1 of uncultured Bacteroidia bacterium. Classification (GTDB taxonomy): domain Bacteria; phylum Bacteroidota; class Bacteroidia; order Palsa-948; family Palsa-948; genus Palsa-948. The sequence continues at coordinate 6,916 of CAZCJN010000003.1, forward strand.
TCCCTGGCAGCAAAGGATGTTACCAGAGCAATGCCCACTTTCCAATCAAAGCCTAGTGGTTTTATAGCAGGCTCAATAAATTTTCCAAGAACACCTGCATAAGAGGTTTCTAATTTTGCAGATGCTATTGTTTGAGAAGTAGCAGGCAGAGATGTGTATTTTTTCTCTATTTCTCCAAAAGAAGAAGAAGGTCCGTGCGAAGCCAAAAACCAAAGGATAACAGATATGGCAACAATTATTTTTCCGGCATCTAACAAAAATACTTTCACCCTGTCAATAATGGCAAGGCCAATGTTTTTCCAACGAGGGGTGCGGTAAGAAGGTAGTTCCATAATGAAATAACTGCGCTCGGTTGAACGAATGATGTATTTCATTACAAAGGCAGATCCTATTGCCGCAATAAATCCTATAAGATAAAGTGCCATCAGCACAATTCCCTGCATATTAAAAAAGCCGAGGACTTTTGTAGAAGGAACAACCAATGCGATTAAAAGTGTATAAACCGGCAAACGGGCAGAACAGGACATTAATGGGGTTACCATAATAGTAATTAAGCGTTCCTTCCAATTACTGATGGTGCGGGTTCCCATAATAGCAGGTACTGCACATGCAACGCCACTTAAAAGTGGAATTACCGACCTGCCGTTCAATCCGAATTTGCGCATAATCTTATCCATGATAAAACTTACTCTTGCCATATAACCGGTATCTTCCAATACAGCTATAAAGAAAAAAAGCAGGGCTATTTGAGGTATAAAAACTGCAATGCCGCTAAGCCCCGCAAGCACGCCATTTACAAGCAGATCACTTAATTCTCCTTCGGGAAGAAAAGCAACACCTTGTTGAGAAAAAAACGAGAATAAAGATTCTATCCATTCCATAGGATAAGAAGCGATCACAAATATGGATTGAAAGATCAAGAATAAAATAAACAGAAAAATAATGTATCCCCACACTTTATGAGTAAGTATTTTATCTGCTTTAGACGAATTGATTTCATCGGTTGTATTGCGTTTTACTTCCAAGGCATCTTTTATAATTTCGGTTATGATGCGATACCGTTCTATTGCAGCATTCGAGTCATAGGTATTCAACTCACAAACAGAATGTTTGGGAAGATGAACAGGATGAACAATGGCATTTTTCAATACGTCTATTCCGTTTTCTTTACGGGCACTGATAGGAATTACCTGCACACCCAGCTGTTCCGAAAGCCATTTTGTATTAATCCCCATTCCCCTCCTCTCCACCACATCCATCATATTCAAAGCAATGATCACCGGAAGTTTCGCATCAATGATTTGAGTAGCTAAAAAAAGACTGCGTTTTAAATTAGATGCATCGGCAACATAGATCAACAGATCGGGAAAGTCCTCGTGATTTTTATCTTTTAAAACTTCTATTGCAATTTTTTCATCGGTGGATGTTGGATTGAGGCTGTAAGCCCCCGGCAGGTCAATAAACTCAACTTGTACATTTTTAATTTTAGCTACACCTGTTTTTTTATCTACCGTAGCTCCCGGAAAATTAGCTGTGTTTTGATTGAGGCCGGTTAAAAGATTAAATAGCGTAGACTTACCGCTATTAGGATTTCCGATCAAAGCTACCTTCAAATAATTATTATTTTTTTCTCCTATTTGAGAGTTATTCTTTGAGGTCACAGTATCCATTGAGAGAGCTTATAAACTACGCCTGATTAATACCGATGATGCTTCGGCTTTACGTAGTCCTAAAATATAGCCACTTACATAAATGGCAATCGGGTCACCCAGAGGAGCAATATTTTTCAGCTCAACTTGTTCTCCCGGAAGGCAGCCCATTTCCAAAAGCTTAACAGATAGCTCACCGTCTGTAAATGAATCAATGGTAGCTTTCTCTCCTAACCTAAGATCGGCTAATGTGTATGGAAATGTGCTTTCGTTTTTCATGTAACACAAAGTTAACGAATGCGATTTTCACATTAGTACCTAAAACAGGGTATTTACAGAAAATGAAAAAGGTCTAAACTTTTGCACCATTACCTGATGCCTTTACATATCCATGACCACCGTGCTTATTCCATGTCGGGCAATCACCACAACGATTTTTCGGCCGGAAGATAAAACATCCGGACAGTAAGGTGGAGAAGATGAAGAGAATGATCAATCGTTTTAACATAGTATACAAAGATAGTATGATATACAATAACGGTTAACAAGAACATATATTACATATTTTCGCATAACTAATGCTTGATTTTATTTCAAATATGCTCTTTCACATTGGCAAATACTTTTTGCTGATAAAGAGAATTTTTAGCAGGCCGGAAAAAAAAATAGTTTTTCGCAAAAGATTTTTTGAAGAGGTTGAGAACTTAGGTATCAATTCAATACCTCTTGTGCTTATTATTTCGCTTTTTATGGGGGCTGTTATCACTATTCAAGCGGCATTTGGCTTTGAAAGTCCTTGGTTACCCTTATATGCGGTAGGATTAACTGCCCGCGATTCAGTTATTCTCGAATTTGCACCTACCCTTGTAAGTTTAATATTAGCCGGAAAAGTAGGCTCGAGCATTGCCTCCGAAGTAGGAACCATGCGGGTTACCGAACAAATTGATGCCTTGGAGATCATGGGTGTAAATTCGGCTTCTCACCTTATTTTTCCTAAGATCCTTGCAGCTGTTTTTATTAATCCCTTCCTTATTATATTGAGTATGTGTATGGGAATTGTTGGCGGGTGGATATTCGGTATCCTTACCAATGTAGTAACTCCGTACGAATATCTTTATGGAATACAATACGATTTCAGAATGTATAATGTCATCTACGCCCTGATCAAAACTGTAGTATTTGCTTTTATTATTGCTTCCGTACCGGCCTACCATGGTTATTATACACGTGGGGGAGCATTAGAAGTAGGAAAGTCAAGCACAACAGCAGTGGTGTATAGCAGCCTGCTGATACTGCTCTTTAATTTTATTTTGACACAATTGTTACTGGCATGATAGAAGTAAAAGATATATCTAAATCCTTTGGAGAAAAACATGTTCTGAAAGGTATTTCATTAGTTGCTGAAACCGGAAAAGCTACCCTCGTCATTGGTGGAAGCGGACAAGGAAAAACCGTACTCATGCGTGCTATTGTGGGCCTAGAAGAAGTAGATAGTGGTTCCATTATTTATGATGGGAGGAATTTTTCTGAAATGAATACAAAAGACAGAAAGTCCATTCGAAAAGAAATAGGAATGCTGTTTCAAGGCTCTGCCTTATTCGATTCACAGACGGTAGAAGAAAATGTAATGTTTCCCCTTTCCATGTTCACTGAAATGAGTGAGCAGGAAAAATTAGATCGGGTTAATTTTTGCCTGAAACGTGTAAATCTTGAAAATAAAAACAGCAGCTATCCATCGGAAATAAGCGGAGGACAAAAAAAGCGGGTAGGTATTGCCCGTGCCATTGCTCTTAATCCAAAATATCTTTTTTGTGATGAACCCAATTCAGGTCTTGACCCGCTGACTGCACATATTATTGATGAGCTCATCCAGGAAATCACCCATGAATTTAACATCACTACTCTTATCAATACACATGATATGAATTCAGTGATCAATATAGGAGCGAAAGTAATTTTCATCTACCAGGGTAAAAAGTGGTGGGAAGGAACCAGCAAAGAAATTCTGACTACCGACAACAAAGAGGTGAGTGAATTTATAGGAACAGCAAAAACATTGAACGCACTAAGAAAATAATTTACTTTTTTTATTCGTAGTTATATCTTAGTTATATATTTGCCACGAAATTAAAATTGTCAATCTGACTTTGTAAATCATAAATTAGTTATGAATTTTCCAAACAACTTAAAGTATTCAAAAGACCACGAATGGGTTCGTGTAGAAGGCAACAACGCCTACATCGGTATTACTGATTTTGCTCAAGGTGAACTGGGTGACATTGTATTCGTAGATATTGGCACACGTGGCGATACGCTTGATAAGGAAGCCGTATTTGGTACCATAGAAGCGGTGAAAACAGTTTCTGATCTGTTCATGCCTGTAAGCGGAAAGGTAATGGAGCTTAACCCAAAAATTGATACGAATCCTGAATTAGTAAATAAAGACCCCTATGGCGATGGCTGGCTTATAAAAGTAACGCTTAGCAATCCGGCAGAAGCAAACAGTTTACTGTCTGCCGATGATTACAAAAAGCTAATCGGTAAATAAGAATTTATTTTTTCTTTAAACAAAAAAGGCCTGAGATTGATCCAGGCCTTTTTTGTTTTATTCCCTAAAAATCATTACGGAACGTTTCCCCTCTTTGTTAATATACCCCCTATACATTCCTGCTGAATTAAAGGGCATAGAGATCATGCCATTTTTATCTATGGCAATAAGTCCGCCTTCTCCACCCTGCTTCTTTAATTTTTTCATCACTACTTCATTGGCTGCTTTTTCTAAACTAAACCCTTTGTATTCCATAAGCGCTGAAATATCATAAGCCACTACATTGCGAATAAAATACTCACCATGACCGGTACAAGAAACAGCACAAGTATTATTATTGGCATAGGTGCCGGCACCTATGATGGGTGAATCGCCAATACGTCCCCATCTTTTATTGGTCATACCACCTGTAGAAGTGGCTGCTGCAAGGTTGCCGAATTGATCCAGTGCAACACAACCTACTGTTCCGAATTTCTTATCGTTATCTATAATGGCACCTGTTGTGTCATAAGAATGATCCAAATCAATTCTTTCCTTTTCTTTTGCTTGTTGTAATTGCTTCCATCTTTTTTCATCGTAGAAATAAGAGGGATCTTCTAGTTTTAATCCCTGTTCCTTTGCAAACTGTTCAGCTCCTTTTCCGGAAAGCATTACATGCTGAGATTTTTCCATCACTGCCTTTGCAGCTTCAATAGGGTTGCGAATGGTACAAACTCCCGCCACAGCACCTGCCTTGCCGGTTTTTCCATCCATAATGGCTGCATCCATTTCATTTTTTCCTTCGTAAGAAAAGACAGCTCCTTTTCCGGCATTAAACAAAGGGGAGTCCTCCATTACTTTAACCGCTGCTGTAACAGCGTCTAAAGCAGCTCCTCCTCTTTTTAAAATATCATAGCCGGCAGTAAGCGCTTCATTAAGTTTTTCTGTATACTGCTTTTCTAACTCAGGTGTTAGGTTTTGTTTTAAGATGGTACCCGCCCCGCCATGTATGGCAATTGCATATTTGTTCATGGTAGAAGTTTGGGAGAAAAGATAATTAATAGATAATAGGGAAATAAAGAAAAATGTTTTCATGGATATATTTTTACAAAAAACGAATGTAGTACTTTAGCGCGGTGAAGAAAATTTCTTTTTTATTACGATATATACACTATCGGTTAAGGGCTACCAATCAACACGGCATCCACTCCCCTTTTATATTCAGTTTATATAATAATGTAATTAACCAAAAAGGAAACTATTATGCTTTTGAAAGGATTGAATATTTAAGAAAGAAACTTCTCATACAAAAAAGAGAGATTGATGTCACCGACCTTGGAACCGGAAAATCGGGCAAGAGAAGCATAGCAGAGATCACAAGCAAAGCAGCCAAAAGCAAGAAATATGGTGAACTGCTCTTTAGATTAGTAAACCACTTTAAACCCGATACGATTGTTGAAATGGGTACTTCTCTGGGTATAAGTACAAGTTACCTGGCAAGCGTATCCCCTACCATAACTGTCGTTACCATAGAAGGCTGTCCTCATACCGCTAAAGAAGCCGGGAACAACTTTAAATCGTTACAACTTAAAAATATTGAACAAGTGGTAGGAGATTTTAAAATAACCCTACCCGCTGTTCTCTCGCAGATAAAAAAAGATTCACGTACATTATTTTTTTTCGATGGCAATCACCAAAAAGAACCAACACTCAATTATTTCCATCAATGTTTAGAAATTGCCAATGAAAATTCTATTTTTATTTTCGATGATATTCATTGGTCCAAAGAAATGGAAGACGCCTGGGAAGGAATAAAAAAACAACCTGCCGTCACAATTACGATTGATCTATTCTTTTTGGGCCTGGTTTTTTTCAGAAAAGAACAGGCAAAAGAAAATTTTACTCTGAAGATGGGGTAATAAAAAATGGGGAATTATGGCAGTTCTTATCCTATACAAATCAAATGTAGTACGATCAATAGTACTTCCTGTCTATCATAAGGCCACTCTACTTTAGACTTAAAATATTTAACTTTCAACTTAAAATATACCTTTGCCCTGTTATGCAATCCATCATTTCACTCAGCCATATTGGTCGTTCTTACAAAGTAGGAAGTGAGACCATTTATGCACTTAGGGATGTATCGTTAGATATTTTCAAAAACGAATACGTAGCATTAATGGGACCTTCCGGCTCTGGAAAATCAACCCTTATGAATATATTGGGTTGTTTAGATACTCCTTCAAAAGGAGAGTACATATTAAATGGAACAGCTGTTGCACAAATGTCTGATAATGAATTGGCGCAAGTACGGAATAAAGAAATCGGATTTGTATTTCAAACATTTAATTTAATGCCTCGTTTATCAGCATTAGAAAATGTAATGGTGCCGCTGATCTATGCAGGTATAGATAAAAAACAAAGGTTAGAGCTTGCCATTAAAGCATTGGAACATGTAGGGCTTGCCAACCGAATGAAACATAAACCCAATGAACTTTCAGGGGGGCAAAAACAAAGGGTGGCCGTTGCCCGCGCTCTGGTTAATAAACCTTCCATTATTCTTGCCGATGAACCAACCGGTAATTTAGATTCTAAAACATCGGTTGAGATCATGGGCCTGTTCGAAGAAATCCACAAGCAAGGTAATACCATCATTCTGGTTACACACGAAGAAGACATCGCCCTCTATGCACATAGAATAGTTCGGTTGAAAGACGGATTAGTAGAGTCGGATAAAAAGAATGAATTGATTACCACGGCGGCGGCTAAAAAAGAAACTGTATAATGAAAATTTATACTAAGAAAGGCGATAAAGGTGAAACCGGATTGATCGGTGGAACCAGGGTTTCCAAATCCAATATACGCATAGAAGCCTATGGAACAGTAGATGAACTCAACTCCTGGATAGGATTGATCCGCGATCAGCCAATGAATGAAGCAACAAAAACATTTCTGATACATATACAAGATCGGTTATTTACTCTGGGTTCTCACCTGGCACGCGACCCGAAAAAACAAGGAATGAAATTGCCGGATATTGCGGAAGCGGATATTACAGCCTTGGAAAATGCCATAGATAAAATGAACGAGGTATTACCGGAGATGAAATCATTTGTTTTGCCGGGTGGTAATACACTTGTTTCCTATTGCCATATTGCCCGCTGTGTTTGCCGCAGGGCAGAGCGCTGTGTGGTACACCTCGCCAATGAAGAACGGGTAGAAGAAATAGTGCTGAAATACCTAAATCGCCTCTCGGATTACCTCTTTGTTTTATCCAGAAAGCTTTCACATGATTCTAATGCTGCTGAAATACCATGGAAACCTGTCATGTAGCCCCTAAAAATTGGCTGTATTTTTTTGAAACATTTTCTTTTGCTGGAAACATAAATTTTTATCTTCGCCATCAGTTTGACATACTTTAAAAACGTAATTAAATCAATCTTTGTAACACTAAAAAGCCTACAACATGTATTGGACACTTGAATTAGCATCCTATCTAGAAGACGCACCTTGGCCGGCAACCAAAGATGAATTGATTGACTTTGCGCTTCGCACGGGGACTCCCATGGAAGTAATCGAAAATCTTCAAGAGATTGAAGACGATGAAGAAGTATTCGAATCGATCGATGATGTGTGGCCAGACTATCCTACAAAAGAAGACTTCTTCTTCAACGAAGACGAATACTAGACCGGATTTAGTTATCTCTTAAATCTACCTCCTCTACCCCTTTAAAGCTTTCTTTATTAAAAGTAAAGACGCTATCTGCCATTTCGGAATTAGCTACAAAGTTTTTTACAGTAATGGTATTTGACGTTCCGTTCTTATTTATAATTCTCACAGAAACAATTTGTTTCTTTGTTTTATCAATACTTAAACGAATGGTATGAAACGATTTTTTATCGGGGTCTAAAGGATATAAATTGATTACATCTGCTTTCACACCATTTACTGTTTCTTCTTTTTCGTATTTGTATTTATAGCCTTTTTCATAGATCGTAAATATGTTAATGGGATTAATGCCATCAGTTGCATTCGGATCCGGAGCATTGTTTATCTGCACTTCATTGGATTCTTTTATATACGTCCATTGTGTTTTGCTGTCGCAGAAAATAGTTTGTCCCTTAAAGCTCAATTTATATTTTGTCCCTTTTATTTCAAGAGTGCCGGTTTGTGAATCAGTAACCACTGCTTCCTTATTCGTGGCTTGCTTTTCTGTAACCGTGGCAAATTCAGCTTTAATAGTAGTATAGGTTTTTGTTTGCTTAGCTACTTCATCCAATATAGATTTTGCTTTTGTATCAACTACCTCTTTAGGCATTTGTGCAAATGATACTGTCGATAAAAAAGAAATAGAAGCTAATAATGCAAATAGAATACTTTTCATCATACGTTTATTTATATCTGTAATTCTTATAATGGAGGATTATCTTCCGAAGGCAGATCTAGCCCTCCTGTAAATGCTCTAGACAATAACTGTTCCAAACTTGCAGGGTCTTTTATAAGCACTTCACGGGCTTTACTTCCCTTAAAAGGGCCTATAATTTTTGCTGCTTCAAGTTGGTCTATGATCCTGCCAGCCCTGTTATATCCTAATTTAAGTTTACGTTGTAAAAGCGATGCAGATCCCTGCTGATGCGTAACAACGATGCGTGCCGCTTCTTCAAAAAAAGAATCTTTTTCCGATGCATCCATTTCGCCCATGGTATCTGCTTCTTCATCAATGTACTCAGGTAATTTATATGCTTCGGGGTAAGCACGCTGGTTGCCGATAAAATCCGTTACTGATTCTACTTCAGGAGTATCTACGAACGGACATTGTAAACGAATCAGTTCACTTCCCAGCGAGAAGAGCATATCTCCTTTTCCTATCAATTGATCGGCTCCACCTGCATCTAAAATGGTACGAGAATCTATTTTAGATTGAACACGGAATGCAATACGAGCAGGGAAGTTTGCTTTGATCAAACCGGTTACCACATTCACCGATGGACGTTGAGTAGCAATGATCAAATGAATACCGGTAGCCCGTGCAACAGCCGCTAAACGTGTAAGGGGTGTTTCAATTTCTTTTCCGGCTTGTGCGATCAGATCTCCAAATTCATCCACTACAACAACAATGTATGGAAGGAATTTATGGCCTTTTTTCGGATTCAACTTCCTGTCAACAAACTTCGTGTTATACTCTTTTATATTACGCACCATTGCTTGGTTAAACAAACTAAGGCGGTCATCCATCTCCATGCAAAGCGATTTTAATGTATGGATCACCTTGGTAGTGTCGGTAATAATGGCCTCTTCTGAATTAGGGAGTTTAGCAAGGAAATGCCTTTCGATTTTATTGAAAAGAGTAAGCTCTACTCTCTTCGGATCGATAAGAACAAATTTTACCTGTGCCGGATGCTTTTTATAAAGAAGAGAAGTTAAAATAACATTCAAACCTACCGATTTACCTTGTCCGGTTGTACCTGCTATAAGTAAATGAGGCATTTTAGTTAGGTCAGCAATGAATGTTTCATTCGATATGGTTTTACCTAATCCAAAAGGAAGTTCAAAGACGGTGCTTTGAAATTTTTCTGATGCAATGATCGAACGCATGGAAACCAACTCCGGTTTTCGGTTAGGCACTTCAATGCCTATCGTTCCTTTACCCGGCATAGGCGCTATGATACGAATACCTAACGCAGCTAAGGAAAGGGCAATATCATCTTCCAGGTTTTTGATTTTAGAAATGCGAACCCCTTCGGCAGGAATGATTTCGTAAAGTGTTACCGTAGGCCCTATCGTAGCTTTGATCTTTGCTATCTCGATCCCGAAGTTTTTAAGCGTACTTAAGATTCGGTCTTTGTTTGCAACTAATTCTGCCTGATCAACGGTTGATTCACTTTGCCCGTAATCTCTTAAAAGATCAAGAGAGGGTTTCTGGTAGTCCGAGAGTTCGAGTGTAGGATCAAATTCACCAAAAGAAGAAAGATCATCATCTGTTTCGGAAACCACGGCTTCTTCCTGGGCTTTAGCTACGGTAAATTGTATATTCTGATCATTGGCAGGTGGCGCATCCGCCTGGTCATCTTCTTCAACAGGTGCAGGTTCAGCCACCATTTCAAATGTAAGTGGCTTGGCTTCTTCCTTCACATCTTCTTTATGGATGGATTCAAGAACAGGCAGTTCCATTTCTTTGGGTTCAGCTTTCTTTTCCTGCACAGAAATTACCTCCATCGGCATATTTTTAGCAGGCAGTACCTCTTCGTCTTCCATGGAGTCCAATGCCTCCAGGTTAGATTCTGTTTTCTTATTTGTAAACCAATCGAATGAATAGTTGAAAGATATGGCCATGAAAGCAAAAAATGAAAACACCATTAAAAAGCCGGTGCCAACAAAACCTATCGTTTGATTCAACCATAGACTGGTTTGATAGCCAAACGTTCCACCAAGAAAAAAATAGTTGGTATGGAACAGGTACCCTAATAACATAGAACCCCACACCATGAAAAAGACAGAGCGTTTAAAGAAACTTCTTAAGGGAATAAGAGAAGTTTTAAAAAGGATCTTAAATCCGGCAAGGAATGAAAAGGCTACAAAAAAATAAGAAACAATACCAAAACCTTTATGAATAAACACATGCGCAACAACGGCTCCCACTTTGCCAAGCCAGTTATCTACTACCACGGGAGTTGCAGAGACTAATGCGTCGTCGCTACCAAAAAATAATTCCCACCAGGAACTGGAAACTTTGTCCTGATCAGCTTTCCAGGTAAAAAGAAAGGAAGTAAAAGCAACCAGCAAAAAGATAGAAGCAAGAATTAAAGTAAGGCCTGCTACTTTATGCAGTCTTTCATCTTTTATAAAATTAATAATAGGCTGAAAAGGATTTATCTTTTCTTTAGGCACTCTTTTCTTACGTTTAGGCTGTGCTTCTTCTTCGTTCTCTACCGCAGTTTCATTATTTACGGGCTGCTCTTGTTTAATTCTATTCTTCACTTTTGGTTTTTCTTCTTCCACTACATCTTCAATCAATAATTCATCGTTTTCCAATTCCATTTCTTCTTCCTCTTTTTGTTTACGTGTTTTACGAAACTCATTCCTTGCCGCCTTAAACTTATTTGTATTGGTTGCAGAGGTTAGATCTATTTCTTCTTGGGCCATAGTAAAGGAAGGTAAATGCCCCCGTTAATTCCATTAACAGCGACAAGTTGTTGTTTATTTATTCAAAAATAATAAGCAATGAAGGTTAAAATAGTAAGGGTAAGGACTACTTGTTAACGTGAATGTGTTAAGAAAATTGCAGAGAAGATTCAGTAGACTTTAATCTAAAGAAGAAAACTGATTATTTAGATAAAAAATATGGGAATTATTATAAACGAGTCTTGGAATGTAGTTGAGGGATTTTTTAGTCCCCAGACGGGTTCAATTCCATTAACATTTTATCCAATTCAGCAAAAGACACCTTTTGATATTCATCGGTAATAGTGAATGCGCTATCATCTATGGGTTGGGCGGTTACTTGCTTTGCTTTCAAATGCATAATAAGTCCATAGCGTTCCATTTGAAAATCCATCAACACCCCTTCTATCTGGTTATATGGATTAGACCAATTAGGGTTTTTAATAGCAATGTCTTTTGTATAGAACACATTGACCTGGCTCCCATTATAGAGGGTAACAAGGGCTTCTTTGCATTTATATCCGGCTATTTCTTTGGTATTCTTTCCCTTCTCAATCTTCGTAACATAATCTCCGTTTATTTTATTCATCTCTTCCAGGGAAATATCAGAAGCATATTTTTTATTAATAAGCGTAAGCGTTTGCATTATTGATTGGGGCGATTGCTTTGCTATATAAACAATACTGATCAAGCCCATCATGCCGGACATATCGTTTACCATGTCGTTATTCTTAAAACGCAGATAAGCCTTATTGGGCATACCTTGCAACATCATGCTATTCGGGTTTATTTTGGGATAGGTAATGTCGTATTCGATCACTCCTTCAGAAATATCCTTGCCTATCATATGCGACAAATCACCTCCATTTTTAATGAAAAAGAAGACTATGACTGCAATAACAGCTAAGGATAACGTAATTACAATGAACCATTTTCTCATGAATGCCCGCGTAATAACAACAAATATAAGCGCATAATTCAATTATTAACTATACATTAATAAATATATTACATGGGTGCATATACACACCAACCAGCCCTATTTTTACTGAAGTACCTAATTTCTATCAATTATATATATATCACTGCTATTCTTAATATACTCTGGTAGTGTAGAAGAATGAATGACAGCTACTTTAAATCCTTTGGCAAATACAGCATTTAATTGCTCTTGAGATGGAATAAAATCATACGCAATATAAGGAGTATAAAACATGATGGGTATATGTCCATTCCCGGAAAGTTCCGCATTAAAAATCACATAAGGATCGTCCCGCAATTGCCCCTGAATTTTTTTAATCAGTTCCATATCCCGCATTCGGTGCGGTCTATACGCATTGGAATAAATATCGGGGAGGTTAACAAGAAAGAAACAAGCAACCATTAAAGATAAAAAAATCAATATTTTTTTTATATAATCTAGTCTAATCTTTAAACAAAGAAAATCAATAATATGACAAGTTAAAGATGCCAATCCTAGGAGCACGAAAGGGGTAACTATCAAGCAAAAAGATTCAATTTTTGTACTCACTAATGAAAAAAATAAATAGACTATAACTATTGGGGCTAATAATGCCACACGATAAGCGATATTCTGAACTCTCAAGCCAAGAGAGATTAAACCGGCCAATAATATAAAAGGAATCAAATCACCAGACCCGTATAATAATTTTAAGGCATCTATATGAAACCAAATACTTCCCGAATGATTTTCGACAGGTTCAAAAAGATGTTTTGTATTCATCGCATATTCGTAATGCGCCTCTAATGGATATTGAAACAATATATAGAATTGCCATGGGAGAAAAATAAGGAAGGTTATGCATATGCTTATTATAAAATCTATATGCAATTGTAAATTAAATATAAATTCTTTCTTTACGATTTTCACCAAACCCCAGGCAGAGTATACTAATAGGCCTACGAGCCATTTTACCAGCACAGCACATCCTGAAAAAATGCCTATAAGAACAATCCAGTATCTTTTTTTTGATTGCTGATATTCAAACCACGCCCAGAAACTTGCTGTTGTGTAAAATAAAAAAGCTGTATCGTTATGATCTGTTCCGTAAATACCTACAGCCAACTGCAAAGGATAATTAGCGACTGCAAAAAATAAAGCCCCATAATAACCTAAGGCAGAATTAAAAGATATTTTTCCAATGCGGTAAATAAACAGGGGCATTAATGCATGCATAACTATACTAGGCAACCTTACACCCAGTTCATTTACACCAAATAATTTCATGCTGATAGCCATCTGCCATAAGAATAAAGGCTGCTTATGAAGCCATACTGCGTTATGCGCCCAATCTTTGTAATCATAATCCAAAACGGGATTTGCATACAACATGGGCTTAAAAAAATTATTCATGGTGTTCTTGGCAACAAGCGCATTGAACTGCTCATCCCAGAGGTTCAGGTAAGGATTAATAAGCGAAACATGTATACCCAAGAGAAGTGTTCCGGTAAAAAGAAAAGCAACTGATATTTTTTCATTCCCTCTTAAAAATTCAACCACAGAGCTTATTGTAAAAACAAGGCAGAGAAACAATATAAAAAAGACATAGAAGAACAGTGGTTCTAAAACAGGCATGGTGATATTATTTTACCACTCAAAAGTATCATTTCCCACTTAGAAAACTACAACTGAACAAAAAGTTAGCGCACCATATGTTTGAATGTATACATTAGCGCCCGAATAGAAAAAAACAACCATGACGACACTTACCATATCCATCCTCAGCACCTACATTCTATCTATGATTGGATCCGGCGTGCATACCTATAATAACTCCAGAGAGCGATCGGCCAGAAGATTGGGCAAACGCAACTACCTGATCATTGCCACAGCATTGAGCATAACCCCGATAATGAATACTTTATGTACCCTCACTTTTATTGCCAATTTGGTATATAAAAAATAGTAAGGGTTAGTTTTTAAACTGTTTTTATTATTCCCATTCAAAAACAAGAAAAGGAAAAAATATTTTTTCCTTTTACATTAATTTAAAAACAATACCCTAAGCTGGCTGCTGCTATTGACCCAAACCAAATATATCCGTTAATTAACCCATAAGTAGGTGTAAATCCTATTCTTGCAAATAATCCGCCTTTCGGTTTTTGATATCTAAACCCAAAATAACTTGTAATCGCACCGTAACATACTTTATAATCTAAATTTTCATAGATGGCAACCCCGCCAATTCCTAACTCAACAAATGGTTCTTTTCCTATATAAAAATTAAACATAATTGGAAAGGCATTAAAATATGCTGATTTTTTTCTAGGAATATTCCCCCCTATTCGTAGACTTGTTCTTAATCCTTTAGACTGAGTTAGCAATCTATCATAATTACAAGTAATAAACCCTTCTTCGCCGACAGGTCCAAATAGTTCTACAAAAACTGTATTTTTTGCTTTCCATTTTTGTTTTTCTTTTTCTATTCTCATCTTAGTAGTATCTGCCCACTGCACTTCCCCTGGTTTAAGAAAATCGGTTTGCGAGAAAGAGTTAGTATGCCAAACACAAGTTATAACAATTAATATGTAAACAATTTTCATGATACTATTATTGATCTAATGTGTTCTGAATTTTAAAAGAAATTTTTACTCGCTAACCAAAACGAGCCAGCTGCTTAATTATTTTGCTCACTCCATTCCTAGGAGAACGGACGTTGTTGAAATAGAAGTATTTGCCTGCTTATCACTATTGTAGAATAGATATTCGCTAAGTACTGCTTTTGCAAAACATGCATATATTTCTACCTTTGATATTGTAACTATTTATAATATGAATACGTCATACAATACCTTTTAATTCTATCTACAATGAAAAAACTATTACTCTCGGCTCTTTTCTGCGGAGCATCGTTGCTAAGCTTTGCACAACCTACAAAGAATTTTGAAGTATGGAATCCCAATAGTGGAAGTGCCATGGAGCCAGATGGATGGGTTTCTGCAAACGCTTTAACTGCCATACAAGGAAATCCTCAATCAGTTTATAAAGATAGTTCTGCTGTGCCGGAAGGCAAATATGCCATGAAGATTGTATCAGTAACAGTTCCCACAACATTAGGAGCACCTATTCCTAATCCTATAGGTTTAGCAGCAACAGGGAGCATTAAAAATAATACGCAATTAAAAATCGGGTTCCCCTATTCAGCCCGTCCGAGTAGCATGGACTTTTCATATAAATATTCTCCTGTAGCAGGCGGTGATACTGCAGCTTGTTTCGTTTATTTATGGAACGGAATTTCAAAGGATACCATTGGAGCAGGACTATGGAAAACAAGTACTACCAACACTGTTACTTATACTACACACAACCTTCCTATTATATATAACCCTGCCATGTCAGGCGTAACTCCAGATTCAATGGCTATCGTATTTTCCTCTACTAGACTATTTAATAACGATACGACCTTCTGCACTAACTGCGGAAAGGCCGGAAGTACTTTATGGGTAGATGATGTTGTTTTAAATATACCTAGCGGCATCAACGATAAAAACATTTCTAATCAAGGTGTTATTTTATACCCTAACCCTGCCGTTGATTACACCTATATTTCTGTAGATACAGAGGATGCCTATGCCGTGAATGTATATGACATAACAGGAAAACAAGTAAGATCATTGGCTATGCAGGAATCGCAAAACGGGTTTAATAAAAAGGCAGCTACCATTTCTACTGCCAACCTAAGTAACGGATTATATTCTTATACCATAACCGACAAGGATGGAAATGCATTGCGCGCCGGTAAATTAAATATTGCCCGCTAAGAAAAAATTAGATTTTAAATAAAAAAGCGTAGCCTGTCTGCTACGCTTTTTTTATGAATACTATTTTATTCATCTGACCTTCTCTCTTACTTGGGCAATGGTTGTGTCTATATCTTTTTTAGTGGTGTACTTACCTAATGAAAATCGCACAGAAGAAAATGCAATTTCACCGGATATGCCCATGGCATTTAACACATGAGAGGATTCAGGCATATCAGAGGTACAGGCAGAGCCGGCAGAAACCGCTATATCAGGCAACTTGGAAATTAATGAATCGCCTTTTATCGTTTTAAAAGAAAGGTTAGAAACATTATACAAACGGTTGGTTGGGCTTCCGTTAATGATCACTTCGCCGGCATTAAAAGAACTGATAATTTCATTTTCAAGCCTGTCGCGTAACAGGATAATTCTATCAGCATCCTCTTTCATTTCCGTTTCAGCAATCTCGCAGGCTTTGCCTAACGCAACAATACAGGGCACATTTAAAGTACCGCTACGCAAACCCCGTTCATGGCCGCCTCCGTGTATCAGTGCTGTTAAATTTACACGCGGGTTTTTTCTACGAACATACAATGCGCCAACTCCTTTAGGGGCGTAAAATTTATGTCCGCTCATGCAGAGCAGATCGATATGATCATTCTCCACATCTATTTTTATTTTTCCTACTGCCTGGGTAGCATCGCTCATAAAAAAACAGTCGTTCCTGTTTAAGTCCCTTACCATTTTTGCAATCTCACGGATAGGCTGAATAACTCCTGTTTCATTATTTACATACATAATGGAAACAAGTATTGTAGCAGGCGTTAGGGCTTGTTTAAGTTCCTCCAGATCGATCAATCCGGTGGGCTTAACAGGCAAATAAGTAACTCTTGCTCCCTTTGTCTCTAAATATTTACAGGTATCTAAAACGGCTTTATGCTCAGTGGCAGCAGTAATGATATGATTCTTTTGTTCGTCATGGTAGGTTTCCCATACTCCTTTAATAGCGGTATTAATGGCCTCTGTAGCACCGGAAGTAAAAACTATTTCATGTTGAGTTGCACCAATCACTTTTGCTACTTGTTCCCGTGCTTTCGTAACAGCTGCTTCTGCTATCCATCCCAGTGAATGCGTCTTGCTGGCTGCATTACCAAATTTTTCTTTGAAATAAGGTAGCATGGTATCCAATACACGCTGGTCAACAGGCGTGGTGGCGTTATAGTCGAGGTAGATCAAAGAAAATAGTAGATGTTAGAGATTTTGGATTTGAGATTGTTTGACTTTTGACTTCTCACTTATGACTTCTTACTATTATTATTGTTTTACTCCGCTCTTGTACGTCTCCTTACGAATTACGTTACCCTTATCATCATAAAAAATCCAATCGCCGTGTTTTAAACTTATCCACTCCGATTTGTCACTCGGACGTGAAAGCGCATAATGCCCTACACTGATAAGCTTACCATCCATCGCATAGGATTTAATGGCACCGGAAATTTTTCCATACTTATGACTTTCTTCCATGTATTTGGCTCCCGTTTCATAATAGTAGATCCACAAACCGTCTTTTTCTCCATTTAAAAAACTGCCTTCCCTTTCAAGGATGCCTGTAGTGTAATAAAATTTCCAGGCACCTTCTTTTTTTCCTTTTACATATTTACCTTGCTGATAAATTTTACCGTTTTCAAACCAGTTGGTCCATACTCCGGTTTTAACACTGTCTATATATTCTCCTTCGTATTTTTTATTTCCATTTTCATGCCAGCCGTTCCATTTGCCGGTCATGGTCCCTTTTATAAAACCCCCTTCATCCCGCATTTTTCCATTTTCATGCCACGATGTCCAAGTGCTATCCTGCTTATCATTAAAAAACTTTCCGGCTTCTGTTTTTCTTCCGGAAGGATAATATACTTCCCACCAGCCGTTTTTCATACCGTTGCTGTACCATCCCTTTTTCCAAAGAGCCCCCTTCTCGTACCAGTATTGCCAGAGGTTATCCTGTTTATCGTCTTTATAGAAACCTTCTGCTTCTTTATTTCCGTTCTCATGATAGTACGTCCATTTGCCATTCTGCATGTCTGCCGTAAAATCGCCTTCCATTTCGGTAGTGCCATTCTCTCGGTAAAATTTCCAATGACCGCTTTTTTTATCGTTAGAAAAAAATCCTTCGCTCTTTTTCTTACTGTTCTGGTAATAATTAATACAAGCACCTTCTTTTTTGCCATTCAGATAGGTAATGGAATGTTCTTTCCATCCTGCCCTGTTCCATTCTATCCACTCACCCGTTTCTCTACCTTGTTTTAAATTTCCTTCGCGCAGTTTTATATTTTCCACATCATAAAAAGTATAAAAGCCATCCCCCTCCTTCACCGATTGTTTTCCATCGGCAGACCAGTAGTTCATAATTAAAAAATCATTGTCTGACAGATAGGTTCTTTCTTCTTTACTCTTTCCATCTTTATAATAATACTTCCAGCTTCCGGTGCGACTTCCGTTCTTATACTCGCCTTCGAACATCTTTTTGCCGTTTTCATAATACTGTATAAAGTTCTTTTCCAGCTTATCGTTTTGAAAAAATCCTTCTGTATGCTTATTGCCGTTAGGAAAGTAATATTGAAACACTCCTTGCTTGATCCCCAGCCAATTATTCTTAGACTCCATTACTTTAAAATTCTCAATGCTCTTTACAGTACCGTTATCGTACCAGCCTTTCCAGCTACTATCGGGGAGATTACTTTTATAATAACCCGTTTGTGCCATCTGTCCGTTTTCATGCCAGTAAGAAACCTTCCCTTCTTTTTTTCCGTGCACGTACACTTCTTCGCTTTGTACCTGTCCGTTTTCATGCCATGCTTTCCAAATACCTTCTTCCAGACCCATATCGTATAGGCCTTCCTTAGCCTTTTTTCCGTTTTTATGCCATTGGGTAAATTTGCCATGCTGCATGCCGGCTTTAAAGTTCTCCTCCGATTTTTTCTTTGTTTCTTCCTTATCCCAATAATTAATAACCGTCTGAGACAGGGCTGAAAAAGAATAACAGGCAATAAATAAAAGGGAAAGCAATATTTTTTTCATGGAAGGGTGCGTTTTGCCAAACTTAAATAATTTATTCGGGAATCAATGTTCATAGACCCCGGCAGTTGTTCACAGTAAAGGCAGTATTTTTCAGCAACAGGCGCCATAAAAAGGCTCTGAAAAAAAATATTTCGACAGTGGCGGCTTGTATATTGAGAGTGCCGATCCATTTTTCAAGAGTGTCAGTCTATTTCCAGGCTCCGGCGTTCTGTTTGTCGATGCTGATGCTTTATTTTCCCCTACAGGCGGTTCGTTTATCAATAGTGCCGGTATGTTTATTTCAAATACCAATTCATTTTGCGATGCCGACGCTGTGTGTTTTAATGCTGCCTGCCCGTTTCTCAATGCCGGCAGTTTATTTCCTGATGCCGGCGGTCTGTTTTAGGATACAAGTATCAGATATTATGTATCACGTATCGTATAAGAATACAAAAAATCAAAATTTGAAGTTTTATACTTATTACTTGATACATACTACCTGCTTCCTGATACTTAGTACCTGATGTTTTCACTACCCTACTTCCATTTACCCATTACTCCCTGCCATTTACTAAATACAATTAGTAATTTTTCTTTTAACAGATTTTAACACACTTATAAAATAATATAGAAAGCTGCCAACCGTTAACAGTTTAATTCCTCTTCTAGAAAGGAAGGAAAGGGATAAACCTCCGGCCCTCTGCCTGCGACGAGCAGGCTTTAGAATAGAGGAGGAAAACATAACAAAATAAATCTGGGAAGTACCATGAACGGAAAACAAGAAAACAAACTTTCTATGTACTATGCAGTACAGAAAGTTTGCTCCGCTAATAACGGAGTATGGAACGGACTTCCCGCTTTCGTCACAGCGTTTGGCGATTACATGACGAACATCGGGAAGATCGAAGGAGCACTGGAAGTGCAGGAAACAAAGATCAAGGGTGTTACGGTGAACAAAGAAGCCCTGCAGGAAGCGATGGTAAGCAAAGCGCTGGAGATGGCGCATGCTGTTTTCGCCTATGCAGATGACAAAGATGATTTTACCTTAAAAGAAAAAGTAGACTTCAGCAGGAGCGATCTAAAAAAGGGGCGTGATTCTTTTGT
>CAZCJN010000003.1:27272-39285 GCA_964498865.1 uncultured Bacteroidia bacterium
TAAGACACGAAGAAGAAAACCCTGATAAGCCTCAGAAACCTGCTGCCTGAGGCAGGGGTTATAACCACAAACCTCTCCGATTGTATCGGAGGGGTTTTGTTTTTTACCGGATGCTCTGTTATGAAGTGAAGTTTCGTAAAGATGTTAGAGGATTATTTAGCGTTTAACGCCAACCTAATTTCTCTGAAACTTGCTAAGCCTGCTTCTAAGTTTTCAATAATATCCTCCGCCAATACATCGGGGTCGGGAAGGTTATCAAGATCGGCCAATGATTTGTCTTTGATCCAGGAAATGTCAAGGCTTGTTTTGTCTCTTGCCATGATTTCTTCATAGCTAAACTTACGCCAACGACCTTCGGGGTTAGTGTCTGCTTTGTATGTTTCTTTTCGTTTGCTTCTGTTGTCGGGTTTGTAACAGACTATGAAATCTTCCAACACTTCAAAGTTCAAAGGATTTTTCTTTAACGTGTGATGAATGTTTGTACGGTAATCATACACCCAAACTTCTTTTGTCCATGGTTTTTTAGCAGCCGGTTTATTGTCGAAGAAAATAACATTTGCTTTTACTCCCTGCGCATAAAATATTCCTGTCGGTAAACGCAGAATGGTATGCAGGTCGGTGGTTTCCAAAAGTTTTTTACGAACGGTTTCACCGGCGCCTCCTTCAAACAAAACATTGTCCGGTAATACAACGGCTGCCATTCCTGTGGTTTTAAGCATAGAACGAATGTGCTGAACAAAGTTCAACTGCTTGTTACTTGTTGTAGCCCAAAAATCCTGACGGTTGTACGTTAAATCATCTTTTTCTTGTTCCCCTTCATCATTGGTAAAAGTTTGCGAACTCTTTTTCCCGAAGGGCGGGTTGGCCAACACATAATCGTAAGTGGCAGGAGAAGCAGCAATTAACGCATCGGCAGGTGAAATAAAATTATCGCCATCAATATCGCCAATGTTATGCAAAAACAAATTCATCAACGCCAAACGTCTGGTGCTTGCAACAATTTCGTTTCCGAAAAAAGTATGATTTTTTAAAAACTTGTTTTCATTTTTATCCAGCTTATTGTGTTTAACCAAATAATCATAAGCAGCTAAAAAGAAACCGCCGGTTCCACAACTGGGGTCTGCAATGGTGTGCATGGGTTTGGGTTGTACACATTCTACCATGGCGCGAATCAAAGGGCGTGGGGTAAAGTATTGCCCTGCACCGCTTTTTACATCTTCTGCATTCTTTGCCAGCAACCCTTCATATATATCGCCTTTCACATCGGCACCCAGCACAAGCCATTGTTCGCTGTTAATCATATCTATGATTTTGGCAAGCATGGCAGGGTCTTGAATTTTATTTTGGCTCTTGGTAAATATTTGTCCTAAAATTCCTTTAGCGGTACTCAACTCACGCAGCAAGGTGGCATAATGCAATTCCAGTTCTGCCCCTTTTATAGTGGTTAGGCTTTCCCAGTTGTAGGCTTTCGGAATATTTAATTTCCTGTTGTGTGGGGGTTTGCTGTATTCATCTGCCATTTTTAAAAACAGCAAATAGGTGAGCTGCTCTAAATAATCTCCATATCCTACACCTACATCACGCAGGGGATTACAGAAACTCCATACTTTGCTTACGATACTTGATGTGTTCATGATAATGTAGGAATGAATGAATGAAATAATGAAAGAGTGAAATAATGAAAGGGTGCATGAATGAATGAAATAATTTGTTGTGTCATTTTTTGCTGTTTTCTTTAGATGATTTTAAAATTGATGTTAGATGATGATTTCAATGCAATCCTTCAAAAGTGGCTCTGATAATTCATTTTGATAGACATCTGCATCTTGAATAAGACGCAGCCATACTTGGCTTCTTTGGCTTCTTTTAATGATATTTGAGTTTTGGCAATAAATTCTGCTTTTGAGATCGCTCCTTGTGCTTCTTCAATATTGGCGCCAATACTTGTACCACTTTTTAAAAGCTGACGGGAAATAACATACTCTCTTTTTTTGTCTTGCATTTCAAAACAAAATTTCACTACCCTTACTGAGAACGAATATGTTTTTGTGACAATTACATTTTCTGTCATTTCTTAATTCTTTAATTAACTTTTGTTGCTCATTTTTTCTTCTTTGTTTTTTGTTCTATTATTTTCAAGCTTTCCAAATAGTTTTTTTCTGCTTCGCTCAATGTTTTGGCTTGATACTTTTTGTATTCATTTGTTGCTTTTTCTATGGCTTTATCATGGCTGATGGCGCCCGCTCCCTGCAATAACTTTTCTCCGCTCATTGTGAGAATGCGGTCTAAATGCGAAGCCCAATCTTTCATTGTCATTGCTTGTTCTCGTTCGGCTTGTCGTTCGGCAAAATCCAAGTACCCCGAAACAATTTGTCCTAAGGCTCGCAATTCCTTTTCATCTAAATAATTCTTTGCAACAACCGCATCTTTCAAGTGCGGGCGATTGCCCGTGAACGTCATCAACCCCATAAACTCTTTTTCGGCATCGGCACGGTTAAAAATTACTTCGGCTGCCGTTTGTCCATGAACTGCGAAATGGATTTTGTTTTGCACTTTTTTAAAAAACTCAACAGACACATCGGCTTTTGGGTCGTAATCAATACTGGTGGCATAAATGTCTAGCACTTGGCGGTAAAACACTTTTTCGGAAGAGCGAATGTCCCTGATGCGTTGCAACAGTTCTTTCCAATAACCACCCCCGCCTAAATTTTTAAGGCGTTCATCGTCCATTGTAAAACCTTTGCGTATGTATTCATTCAGACGTTTAGTTGCCCACTGGCGAAACTGTGTGCCCCGCAATGATTTTACACGATAGCCTACAGAAATAATTACGTCGAGATTGTATAATTTCAGTGTGCGTTGTTGTGTTTTCCCTGAAATAGCACCGTGTTGAGTGGTAATTCGGAAATTCCGAACAACCACTTTTTCGTCTAATTCGCCTTCTTCAAAAAGGTGTTTGATGTGTTCGCTTATGGTTGATTTGGCTTTATCAAACAGCAAACTCATTTGCTCTTGCGTAAGCCAAACAGATTCGTCTTGAAAACGCACATCAACGGAAACTTGCTCATCTTCGGTTTTGAAGATGACAAATTCCGATTGATTATCGGTGGTTATATTTTTTGCCATACTTTTTGCTTTTACTATTCACGATGGGCTATGCCCGTCGTTAGCTTCTTACGCCCCTTCGGGGCTGGTTTTGACTTCGTGTTCTCTTCACGATGGGCTGCACCCGTCGTTAGTGTATGACGCACCAGCTTACCTTCAAAGGCTTTCTTTAAAATACTCTGCCTTAGGGTTTCTGCTTGTTGCAAACTTTGGGTAATGGTTTCTTCTATTTTATCGCAAACGGTGAGTTTGCTTTCTAATTCGGAGACGATGTGTTGTTGTTCTTCAAGCGATGGAAAGGGAATTAAAGAATTTTCAAGAAACTGTTTTGGAACTCGTCTTAAACCAACGGCACCAGTCATTTCACTTGCAGCTTCTTGCCTAAATCTATCCTGAACTAAATAGTAAAAGATAAACTTATTATTGACTTTTTCACTACATCTTATAACGTGAAATTCGGAGGAACCAAAACCAATTCCATTTTTCAAATTATTTACTATTGCAATTTTTCCATTTTCCATACAAGGAGTAACTTTAGCAAAAATCACATCTCCATTCATAAATGGAGTATAGCTTCCTTTTAATACGTCTTCGTATTTTCTAATTTCAGTTAAGTGAATTTTATTTATCGTTTCTTCAACCAACTTCATTGGAAGAAATTGTACTTCCATATTTTTTGAAATATTTTCCCTATCAGGTATTTTAGGATTCATAGTGGTCAGGTCCTTTATTTGAACTTTCCTCCACCCCTTCGGCAATTCGCCCTCTTTTACATTTTTGTTGGTGAGTTTCCCTTCAAACGCCCATTTGAGTAAACTTTGCCGGTACACTTTTAATTGCTGTTGAGCGCTGAGCAGTTGTTGTTTGCCGTTTTCTAATTCGCTTAAGAGTTCTTCTATTTTGGCTACTATGGCTTGTTGTTCGGGGAGGGGCGGAATTGGCAAGTCTAGGTTTTTTAAAATTCCTTGACTAATGTTTGGCTGTGCTCCTCCAATACCTTGTTTTACTAAATTTGGTTTTTTATAGAATAAAAAGTGATATAGGTAATTGGAATCTATGGTATCATTTTTGAAAATTCCGCATATAGCTTGATTGGTAGCAGCATCAACACCCAAGAAAGCAAGTTTGCCGATTGTAGCCCCATAGAGAGCAATTAGCAAAGTTCCTTTAGGAAATACTTTTGCACTTGAATTTTTAATTGCTTCCTCTGAAATCTTTTCTTCTGTGTCAAGAATTAAACCTCTAGCTAGTTCCCCTGACTTAACCCAAGGAATGTTTCCATTGTAGTAACTTGATTTTTGTCTACTCGGTGTTCCGCCACTTGTTGTATGACAAACTTCCCCAAGTTTTTTTACTTGCCAATGCTTTGGTATATCTTTTATCTCACTCATTATGCAGCTAACGCTTCATTTAATTCATTAATAATTTCTTCGGTTTGTTCGCCAAACAATTGCCACATTTTGCCTAACCCGCCCTGTGCATTAAAAGGGTTTAAATCAAAATCGTCTTTATCAATGTGAAAACTATTCACTACATACTCTTTTATCATTCTCAGCCATTGCATTTGCTCTTCGTTAAACTTGGTTACCCCGGCTTGTTTCTTAAAAACCCAATCCTGAAAATTTTTGTCCACTATTTTATCGTAGCTCGTTAAGGTGGTATCTAATCCGCTTACTTTACGGATAAGTGAAACAATGGCAGTAAGTTCATTTCGTGGGGAGCCGTTGCATTGCTCCAGGGCTTCATAAGCCCTCCAAACATTCATGGGCGCTAACCCGGGTTTTTCGCTTTGCAGTTTTTCCAATACTTCTTTTATCATGGAGTAAGTGAGCTCCCTTCTGCGGTAAGGTTGATTATAAAAAATCTGCAAAGCCATCAATTCATCTTTATGCTCCTGCATCCATGCAGAAAAATTGGCAATGAGTTCATTCGCTTTGTGGGTATTGTCTTTGCCCCAACCTGCATGAATCACTTCATCGGGATTAGCCAAATCTATTTTTTGTACGTAAGCCTTGCGAACATTTTCAATGTACTCGTTCAACTCTCCTGTAAATACCCTGGCTGCTTCGTTCTGTAGTTTTTCAGTTTGAGTTTTTATGGCTGCTTCAATGTCTATGGGTGCTGCCCCTGCCTTTTCGGTTCTTACCTTGCTTTCAATTTCTTCCAGCACATCGGGATTAAATGCATTCAATAATTCTTTCACCACCTGCGAAACGCTTTTACCATTGGCTTTTTCGGCAAATTGTTTTTTCTCTTTATCGGTAATTTGTTTGTCTAATCGGGTCAATCGGTTGGCTAATGAAGTAAATAATTCTTCTTCTCTGGCACCAACGGCAATGGCTTGCAGCAATTCTTTCAGCGGAATGCCCGGCTTTTTCTCCAATGGCCTGCTCTCGGTCTTTAAACTTTTGGTTACGCCAATGGCATCTACAATTACAAAATGGTCTTTGGTAAACTTTGCCGTGGGCGTAACTTTTTTCAAACTATCTAAATCAATGGTGCGGGTGCCCCTGCCTTTCATCTGCTCAAAGTAGTTTTTGCTTTTTACATCTCTCATAAAAAGCAAACATTCCAAAGGCTTTACATCGGTGCCTGTAGCAATCATATCCACCGTTACGGCAATGCGCGGATGATAGTCGTTACGGAATTGAGCCAAGGTGCTTCTGGGGTCTTCGCTGTTATACGTAATTTTTTTACAGAACTTGTTTTCTTCTGCAAACTCTTCTCTTACAATGTCAATAATATCATTGGCATGGCTGTCTGTTTTAGCAAATATCAACGTTTTGGGAACTTCAAAATTTCCGTTTTTGTCGTAACGTTCTTTAAAAATACTTGGCAAATGTTCTTTAAATGCGCGTATGATGGTTCTTATCTGATTCGGATTTACAACCTCCTTATCCAATTGCTGTTTAGAATAATTTTCATCTTCATCCTGCAATTCCATTCGTTTTTTTCTGCTCAGGCGTTCACGGTGTTCTACATATTCGCCCTTCCATATCGTTGCGCCTTGTTGGGTAACTTTGGTATCAATAATAAATACTTCATAGCCCACATTCACTCCATCGGCAACTGCCATTTCGTGAGAATATTCACTCACCAGATTCTGGTCGAAATAACCGATTGTTCTTTTGTCGGGGGTGGCTGTTAAGCCTACTTCAAACGCATCGTAATATTCCAGCACTTGTTTCCAAAGGTTGTAAATGCTTCGGTGGCATTCGTCAATGACAATAAAATCAAAAAACTCAATGGGCATTTTGCCATCGTATTCAATCGGTGGAATTTCTTTGGGCTGATATTTTTTCTCGTTCGGGTTTTCTTCTTCGGCACTTTCTTCCAGTTCTGTTCCTTTTAAAATAGAATACAAACGCTGAATGGTGCTGATGCAAACCTGACTGTCGGTAGCTATGTAGCTTGATTTGAGTCGTTGAACGCTGTATAGTTCAGTGAATTTTCTGTTGTCGTCATTCGGCACAAACGACATAAATTCCTGCTCAGCTTGCTCGCCTAAATTTTTGGTATCAACCAAAAACAAAACCCGTTTTGCTTTTGCATATTTCAGCAAACGATAAATGGCGGTGATGGCAGTAAATGTTTTTCCCGAACCGGTTGCCATTTGTATCAAGGCTCTTGGCCGGTTTTCTTTAAAAGAAGTTTCAAGTTTCGTAATGGCGTTTATCTGGCACTCACGCAAACCTTCGGTTTGTAAGGCCGGCAAATCCAATAATCTTCTACGCAGCGATTTGTCACGCTTCACCCAATCTCTTAATGTCTCTGGTCGGTGAAAACTAAAAACTTCTCTTGCTCTTGGTTTGGGGTCGGTAAAATCGGTAAAGCGTGTTACTTCTCCTGTGCTGATATATACAAAAGGCAAGGGTTCGTTTTTGAGATGTTTGAGTTTAGCGTTGGCATATTCTTCGCCTTGTGCTTCGTGAACATTCATTCTATGCCCCTCTTCTTCACGCTTTGCTTCAATGACTCCGCAAGGTTTTCCTTCTGCAAATAATACATAGTCGGCAGGGCCCACATCCGTCAAATATTCTTTAACGGCAACACCCATTCCGGCATTCAGATTTACTTGTTTAATACTCTGAATAATCCAACCGCTCCGCACAAGTGCGGAGTCAATGTTATCTCTGGCTATTTGCTCCGGATTTTGATTTACCATCACTCAATTCAATATAAATTGGGGTCGGTTAAAGTACGAATTTTCATCTTTAAAATGGTTGACGCAGGCAATAGACCCCAATGGGTAAAGTGAAGCGTAAATCAGAAGGCGATGAAAAGAAAATGCTGAAAGAAGCGAAGAAACGAAAAAGGAAATAATCTAACCACAAAAAAAATCCCCGTAGTTTTCAAATGTGATAACTACGAGGATAAATCGTTGGCCCATCAGGGGTCGAACCTGAACTCTTCTGAACCAAAATCAGACGTGTTGCCAACTTTCAAGCTTACCTGCACAGGCATCCGAAACTTTCCAACAGTCCCTGATAACTTCCTCTTTTGATCTATCTTAGTAAAAAGATAAAATTCATCGCATGAAAAAAGAGTTAATTAAGGATCTTTTTGAAAAATTTGAACGTGCCTGCTATTTATTTAATGAGCTGGAGTGCTGGAGCGCGAGAGATTTACAGGAGATTTTCAACTATTCCGACTGGCGCAACTTTTTAAAAGTGGTCGACAAAGCAAAAGAGGCTTGTAAGAACAGTGAAGAAGAAATTGCTGACCATTTCGTTGATGTCAACAAAATGGTTGATGTAGGTAGCGGAGCCCAGCGCGAAATTAATGACATTGCTCTTACCCGTTATGCCTGTTATCTGATTGCACAGAATGGGGACTCAGCGAAAAGTGAAGTAGCTTTTGCACAAACCTATTTTGCAGTGCAAACACGCAGACAGGAGATAATTGAACAGCGCCTGCTTGATGTAGCACGCTTAACAGCCCGCGAAAAACTCTCTAAAAGTGAAAAAAAATTATCGGGCATTATTTATGAACGCGGTGTAGATGAAAAAGGATTTGCCATCATCCGTTCTCAGGGGGATAAAGCATTATTTGGAGGGTTCACCACACAGGATATGAAACATAAATTGCAGGTTTCCACCACACGCCCGCTTGCCGACTTTCTCCCTACGCTCACCATTAAAGCAAAAGATTTTGCTACTGAACTCACCAGCCATAACGTAACCGAAAAAGACCTTAAAGGACAAAAGTCTATTTCAAAAGAACATATTGATAACAACATTGCCGTACGAAAAATGCTCCTGGAACGCGGAGTTAAACCTGAAACTTTACCACCAGCAGAAGATGTTGGTAAAGTGAAGCGTAAATTAGAAGGCGATGAAAAGAAAATGCTGAAAGAAGCGAAGAAACGAAAAAGGAAATAATCTAACCACAAAAAAAATCCCCGTAGTTTTCAAATGTGATAACTACGAGGATAAATCGTTGGCCCATCAGGGGTCGAACCTGAACTCTTCTGAACCAAAATCAGACGTGTTGCCAGTTACACCATGGGCCAATGGGACGCAAAAATAAAAATATTACTCAATGTTAAAGATTCTTAATACAAATTATAGGGTAAAATATTTTATACATTCGTCGAAAATTATATTAAGAGCTGATTTCTCTATAATAAGGTATCAGTTCTCATCTTAAACCCTATATACTGTGGAACAAAAATATCAGAAGCTGAATAATATCATAGGATGGTTTGTATTTCTATCAGCAGCCATTGTTTATCTCATGAATATTGAGCCAACGGCCAGCTTTTGGGATTGCGGCGAGTACATTGCCTGTTCTTATAAATTAGAAGTAGGTCACCCCCCGGGAGCGCCTTTCTTTATTTTACTGGGCCGCATCGCTTCTCTGCTCGCTTTTGGTGATACGAGTAAAGTAGCCATGATGGTGAACGGATTATCAGGCCTTTGCAGTGCCGGTACCATCTTGTTTTTATTCTGGTCCATTACTCATTTCACCAGAAAAATTGTATTACGCGGTAAAACCGAATTTACAGACGGAAACATAATTGCCATACTGGGCAGCGGACTGGTAGGCGCTATGGCTTATGCCTTTTCTGAATCGTTCTGGTTCTCTGCCGTAGAGGGCGAGGTATATGCAATGTCGGCTTTCTTTACTTCGGTTATATTCTGGGCAGTACTTAAATGGGAAGAAGTGGCGGATGAACCGCATGCAGACCGATGGATCATTCTTATTTTCTTTTTACTGGGCTTAGCCATCGGCGTTCACTTATTAGGAATTCTTGTCATTCCGGTATTGGGCTATGTCTATTACTTTAAAAAACACAAAGCAACCCGCAACGGATTTATCATTACGGGTATCGTTTCCGTTGCACTTTTAGGAATTGTTCAAAGTGTGATTATTCCCGGAATCGTTTCTCTATCCGCTAGTTTTGAATTATTCTTTGTGAACTCTATTGGATTGCCGTTCAATTCGGGGACCCTGATCTATTTTCTTTTATTGATAGGGGTTATCGTTTGGGCATTGAATTATACAACAAAGAAAAAGAAAGTATTATGGAATACTGCCATACTTTGCTTTACCGCCCTGCTGCTCGGCTATGCTTCCTTTTTTGTACTTATCATCCGTTCACAATCCAACCCGCCTATTGATGAAAACAATCCGGAGAATGCCATCTCTCTTCTTTCTTATTTAAAACGGGAACAATACGGTGACTGGCCTATTCTATACGGACAATATTATAATGCTCCTCTTTACTACGGAAAAGATTTTGATCCGGAAGCAGAACCGCTGAAAAGTGTAGATGCCAATGATGAAACCCCTCATTATACCGATGGTGATCCGATCTATATTCGTGATGAAAAAGCAGGTAAATACATCATTGCCGATGACCGCAGAGATGCTTTTCCTAACTACGACAAAAGATTCTGCACTTTCTTTCCGCGCATGTGGAGCCAGCAGGCCAGCCACGTAAGGGCTTACCAGGCTTGGGCGGATATAAAAGGTACACCTGTCAAATACAGAAATCCAAGTACCGGAGAATACGAAACTTTAATGAAGCCTACCTTCGGGGAAAACCTTGCTTACTTTTTTAAACATCAGGTAGTACACATGTACCTGCGTTACTTCATGTGGAATTTCGCGGGCAGACAAAACGATATTCAGGGACATGGAATAGAATCGGCCAGCCGAATAGAAGGTAACTGGATAAGCGGCATTCCTTTCTTAGATGAAATGCGTTTAGGTGCCCAGGATAAATTACCGGAAAGCGTTAGAAACAGCAAGGCCAATAATACGTTCTATTGCCTGCCTCTTATATTAGGTTTATTGGGAATGTTTTACCAATACAAAAACAATCAGCAGAACTGGTGGGTTGTCATGCTGACCTTTTTACTTACGGGGCTTGCCATTGTCATTTACCTTAACCAATACCCTTATCAACCGCGTGAACGGGATTATGCCTATGCAGGTTCTACCTATGCCTTTGCCATGTGGATCGGTTTGGGGGTTGCTTCCATTTGGGAATTCTTAAGCAAGAAATTAAAAAATGAAAAAGTGAATGCTGTTGTTACAACTCTGCTTTGTTTCCTTGCTGTCCCCACTCTCATGGGTGCACAAGGCTGGAATGACCACAACAGAGCGAGAAGATATACCTGTCGTGATTTTGCTTCAGACTATTTAAACTCCTGCGCACCTAACTCTATTTTATTTACCAATGGCGACAACGATACATTCCCTTTATGGTATGCTCAGGAAGTAGAAGGCATAAGAACGGATGTGCGTGTTATTAATCTTTCCCTTGCCAATACCGATTGGTACATCGATCAGTTAAGGAGACAACAATACGAATCGGCTCCTATTCCTCTCACACTTGATCAAAGTAAATACTCTATGGGGAACAGAGATTTTGTGCCTATTCGACCCAGAGAAGAGTTGAAAAATTCTTTTGCCGATATAAAAGAGATGATCAACTTTATAGGATCGGAAGATGCACGTGCAAAAATTTCCTGGGGATCTTCTTCCATTAACTACCTGCCTACTACCAAATTAAAGGTGATGGTTGATTCTGCCAATTATGTTCAGAGCATCCCTGACGTGCCCCCTGTGATAAGCGCTATTAAAGATACCAATCTGCTTAGCGAAAAAAGAAAACCTAAAATACTTCCGTATATAGAATGGGATCTTGGAAAAAAAGGATACATCATGAAAAGCGACCTGCTGATACTCGATATTATTGCATCTTCTAACTGGACCCGCCCCATCTATTTTGCAGTAACTGTAGGTCCGGAAGCATTCATTGGTCTTGAACGCTATTTTCAAATAGAAGGCCTCACCTACCGCCTGGTGCCTTATGCACCAATGCGCGATCAGCCAAGAATTGATACGGATATTATGTATGACAACCTCATGAACAAAGCAAAATGGGGAGGCTTGGATAAAAATGAAGTATGGATGGATGAAAATAATTTACGAATGGCCTCTACCATGCGTATGCAAATGCGTACCCTGGCAACCTCTCTTATTCAGGAAGGAAAAAAAGACAAAGCTTTGGAAGTGCTGAAAAAATGCATGGAGGTTTTACCGGAAAGAAATGTCCCTTTCTATGATCCTTGCCCACTCAATTATTCTTATTATCTGGCTCAAACTTTTTACCTGGCCGATGGAAAAGAAGAGGCTGTTAAATTATCGAACCGATTATTTGATATTATCGAAGGCGATGTAGAATACGTTGTCTCCGTACGTAAGAGTGAACCGGGCGTTATGCAATCGTATTTAGACGACCGCTTAGAACTTATGCAACAATTAATTTCAGATGCACACAGGTTTAATGCCACTGACGCAGCAAAAAATTACGAAGAGCGCTTTAAAAAGTACGAAGGCCTCGTAACCATGCAGCCTCAACAGCCTATGCCCATGCCTAACTGAGGTGAGAACT
>CAZCJN010000004.1:0-38867 GCA_964498865.1 uncultured Bacteroidia bacterium
CCATACAAAATTGGAGACAATAATCTTGTAAATAAAAACGAAAATTCTGATAGTATGATTATGCGAACAGAAACTAATAATCCTGATTTGCATTTGGAAAATAGTTTTATTATATATCCAAATCCAAATAATGGATATTTCTCATTAAGCCGTTCCTCGGAATTAAATCAAAAAATTGCCAAATTAATAGTGACAGATATAGTAGGGAAAGTGGTCTTTGAGAATAACAATTTTTTCCTCCCTCAAAATATAGATTTATCCTCTGAGCCAAAGGGATTATATTTTGTGAAGTTATTGGATATAGATAATAATTTAAATATTAATAAAGTGATTCTACAATAAAATTATATAATTGTAGCTACGTTCTTATTCCCCTTTTTAGAAAAGCATATTCTTAAAGGGGAATATTTTTTAAAATTAAAATTTATACCCTTTGTATTCCTTAGTAAACTCTTCGTCAGCAATGTTAGGATTTACTTGCAAATTACGGTACTCATATGATTCGAAAAGCCCTTTATCGTCATATACTTTTATAACACGGGGGAGAAAGGTTATTTTATCTATATATAGAATTAGTTTACGACAATACATATTAGGAACTCTTATTTTTTGCCCTGCTTTAATAGCATGATAATTTCTTCCCTTATCAGTATTAATTTCAAGAAGCATATAATCACTAACCATTAATTTTTCAGCAATACTTACTAATGTTTCCCCCTCTTGTACGGTATAATCTATGTATTTAAAATCAGGATATTCTGCTGTAATAAACCAGCAATCAGTATTATCGAAAGATATAATACCCTCACAATGAAAAAAATTGTCAAATTCTTCTCCAGCGGTAGTCAAATAGGTCTTGATAATCCCTGAAAAATATTTAAATCCTACCTCATTAATGGTGTGATGTTGATTTTCCCGCATAATACTTCCTGTCGGATCAAGACTTAAGTTTATAAAAGGAAAGCCATTAGGGTTAATTAATGCATTGCCATTATTTTTGCCATTTACCCACAAAAGCTCAGGTCCTTTTAGATATATGTAAATACTGCGCGGAGAAGTCTTCATTTTAACTTGAGATTCAGTTGCCACAAGCATTCCTTTTATGCGCTCATTGCATTTCAAATGAAATTTTAATGTTTGTATCTTATCTATGGCGACAATAGAATTTTGTAGTATCTCCTTGCAATTTATATTTGAAGGAGTATAAGCCGTTGAGATTATCAAAGCACAAACCACAAGCGCAATACCAATAAAACGTAGTTTCAAAAACATCGCGCGAATTTAGTAATACAAATGATTTGTAATTTCGTTCTTTCGAAGAATAAATATGAAAGTAATCGGTATTATTCCAGCACGATATGGGTCTACTCGTTTTCCAGGAAAACCTTTAGCAGATGTGGATGGAAAGCCTATGATTCAACGGGTGTATGAACAGGCTAAAAAATGTCCATTACTTTCAGAGGTGGTAGTAGCGACGGATGATATTCGCATTGAAACTGTTGTAAAACAATTCAAGGGTAATGTTGTGATGACCTCTACCCATCATGAAAGCGGAACAGATCGTTGTGATGAAGCATTGAAAAAAATAGGTAATGCGGCATATGATGTTGTAATTAATATTCAGGGTGATGAACCGTTTATTCATCCCGACCAAGTCTTAAAAGTAATAGGTTGTTTTAAAGATAAGAATGTAACAATTGCCAGTTTAGCTAAAAAAATAACTACTGATAACGAACTTGATAATGTCAATACAATTAAAGTAGTAATGGATAAAAATAAGGATGCTCTGTACTTTAGTAGAACAGCTCTTCCCTATTACAACAAGAAGGATAGGTCGGATCGTTTAAAGTTTCATACCTATTATAAACATGTAGGTATTTATGGATATCAAACTAACATTCTTTCGGATATCACTAAACTAAAACGTTCACCCCTAGAAATTGCTGAGTCATTAGAGCAATTACGTTGGATTGAGAATGGATATAAAATACGTATGGAGCTGACCGATCAGGAGGCCTATTCTATAGATACGCCCGAAGATTTAAAGCAGGCCATTGATTTTTTTTCTGAT
This sequence comes from uncultured Bacteroidia bacterium, assembly GCA_964498865.1. Taxonomy (GTDB): domain Bacteria; phylum Bacteroidota; class Bacteroidia; order Palsa-948; family Palsa-948; genus Palsa-948. The sequence goes on from CAZCJN010000004.1 coordinate 2,072, forward strand.
AAAAAATAGTACATTCGCTCATACATGATTATTGCTAAAAATATTAGTGAGCTTTTATATGAACATGATTGTGTAATTGTACCTGACTTTGGTGGATTTGTGTGTAACTATTCCCCCGCTTATATTCATTCGGGTAAAACACAGTTTCATGCTCCGTTCAAAAAAATATCTTTTAATAAAAATCTAAGAAATAATGATGGTTTATTAGCCAATAAAATTTCTCAAAAAGAAAACATTTCTTATTCAGAGGCCAATAAAATTATTTCAAGTGAAGTAGTGAAGTTACAATATGAGTTGGAACATAATAATCGGATAGAGTTTAAAAATATTGGCGTGTTGTATTATGGAGAAGAAAGCACTCTTTTATTCGATCAGGACGAGTCGGTAAATTACCTTCCTGAATCGTTTGGTTTTCATACTTTTTATTCTCCGGTTATTAAACGCGAATCATTAGAAAGAAAAGTTGAGAAACACTTAAAAGACAGAGTTGTTGCCTTGCCCCTTATTCAAGAAGGTAAAAACAAAAGTAAAAGAGTCGGGCTTCGTTATGTAGGAATTGCAGCTTCTGTACTATTATGTGGTTCTTTATTATTATTCAGCATAAAAAATAATATGTTGAATAACAGGAGTATTGCTAATCTTAATCCGTTTGCTAAGGGATCTGCTCTGTATCAACCCGAATCAGATGCAATACCTGCGCTGATTAATGAGAGTACAGGTAGTTTACTAGCCTTTTCAAATAAACCCTCGGACACTACCCGGTATTTAAATATTCTGATTAATGGAAGTATACCTATCGTAGTAAGTTTGGAACAGGATAAAACGCAGGTAGAAAAAATAATTAAAAATAAATCTAAAGGCACTTTCCATGTTATTGCCGGTGCATTTTCTATGGTAGAAAATGCTGAAAAGCTAGTGGCAAAGCTTAAAAAACTAGGTTATAATGCATCTATAATCGATAAAAAGCTTCATATGGTTTCATATGGAAGTTTTCCGTCTCGTAAAGATGCGCTTGAAGCTATGGATAGGATTCGTTCTACCCAGCAGGATGTATGGTTGATGACTAATTAAACCTCTTTCTTTTTCTCCCTTCTTCCTTTATAGATTTTGATAGCAAGAAAAAGCGTAACTATCAATAAAAAAATGCCTAATACTCCCCATAAGTATTGCATTTGATTTTTTAGGATTACTATGAATACAATGGCGACTAAAAACACTGCGGCTACTTCGTTCCAGATACGAAGCTGTAACGAAGAATACTTTATAATATCCTTTTGCAGTTGAGTGTATATAGAATGGCATTTAACATGATAAAGGGTAAGCCCGAAAACAAAAACTAGCTTTAAAATAAACCATGCAGAAGAAAAATAGTACCAAAAATTAAGAGATACCATCCATGAACCAAAAATATACACGCCAATCATACTTGGCCACGTAATTACATACCAAAGCCTCCGTTCCATTATTTTAAATTGATTTTGTAAAATAGTTCTTTCCTGTACCGGCTTTTTATCGGCTTCTACATGGTAGATAAAAAGGCGGGGCATATAAAACAACCCGGCAAACCATGTAACAACAAAAATAATATGAAGTGCCAATAAATACAAATTCATAAATCAAAGTTAAGTATTTCTATCTTTGATGAAATTTCAAGTATGAAATCTAAAAAGGCACAAGAAACTTACGCAGTAACATCTGAATTTGTATTACCCAATGATACAAATGCTTTAGGAAATTTAGCAGGAGGAAGACTACTTCATTGGATGGATATTGTCTCCGTTATATCAGCTCATCGTTTATGTAAAAGAGTAGTGGTTACAGCTGCAGTCAATAATGTTTCCTTTAGAGAAGCAATCAGTTTAGGAAGCATTGTAACCTTAGAAGCAAAAGTTTCTCGTTCATTCAATACTTCTATGGAAGTATTTATAGATGTTTGGGTAGAGGACCGTGTAACTACAGAAAAGAAGAAACATAACGAAGCTATTTACACTTTTGTAGCCGTTGATCAAAACGGGGCACCTTTACCTGTTCCGGAAGTAGTACCTGAGACAGAAGAAGAGAAAAAACGCTTTGACGGAGCTTTAAGAAGAAGACAATTAAGTCTGATACTTGCCGGCAAGATGAAGCCGGATGATGCTACAGAGTTAAAAGCGCTTTTTATAAAATAAAACGAATAATCTCTTCTTCATTAATATTCCACATGCATTTAAAATGCCCTTTCGGACATTTAGCATATCCCAGTTTAGAACAAGGTCTACATGAAAGGTTGGAAACCTGAGCTTTGAAATTTAAAACTTGAGATTTTCCATAATAGGGGTACATTCCAAATTCAGGAATAGTATTACCCCATACTGATACTATTTCTTTTTTAAATGCCGCTGCAATATGCATAAGCCCTGTATCATGTGTAATTACCTTTTTGGCTTGTTCAATGAGTGATGCAGATTGATTGAGATTGTATTTTCCGCAAGCATTAAAAACAGTATTTCCTGTTTCACTTATCAGCCAGTCTCCTTTTTCAGTTTCTTCTTTTCCTCCTAATAAAATAATCGGATGTTTTAGTTTGGATAGGATAGAAAGTATTTTTTCTTTTGGAAGTTGTTTGGTAGCATACGTAGCACCCATGATAAAAGCTATATAATCATTTTGAAATGCAGAGGGTAGGGCAGAAGTGTTGATCTTATCTTTTTGAGGTATGAAATAATCAAGCCCATTTCCGTCATTAATAACATCTATAGGCTGTACAGCCTCAAAATATCGATCGACAATATGTTTATTGGGTAGTTTGTTTATCTTAAAATTTACCATTAACCATTTTTCAATATTAAGCTTACTGAATGTTTGGTTTTTACTTTTCAGCATTAATTTTATCTCTGCCGAGCGTAGATTATGATGCAGGTCTATAATAAAATCATAGTTTTCTTTCTTTAAGGAACTGCTTATTTCTGAACTACTTTTTTCTATAGTATATAGCTTATCTATGTAAGGATTATTTTCAAGAATAATTGCATATTGTTTTTTAGTCAGATAGTGTACTTGCACATTATTAATTTGATTTTTAATACAGCGAATGATCGGTGTTGTAAGTACAATATCTCCAATGGAAGAAAAGCGTATGATAAGAATTTTCATATGAACAAAAGTAAAATAAAAAACCCCCTCCGTTTTATGGAGAGGGTTTAAGTCATATGTTGTAAATTATTCTGCTTTATAGTGTGTTTGGTCACCATCATCATCTTTAAACCAAACCTCTTTGCTGGTGAGGCGTAAGATGGTAGTAGAGTAGGTAGTTGTTACAGATCCAACAGTAACAACTATTTCTAATTTTTCTTTATCACTGGATAGTTGCCATTTTGCTCCTGCCCATGATACTCCACTTTGAGTAACAGAACCATCTTTCATGAATTCCATCGTAGGGCAAGCATTGGTACAAGCGTTTTCAGTCCCTGTAGTTCCATCAATGAATTTTTCCAGAACCCATTTTGTGGTTAATTTATCAGAAGCTTTCCCCAATGCATATTGGGACGAGATTACAGTTGCGCGACAGCCCGTGATTCTCACACGGTTCCCTATTATCTCCGATCTATCTGCATAGGCAGTTTTGAAACCGGAGCACCGAAATTATAGATGATTGAACAACAGAAAGAACGTGTTTTGTGCGGCGAAGGTAAAATAAAACTTAGTATATAAAATAATTTATTAATCCCTTATATAAAAAATTGATTCATTTTTTTGATGCTAAGAATAAGTATATAGGGACAGGTAATTATTTATTTTGCTTTTTGAGAGATGAGTACAAATAAAAAAGGTTGCCTTATTAAAAGCAACCTTTTTTAGTGTTATAAATTTTATTTATTAGTCTTTTTCAAAAGTATATTTTATATCAGAAGAACTATTTGAACCTGTGCTGCTGGTTGATTTGGTTACATTATGCAATATCATCTCTTTTCCTGCTAAACGCTCAATGTAATAAACACCACTCATTAAAATCGTCCCATCCGCCTCAATAGATATGTGGTCTCTATTCTTATTAGTATTTAACCAAAACCATTCACCCTCTGCAGTCTTGGTAGTGGTAGTACTTCCGGATGTATAAGTGACTGTATAAGATTGTTTTCCGTTTTTGTCAAATGTTATTTCAAAAGTACCTGTTGTTGTAGAATTAGAAGTATTTGACATAGAGCCTGAAACAGTTACGGTACTTTCTGTTAATGTTGTACCGTCATATGAAGTAGTAGTAGTTTTTGTAGTGGTTGAACTTCCAAAAACAGTTACATCTACTTCCGTTCCAGTAATAGATTTTAACTTCCATTTATGAGTAAGTCTTCCGTCTCTTGATTTAATGGTTATAAATGGATCTTCCGTCCCCTTTTTACATCCTGTAAAAGTAAGTGCACCCATGCATGCTATTAATGAGAAAAGAATCAATTTTTTCATAGTCAAAATAGTTTATTTGTTTAGGCTGCGAATGTATAAAAAATAACGATAGGGCTATTAATAATACTCCGATATTAAATTATCCACCCCATCCGTCTCTATCCAGTGAACGGTATTGAATCGCTTCTGCCAAATGATGGTTTTTAATACTATCAGAACTATCCAGATCGGCAATGGTTCTGGCCACTTTTAGAATTCTATCATAAGCTCTGGCAGAAAGGCCTAATCGCTCCATAGCATTTTTGAGTAAGGTTTGTCCAGTTTCATCTATTTTACAAATGGTGCGCAGTACATTCGCACTCATTTGTGCATTACAGAACATACCTTTATTTTCTTTAAAACGTTCCGATTGTATTTTTCTGGCATTAATGACTCTCTCGCGAATATTTTCACTTGATTCCGCTTTTCTTTCATTGGATAACTCGCTAAAAGCTACTGGTGTTACCTCTACATGAATGTCTATTCGGTCGAGTAATGGTCCGGATACTTTGTTAAGGTATTTCTGTACAATACCTGGCGCACATACACATTCTTTTTCAGGGTGATTATAATATCCGCAGGGACAAGGGTTCATGGCTGATACTAACATGAAACTGGCAGGATATTCCACTGAAAATTTAGAGCGAGATATATTTACGACTCTGTCTTCCAGTGGTTGGCGCATTACCTCTAAAGCATTGCGACTGAATTCAGGCAGTTCATCTAAGAACAATACGCCATGATGAGCCAAAGAAATTTCCCCAGGTTGAGGGAAACTTCCACCCCCTACTAATGCAACATCTGAAATAGTATGATGTGGGGAGCGAAATGGGCGAGAAGTAACGAGTGAGCCGCCTTTTGTCATTTTTCCTGCTACCGAATGTATTTTAGTAGTTTCAAGTGCTTCTTCTAGTGTGAGAGGAGGGAGAATAGTAGGGAGGCGTTTAGCAATCATAGTTTTACCTGCTCCCGGCGGACCTATCATGATTACGTTATGACCTCCTGCTGCTGCAATTTCTAATGCACGTTTTATATTTTCTTGTCCTTTTACATCTGCAAAATCCAAATCCGATTTCCCTAAGCGGGAATAAAATTCTTCCGATATATCAATTTTTGTAGGGCTGATATTTTTTTCTCCGTTAAAAAAGTCGATTACCTCTTTAATATTTTCTACGCCAATAACCTCTAACGTCCCAACTGATGCGGCTTCGTCGGCATTTTGTTTTGGTAAGATGATCCCTTTAAATCCTTTTTCTTTTGCTTCAATGGCTATTGGCAATACTCCTTTGATTGGGCGAAGGTTGCCATCTAGGGCAAGTTCACCCATGATGATATAATCTCCCAAATTATCTGCACTAACTTTTTTATCTGCTGCTAAAATGCCCATGGCAGTTGTCAGGTCATAAGCGGAGCCTTCTTTTTTTATATCAGCCGGAGCCATGTTAATGGTTACTCCTTTGCCGGGAATTTTATGCCCAATGTATTTAAGGGCCGCATTAATACGGTGCTGACTTTCTTTAACAGCACTATCGGGCAATCCTACTATAAACAAATTTACACCTGCCGATATGTTAGTTTCTACTGTGACTAAAGTGGCTTTTATTCCTTGTACAGCACAGCCATATGTTTTAGCAAGATTGACTTTTATTTTTGGAGACTCTTCTTCAAAGATGGATTCAGGATTCATTTTAAATATTTTCTTCTATGAAATGTATAAGCGAGTGAATGACTTTGATATGTATCTCTTGTGCTCTGTCTGCATATTTAGAAAATGGTGCCCTGATTTCTATGTCGCAAAGTCGGGACATTTTCCCCCCATCTTTTCCCGTAAGTCCTATCACTTTTATCCTTTTCTTTTTAGCAGCATGAATGGCTTCAATTACATTCTTTGAATTGCCACTGGTGCTTATAGCTAATAAAACATCGCCTTTATTTCCTAATGCTTCCAGGTAACGGGAGAATACGAAATCATATCCGTAGTCATTGGCTACACACGATAGGTGCGAAGGATCGGATATAGAAACAGCAGGAAGCGCTTTTCTGTTCTCGCGAAATCGGCCGGAGAGCTCTTCTGCAAAATGCATAGCATCGCACATAGAGCCGCCATTACCACAGGAAATAATTTTACCTCCTTTTTTTATGGATTCAACTAATACTTTTCCGGCTTTTTCTATCTGCGAAAAATTCTTATGATCCGATACAAATTTTGCAAGCACATCGGTTGCTTCAGCAAAATTTTTATTAATGCTATTTGTTTTCATGTGCAAGACGAATGTACAAAAAACGAATAAGTATCAAATAACGAATGATTTTGAAAAAAGTATATGGAATGCACCTTCCTTAATTGCCAAAAACTAATTAATGATTTCAAATCCAGTATAAGGAACCAATACCTTAGGAATGCGGATTCCTTTTTCAGTTTGGTTGTTCTCTAGCATAGTAGCTACGATTCTAGGTAAAGCAAGTGCGCTTCCATTTAACGTATGCGCTAGTTGCGGTTTCCCGTTAGTATCTCTAAAGCGAATTTTTGAACGATTGCTTTGGAAAGTTTCAAAATTAGATACAGAACTTACCTCTAACCATTTTTGCTGTGCAGCAGAGTAGGTTTCAAAATCATAGGTAAGGGCAGATCCAAAGCTCATATCGCCTCCGCATAATTTAAGTATTCTGTAAGGGAGTTCTAATTTCTTCAATAAACTACCTACGTAGTTTTTCATTTCTTCTAATGTATCGTATGATTTTTCAGGATGTGCTATTTGAACTATTTCTACCTTATCAAATTGATGCAGGCGGTTTAGTCCTCGTACATCTTTTCCATAAGAACCAGCCTCTCTTCTGAAACAAGGGGTGTAACCACAATTTTTTACCGGTAGTTCCTCTGCTTTTAAAATAACATCTCTATAAATATTTGTAATGGGTACTTCTGCCGTAGGAATCAAGAAGAGATTATCACCTGTAACGTGGTACATCTGTCCTTCTTTATCAGGAAGCTGTCCTGTTCCAAAACCACTGGCTTCGTTAATTAAAATAGGAGGTTCAATTTCTAGATAACCAATAGAAGTAGCTTGGTCAAGAAAATAATTAATGAGTGCCCGCTGTAATTTTGCCCCTTTGCCTTTATAAACCGGAAACCCTGCTCCTGTAAGTTTAACCCCTAATTCAAAATCAATGAGGTTATATTGCTGAGCCAATTCCCAATGGGGTTTTGCAGTAGCAGGTAGTTTGGGTAATTCTCCCTCAGAAAAAATATTCTCATTATCAGCCGGTGTTTTTCCTTTAGGAACTTTTACACTGGGAAGATTAGGAAGCAATACCAATACTTTATTAAGCTCTTCTTCTATGGAGTATAGTAACCCCTCTAATTTTTTAACAGATTCCTTTAAAGCAACAGTTTTATTTTTTAATTCGTTTGCTTCGGCCTGCTTACCGGCTTTAAACAGATCGCCTATTTGTTTAGCCAAGGTATTGGCTTCGGAGTTTAAGGTATCCAGTTCTGTCTGTATTTTTCTTCGATCCACATCGAGTGTGAGAACTTGTTGAACAAGATTTTTTGCATCGAAGTTCTTTATGGCAAGACGGCTGATTACGTCTTCACTTCTTTCGCGTATATAGTTTAGTTGTAACATATGGATACAAATGTAAATTCTTTACATAAATAAAAAATCTCCTGACTAATTAAAGCCAGGAGATTTAGATGGTTTCTTTCTGACCTTATTTAGCAGCAACTACTGATACAAACGAACGGTCGTTTGCACCTCTTTTAAAAGTTACAATGCCATCGGTTAACGCAAAAAGAGTATGATCTTTTCCAATACCCACATTTAAACTTGGGTGGTGTTGTGTGCCACGTTGACGAAGAATAATATTGCCTGATTTTGCAAACTGGCCGCCGAATATTTTTATACCGAGACGTTTACTGTGCGACTCCCGGTTATTCTTGGTTTTACCCTCACCTGCTTTATGTGCCATGACTTAGAGTATTATATAGTTAGTTGTGATCAATTAATTATGCATTAATTGCTTGAATTTCGATTTTTGTTAAAAGTTGTCTGTGCCCGTTTAGTTTAGCATAACCTTTTCTTCTTTTCTTTTTAAAAACCAATACTTTATCGGCTTTTAAATGAGAAATGATCTTTGTGCTAACGGATGCTCCTTTTACTGTGGGCATTCCAACATCTACTTTTCCTCCTTTATCGATAAGAAGAACATTATCAAATTTTACAGAATCACCTTCTTTTCCTTCAAGACGATTTACAAAAATTTGTTGGTTTTTTTCAACCTTAAATTGCTGACCTGCAATATCTACAATAGCGTACATTTTATTTAGTATTAAAAGGGAGGCGAAGATAAAAAGAATACCGATACAGCAAAATGTCATTTTATATAAAATAATTGCCTTTTCTTACCAGCCTCTCCAAGTCTTAATGCCTTTTAATTATTTATATTTTTTTAGTTGTTCGTCTACAATTTTAAGCCCCTCTATGAAGGTGCGAGGGTTGTAATTAAGGACCTTCTTGGCTTTTTCTATGATAAATCCTGTTCTGGGCGGGCGTTTAGCAGGCTGGTTCAGCTTCGCAGAGCTTACCGGATTGATATAAGATTTATCTAATTTCCAGAAATCGGCGATCATATTTGCCAACTCGAGGATGTTATAGGTCTTTTCGCCCGATACATGATAAATACCCTCAGAACCATTGATGGCAGCCATAATACAGGCATATGCCAGATCTTCGGAAAGGGTAGGAGCGCGGAATTGGTCGTTAATTACATTTATATTCTGTTTTTTATCCAAGTTGTTTTTCACCCATAAAACCAGGTTGCTTCTTGTATTTCCATCCACTACGCCATAAACAATAATCGTTCTTAAGATTGCCCATTTTAATTTGCTTGTCCGTCCGGCAGGAGGGCTATTCATGACTATCTTTTCTCCTTCCAACTTAGAAACTGCATAATAGTGCAGGGGATTGGGTTTATCGGTTTCGTCGTATTCAGTGCCCTTCATTCCATCGAATACAAAGTCAGTAGAAATATGGATAAAATGACTTCCGATCTTTTCCGCTATATCTGTCATGTATTTTACTGCTGTAACATTGGCTGCCCAGCATTCTTCTCTTTTTGTTTCGCATGCATCTACGTTGGTCATTGCAGCAGTATTAATTATCACATCGGGCTTATAAGTAGTAAATACTCTTTCTACATCGGTTTTATTGGTGATGTCTAATGATTCGTATGTATAGCCTGTTTTTTGGTTTAGACGGTTTTCACCTTTGGCGGCGGCAATGATTTGATATTCGGATTTTATCTTGCTTCTTACAGCATTACTAAGTAAACAAAGAGGGTCTCCAAGCAGGCCGTAAATTATTTTTTGCCCTAATAATCCGTTAGACCCAGTAACAAGAATTTTTTTCATAATGCAAAAACTAACAGCAAGGATATATTAAATATCCCAAATGGTAGGTCGTCTTTTTTTAGGTTTAAAATATTCTTTGTTCTCAAATATGAAAGCAAAGATAAAGTACAGGATAATGGGGGAGCCAAACGTAAAGAAAGAGAGATAAATAAAATAGAGACGAATCGTGGTGGGCTTAATGCTCATTTTTTCACCTAACCAATCACACACGCCAAACAAGGGTGTTTCTATAAACTTTCTGAACCAATTGAACATGAAACAAAATTAGGAAAAGTTTGCCTCCTGCCCATAGAGGACAGAAAGAATAGCATGGTATCAGTTATTCGATAATAGGGCGCAACCTATATTACACTCAAGGCATCTTTTTTTAGAACAGTATTCATTTTTTAGTTGTAAGAGGGCCTGGCTTTCATAAGCATTTTTTGCCTTTATCCCTAGGTTTTCCCATTTAGATAACAGGCTATTTTTTTCCGATTGTAATTGCTCTAAAAATAAGATAGCTTTTTTGCAGTATTCCTCATTGTTCTTGTCTTTTCCGTAAATAAAGAGGAATGGAACAATGGTATTAATGATAATGTTAGTAATAAAGTCTTTGCCTATGTTTTTCTTTTTGTGAGGGGAGAGAACGCCAAACCTATAGCGGCTATTCCAATAGGTGCTTGCTTCTGTTTGTAGGAGCGCTTCTAGTGTTTTTATTGATCCGGCTTCCAGCACTTTTGAGAAAAGATGGGCTGTTTTTAATATAAGATTGGCAAATTGAGCAATTCTTATCGTGGGGAAGTTAACAGGGTGGAGGCGCAAAAATTTCCAGATAGAAATATTCAGTGGTTCGAGTTTAAATTTCTTACTGAGGAATGAAAATTCTTTTTGTAATTCTTTGTAGTAATCATCTTGCCGGGGGCCGGTGACTGGCTCCAACATGCCGGCAACCCCAAATAGCATGGCTTCTATTTGTAATAAACTGTTCTTATGTTTGGCTAAATAAGAATAAGGTAATGATCGTGCCAAAAGTTCAAACGGATCGGAATTTATTTTTTGTCCGAAGCTACGTGCCAGCATCTGATAAAAACATTCTTCCCAATTATTTTTATTTTGCTTTAATGATTCTAAAATAGTTGCTGACTTTCTTTCTAATCTTTCTATCATCAGTCTATCTAACCAATTATTAAGTGTGAATTTACTCACAGATGAAATTTGGTTTTCACAGGAAATCCAATCTTTAGAAAATTGCAGTTCACGGTATTTTTCATACACGTTTCTTTTTATTTTTTCTTTTAACTCAAGAGTAGGTATTTCTTCCCCATTTTTTCTTATTACTTGTTTATCATTTTCATGTACTACATGTAAAATGATATTATCATAGGTCTTATTGTTGGTGTGGTTATGCTTAGTCCAGTCTGAAGCTGCCGAATGAATCTCTATATTCCCTGCCCATTCTGTAGAGCCTATTTTAATTCGTGCATTTATAAAATCAGGTCCCGCATCAGTATTATGTTCCCCTGTTTTTATAATTTGAATTTTTTCTCCTGATGTTGTAAAAAGATCAGGAGTATTGAATAGTTTAAACTTCCAGATGTACCAAAGAAAATCTTCTTGCATGGTGCGAATGGCGAATAAACGCGAATGTATAAATAAGTGATTAGTATGTAAAAAGTAGAAAACTTAAAAATAGCCTTCTAAAAGCCTTTGCATTTCCTTTTGTATTTTCATAGCTTCTTCTCTGGCCTTAGCTGCAAAATCTTCTTTATCACTTGCATATATAATATTGCGCGAAGAATTAACAAGCAGCCCGCATTGTTTATTCATTCCATATTTGGTAACTTCCTGCAAGCTTCCTCCTTGAGCACCCACGCCGGGTACAAGTAAAAAATGATCGGGGACTATTGTTCTTATGTCAGCAAGCATTTCAGCTCTTGTAGCACCTACAACATACATCATGTTGTCTGTATTGCTCCATTGTTGCGACTTTTTTAAAACTGTTTTATATAACTCATGTTCGATCTGAAAATCATTTGCTCCTTTATTACTTGTAAGTGCTAACAGGATTACCCATTTGCCTTCGTATTGTAAAAATGGTGTTACCGAATCTTCTCCCATATAAGGCGCTACTGTAATGGAATCAAAATCCATTGATCCGAAAAAAGCTTGGGCATACATGGAAGAAGTATTACCAATGTCTCCTCTTTTAGCGTCGGCAATGGTGAATATATCTTTGAATTTTTTTAAGTAGTCGGCTGTTTTTTCCAGTGATTCCCATCCTGCACTTCCTATGGATTCATAAAAAGCAATGTTAGGTTTATAGGCTACGCACAAATCGTGGGTAGCATCTATAATCTGTTTATTGAATTCAAAAATGGGATCTGATGATTGATGAAGATGGCGAGGTATTTTTTTTAGATCCGTATCTAGGCCAATGCAAAGAAAGCTTTTCTTTTTTTTGATATTAGCTGTTAATTCTGGTCTTGTCATGATTAATTTAAATTATTGCACTTTCTTTCATTCTCTCGGCATTTTCAGCTACTTGCAATGCATCTATCATTTCCTGAATATCTCCATCCATAAAAGCTGGCAAGTTGTGTATGCTTAACCCCACGCGGTGGTCAGTTACTCGGCTTTGTGCATAGTTATAGGTTCTCACTTTAGCAGAGCGATCGCCCGTTGCCACCATGGTTTTTCTTTTTTTGGCAATTTCGCTCATGTGTTTTTGATACTCCATTTCAAATAACTTGGTACGTAGTATCTGCATGGCTCTCTCTCTATTGGCAAGCTGAGAACGACCCTCCTGGCAAGTGACTACAATGCCTGAAGGTTTATGCGTAAGCATTACTTTGGTTTCTACTTTATTTACGTTTTGTCCGCCGGCACCGCTCGATCGCGCGGTTTGCATTTCTACATCAGCAGGATTAACATGCACATCTACCTCTTCTGCTTCAGGGAGTACTACTACAGAAGCTGCTGAAGTGTGTACTCTTCCTTGCTGTTCGGTAGCCGGTACACGTTGCACGCGATGCACGCCACTTTCAAATTTAAGCGTACCATAGGCATTATCTCCCGTTACTTCAATAACTACTTCTTTATATCCACCCAATGTTCCGGGAGATGAATCGACTGTTTCATATCTAAATCCTCTTTTTTCAAAATAGCGGGTATACATTCTGTAAAGATCAGCTGCAAATAAACCTGCTTCGTCTCCACCTGTCCCTGCTCTGATCTCTACTACAGCATTTTTTGCGTCTTCAGGGTCTTTCGGTATTAGCAATTGTTTAATATGCTCTCCCATAGCTTCTGCCTTAGGTGAAAGCTCCTCTATTTCTATTTTCGCCATAGAGAGCAAATCGCCGTCTTTCTCTTTTTTAAGGATCTCTTTTGCACTGCTTATGTTATCCAGTAGATTTTTGTAACTATTAAAGGCATCTACTACTTCTTTAAGCTCTTTATATTCTTTATTAAGTTTTGCAAATAGCCGCATGTCGGCCAATGTTTTCGGATCGGATAATTGACGTTCAACTTCCTCAAAATGATTTTTTATCGATTGTAATTTATCAAGCATAATAACAGTTGACTATGGTTAAGGGCAAAGATATCAGGTATAGATGAATTCGCCATGATTACTTTTAATTGTAAGTTTATTTTTTTTATCTGTAGATTTCTCTACTCTTCCTATAATTTGTGCGTCTACATTAAATGATTTGGAAATATTTATGATTTGAAAGGCAGTTTTTTCATCAGTATATAATTCCATGCGATGCCCCATATTAAATACCTGATACATTTCTTTCCAATCTGTGCCGGATTCTTTTTGTATGAGCGAGAACAAAGGAGGGGTAGAAAATAGATTATCTTTTATAACATGTACATTTTTGACAAACTTTAAAATTTTTGTTTGTCCTCCACCCGAACAATGAATGATTCCATTAATTTTTTTTCTGTGTTTGTCTAAAATCTTTTTAATGATGGGTGCATAAGTTCTGGTAGGTGATAATACTAACTTTCCAATAGTGATGAGTTGTCGGTTATCAGTCCCTATATTTATTTCTTCCTTGAGTGTTTTTGTTCCAGAGTAAACTACATCACGTGGTATAGAGGCGTCGAAACTTTCAGGATATTTTTCAGCATATAGTTTTGCAAATACATCATGACGTGCCGAAGTAAGTCCGTTGCTCCCCATACCCCCATTATATTGATCCTCGTATTTTGATTGCCCAAAAGAGGCTAATCCTACAATTATATTTCCTGCTTTAATTTTTTCATCTACCACCTCTTTTCTTTTCATTCGGCAGGTAACAGTAGAGTCAACAATAATGGTTTTAACCAAGTCACCTACGTCGGCAGTTTCGCCTCCGGTAGAGCGTATATTTATTCCATACTTTCTCATCGCAGTTAAAAATTTTTCCACTCCGTTTATTATTTCAGAAATTACTTCACCCGGAATTAAATTTTTATTTCTGCCTATGGTAGTAGACACAAGAATGGTATCAACCGCACCGACACATAATAGATCGTCTATATTCATCACCAATGCATCTTGAGCAATTCCTTGCCAAACGGATAGATCACCTGTTTCTTTCCAATACATATAGGCAAGCGAAGATTTAGTGCCTGCGCCGTCTGCATGCATTACAATGCAATGAGATTTACTTTTTGATAAATCATCAGGAATGATTTTACAAAACGCATTTGGAAAAATTCCCTTATCTAATTTTTTAATGGCATTATGCACATCTTCCTTAGAGGCAGATACGCCCCTTATATTGTATCTTGAGGTGTTCATAGATAAATCTTTGCTCCATATAAATTGGAGAAAGGCATTTTAAGTCGGCTAATTTCGGTATTTTCTTCCTATAGGGGAATAAAAAAATCCCGATAAACATTTTATCGGGATTTTAAGTTTCAATTTTATTACTATTTATTGTTTCGGCTTTTGTTGAGGCTGAGTTTGTATTGGGGTTGCAGGTTTAATTTGCGGGCCATCTGTTTTAGGTTGTTCTTGCTGAGGAGGAGTAGGAGTCGGCTCGTTATCCCACTCAGTAGAATTATCACCTTCGCCACCCTCTGATTCACTGCCTGTTACTTTAATTTCGGGAGCTGTAAGAGGTTGACCGCCTGCAGTTTTAACAGGTACGTAGTCCTTCCTTAAAATAGTAAATACAACCCTTCTGTTAATTTGCATTAAAAACTCATAGTCATTTTTATTTTTCTTTTGAGGGAAATTTTTATCTATCCACGTTTGACTTAAAGTAGTGCCTTTTGGTACTTTCTTACCACTTGGTGTAGTAAAATCTCTATCGGTAATTGCAGGTCTGCTTTCGCCGTATCCTGCAGGTTGAATGCGATTAGGATCAATTCCTTTTGTGTTGATAAGGTATTCAACACAAGTTTTAGCGCGGTTATAAGAAAGTGTTTGGTTGTACTTTGCATCTGAACGGTAGTCAGTATGTGCTGAAAGCTCTACCGTTATATTAGGGCTTTCTGTCATTACTTTAACCAAGAACTCTAAAGAATCCTTTGGATTGGATGCATGAGACAGATCGTAACTTCCAAGATCGAACAAGATCATTGGCATATGCATATCTCGTACAATTTTTGCAAGTACAAAATCTTGTCGGAAGCTGGTGGATTCTTTTAATCCTACAGTTGTAATTTTTCCTTTAGGATTACCAAGTAGCCCGTCAGGGAAATCGTTGGTTTTTACATCAAGAGCAGATGCGCTTACTACATAAGATGTATTCGGGCTCACATAACGTGCTTCGCCTTTTGTTTCGTATTTATAATATCCTTTTGAATCTGTTTTTATTTCAACAGAGGAATTATCGCTACCTACCAGCTTTACAGTTGCGTTAGGAACAGGTAGCTTGGTTAATTCTTCCGTTACGTATCCTTCTAACATATGAAGAAGTGGAGGAAGGGTAAATGCATAGATATCATCACCTCCTTTTCCACCTGCACGCGTAGATGATAAATAGCCACGTTCATTATCAGTTTCAAAAACTATCCCATAATCATCTCCAGAAGAGTTAATAGGGTATTGCATGTTTTCCGGTTTAACCCATTTTTTATCGCCATTTGAAGCCGCTTTAAAAATATCTAATCCACCCATCCCAAGAAGTCCTTTTGTAGCATAGTAAAGAGTTCCATCATAATGCAAGAAAGGGAATACCTCATCTTCGGGAGTATTTATTTCGGGGCCAAGATTAACCGGATCTTTACTCCATGTTTTCGTTTTTGGATCGAAAGTAACGTAATATAGGTCTAGTCCGCCATATCCCGGATTAAGACTGTCTTTAAGGTCGGAAGAAAAAATCATGACCTTTTCATCTTTGCTAAGAGCAGGATGTCCATAACTGAAAGAGTCTTTACAGAAAGGAAGAATAGCAGGCTCGTCCCATGTTTGTCCTCGTTTTACTGTTGAATATACCTGACATTTAGGGTGTTTACCTTTTGCAACACCGCATCTTGTAAAATACATATTTGCACCTTTTTCATCTAATACACATGCTGCTTCATTAACTTTTGTGCTAATAGGAGAAGGAAGAGGGGCAGGAGTACTCCATTTACCGTTTTTATCCACTTTTGTCATGAATATATCTGCAAAGAGCTGTCCCACATTTTTATCTACATCTCCGGTTGCACCCTGTCTTGTTGAAGAAAGAAGTAGCGTAGAGTATTTTTTTCTTTCTGCATACATTGGTGCGTAATCCCATTCCCTGCTATTGATCTGTACCATGTTTTCAACTTTAAATCGAGTGGGATTATCTTTCCATTTTTGTGCTAACTCACAAGATTGAGAACCGTCAGTACCTCTTTTATCCGAAGGAACTTCTTTTGCATATTTTTCATATTCTCCTTTTGCTTCTGCATATTTTTCTTGCATCTTCATCATGTCTGCAACATAGAGTTGAGCCAATGTTTTTTGCTCGCATTGTGCTTTAATAGCTTTTTGATAATAGATTTCAGCTTGTTTCACGTCATTGATAAGGCGATAGCATTCAGCGGTTTTCCAAAGACATTCCGGCTTGATTTTTTTCGATGCTTTCTTGTAAGCCGCTTTGTATAAATCAATAGCTGCATAAAATTCGTAGGAAGCAAACTTGTGCTCTGCTTCTTTATAGAAATTCTTTTGTGCAAATGCACTACTGAATAGAAACGTGATAAGGAGGAGTGTGATGTTAATTTTCATCTCTAATAGGTATTTTTTTCTCTATACTTAATTAAGTTAAAGTAAGATTAACTGCTAAAATAATTTTTTTGTTTGAATCTACAAGCCGACGCGCAAATATAGGTTTTTCGGTAATACATCACTATTTGCATCACATCATTTAAAATAGCAATCTTTTTGTTATGAGTTAAGTACTAAACTAATCCCAAGAGATATTGACAATACTACTTTCATAAAAAATATAAAATAGATACAAACTATTAAACCAACTATTACATTTGTAACAATATTCGTATATATTGCGTAGTACCCAACGCAAATAAAATCTAAAGTTGCTTGAAACAAACTATTTTATATTTTTTTCTTCCTCTACTTATTTTTTCAAATTCGCTTGTTTCTGCTCAGCAAATAACAACTGAGAGTACTCCACTTACTAATCCTCTTTTCATAAGTGATGTAATTGCTCAGCTTGGAGGACCCGATACAATGCCCGAGTGCGTTTTTGGAACAGATACACTAATAATTGTTATGACCAGTACAAGTCTTTCCTGTAACGGTAATAATACAGGTACTGCAAGTGTTGAGGTAATAAAAGGTGTTCCTCCCTATACCTATTCTTGGTTCCCTAGTGGACAAACTGCCTCAACGGCTACAGGCTTAGGGGCAGGAACTCCCAGTGTGGATGTAATAGATGGGTTAGGCAATATATGCAATGGATCTATTTCCATTACGGAGCCTGCGGTTTTAAATGTAATTATCAGCCCACCCCCTGTACCACCTACATGTTTTGGTTTATGTAATGCTTCAGCAACGGCCAGTCCAAGTGGAGGCACAGCACCATATACTTATTTATGGAACACTAGTCCGGTACAAACCACAGCATTAGCAACCGGATTATGTGCCGGCAATAATACTGTATCTGTTACTGACTCAAAAGGATGTTCTAAAGTTAGAATTGTAAACATTACACAACCTGCGCTTTTAACAGCAAATGGTACTTATACTAATGTTATATGTTATAATGCTTGTAATGGAAGAGCTTTGGTAGCTCCTACAGGAGGTACTGCTCCTTATACTTATTCATGGATGCCCGGTGGGTTGACTACTGCTACCATTTCAGCATTATGTCCTAATACATATACATGTACCATTACTGATAAACAAGCATGTTCTACTACTTATGTAGCTACAATTACTCAACCTACTGCATTAACTGTTACTACAACCGGTACTAATCTTTTATGTAATGGTGTTTGTACGGGATCTGTCACAGCAACTGCATCCGGTGGAGTACCTGGTTATACTTATTCATGGTCACCAGGTGGATGTACTACCTCCGATTGTACTGGTTTATGTGCCGGTAATTACACCCTTACTCTTACTGATGCGAATGGGTGCGTAAAAACAAGTACGGTTGCTATCACGCAGCCGGGAGTATTTTCTGTTTCTCCAACAGGAACCAATAATAATTGTTTTGGGGATTGTAATGGTACGGCAAGTGCAAATCCGAGTGGAGGCACAGCCCCTTTTACTTATTCATGGTCACCGGGTGGATATACTACATCCTCTATTACAGGCCTTTGCTCAGGAAGTTATACTGTTGATGTAACGGATGCAAATAGTTGTGCAACAGCAGGCATAGTAACTATAACAGAAGCTCCTTTGCTTACCGTAACAGTTGCTTCGACCAATGTTACTTGTAGTGGTACTTGTAACGGAAGTGTGAGTGCAACCCCTAGTGGCGGCACCGCGCCCTATACCTATTTATGGTCTCCTGGTGGCTATACAACTTCTGCAAGTGCGGGACTCTGTGCTGGCAATTACTCAGTTACTGTAACCGATGTAAAAGGTTGTACCGCTACAGCCACCGTTTCTGTTAATTCTCCAGCACCACTGCTTCCCAACGTTTCGAGTACTAATACTTCATGTTTTGGAATATGTGATGGAAGTGTTAGTGCTTCTCCAACCGGCGGCACCGGTGCGTATACTTATGGCTGGTCAAACGGCTGCACTACATCTGCTTGTGCAGGATTATGTGCAGGAAATTATACACTTACATTAACGGACGCAAACGGTTGCCCTGCTTCGGCAACACTTACTGTTACACAACCCGGAGCATTAACGGCTTCTATAAGTTCTGCTACACCCAATCCACTTAATTGTAATGGAGATTGTAACGGAACTGCTGCTGTTTCCATTAGTGGCGGAACACCATTATATACTTATTCTTGGACTACAGGTGATATTACTCCATCGGTTACCGGTTTATGTGCAGGAATTTATTCTGTTACAGTAACAGATTCTAAAGGTTGTACATCTGCAACGTCCGTTAATTTTTTACAACCCGGTACACTTTCAGTAACAATAGCTTCTTCGCAACCTACATGCAGTAGTTCATGTAATGGTTCCATTTCTGCTATTGCGGGTGGAGGTACAGCTCCCTATGCTTATTCATGGTTGCCCGGAGGTCAAACAACCGGAGCTATTGGATCGCTTTGCCCCGGTAATTATACAGTTACTACCACCGATAGTAAGGGTTGTACTAATACTCAAACTGTGGTATTACCCCCCCCCTCCATACTTACTTCCAACATATCAATTGCCAATACTATCTCTTGTGCGGGTGTTTGTGACGGATCTCTTACTGTTTCTGCTTCAGGGGGAGTTTCTCCATATAATTATTTATGGTCAGGTGGGCAAACCAGTACTGCAATAAACGGACTTTGTGCAGGCACCTATACAGCTACTGTAACGGATGCAAATGGCTGTAATGATATTGACATATTTAATCTTTCTCAGCCTGCGGTATTATCAACCAATATTTCTTCCACTACTTCAAGTTGTACACTTTGTACCGGAACAGCCGATGCAACTACAACAGGTGGTACCGCTCCTTATACTTATTTATGGACACCTACTTCACAAACTACTTCCACAGCGGTTGGTTTGTGTATTGAAAGCCATACAGTATCTGTAAATGATTCACATGGATGTTTAAGTTCTGCTACAGTGACTATTAATCCTGTTGTAACAGTTTCCCTTACGGTATCAGGTGCGAGTGTAAGTTGTCCGAGTGTGTGTGATGGAATGGCGAGTGCTGCGGCTTTTGGTGGAGTATCACCCTATACTTATTCATGGACTACTGCGCCTGTTCAAACCACATCGATATGTACAGGATTATGTGCTGGCACCTATTCAGTAACCGCTGCCGATGTAAATGGATGTTTGGCTACTAAAACACTAACTTTAACAGATCCTCCAACACTTACAGTTTCTGTTAGCAGTTCAACTGCTTCATGTGGGATATGCAATGGCACCGCGAGTGCTTCTGTTGCCGGAGGAACAGGGGCATATACTTATACCTGGTCTGGCTTTCCTGTTCAAACTACGGCCACTGCTACCGGACTTTGTGCCGGCGATTATACGGTAACTGTTGCTGATGGAAACAATTGTACTTCTACAAGTACTGTTACTGTAGGAAGTATTCCTGCAATAAGTGATAATCCATCCACAACACTTACTGCTTGTGGTGGTAATACAGGTGCTATTTGCCTTGCTCCAACAGGGGGTACAGCTCCCTATACTTATGTATGGTTACCAGGAGGGGCTACTACAGATTGTATAACCGGGCTTGTAGCAGGGGTATATACAGTAACTGTTTCTGATGCAGTGGGCTGTGCCAAAACTTTTCAAGATCCTGTTGGTAATATTGGTGCTCCAACTATTACAACTAACTCCCAGGTGAATCCTATTTGTTATTCTGAATGTAATGGCACTATATCTATAAGTGCCTCGGGTGGAGTTCCGGGATATAATTATTTATGGTCGCCGGGCAATGCAACAACCACTTCTATTTCTTCCATATGTGCGGGAACATACATTATTCAAGTAGACGATGCCCAGCCATGTACTTCATTTGCATCGATAACGATTACTGATCCTACTCAATTTAGTGTTGGACCTACTATAACTAATACTTCTTGTAATGGAGGCAGTGATGGTATCGTCTGTCTTAGTCCATCTGGTGGCGTTTCTCCATACACCTATAAATGGTTGCCTGGTGGTCAAACAACTTCTTGCTTATCGTCTTTATCAGCCGGAACATACTCAGTGGTTGTAAATGATGCGACCGGATGTGATGATACGATCGCAATACCTGTTGCAGATCCAGCACCGCTTAATATTAGTATTTCCTCTACCAATGTTCTGTGTAATGGTAATAACAACGGAACGGCGACGGCTTCAGTCAGTGGAGGCACCCCTCTATATACCTATGCATGGAATAATGGTGCTCCTCTTTCTACCGTTGTTGGATTATCTCCTGGAAATTACTCTCTTACCGTGACTGATTCCAAAGGATGTAGTGGTACAGCAAGTGTGGCTATTGCGCAGCCAACGGTGCTTACGAGCACTCTTTCATCAACCAATATTTCTTGTAATTCTGTTTGTGATGGAACAGTTTCTTTGAGTTCATCTGGTGGTACACCGGCTTATAGTTACGTATGGTTACCCGGCGGTGCAACTACTTCTTCTGTTACTGCTCTATGTAATGGAAATTATGTTGGAACATTAACCGATATGAATGGCTGTACAGTAACTAAAACAGTAACAATTACTCAGCCTGCAGTGCTTTCTTCTTCGGTTGTGGCTACAGATGCAAGTTGTTTTGGTGGTTGTGATGGTTCATCTTCTATTAACATGAGTGGGGGTACTTCGCCATACATGTATACATGGTCACCGGGTGGGCAAACAACGTCTTCTATTACAGGATTGTGTGCAGGTGATTACACGGTATCTGTTACTGATGCAAATAATTGTAACCACGTACAATTTATTTCAATTTCTTCTCCAACTACTCTCCAGGCAAATGTTACAAACACTATTCCTACTTGTTTTGGTGGATGTGATGCTACTGCAACAGCTTCGCCTATTGGTGGCACAGGTACTTATACATTTTCTTGGAATACTTCTCCTATACAAACTACAGCAACAGCTACTGGTCTATGTTCAGGGAATTATACACTTACCCTGACAGATGCAAATGGGTGTATTGTAACTCAAGCCATAACAGTTGGTATTCCTTCAGTTATAACACAATCAAATGCCGCCGCAAATGCTACTTGCGGTATATGTGATGGAAGTATTACTGTAATAGCATCAGGTGGAAATGCTCCATACTCTTTCTTTTGGAATACAGGTGCTACGACGGCAACCATTACGGGCCTTTGTGCCGGTGTATACATCGATACTGTTATGGATGCGAGTGGCTGTCTATCATTAGATACAATAGCAATAAATAATGTTGCAGGGCCATTGCTTGTATTATCAGGAACAAACATTGCTTGTTATGATAGTTGCACGGGGACTGCAACTGTATCTGCGACGGGTGCAGGACCAACCTGGCAATACTCTTGGTTTCCGGGAAATATTAGCACCCAAACCATTACAGGTTTATGTGCAAATCAATACTTTGTTACTGTTACAGATACGTTAGGGTGTAAATCAATAGATAATATTACGCTTACTCAACCTTCTCAAATCATATCAAATGCAGCTGTTACAAATGCAACTTGTTTGGGAATATGTAATGGGGCTATTTCGGTAAATGCCTCCGGCGGAGTAGGACCTTATGTATATGCATGGAGTACAGGGGCAACAACTACATCCATAAGTAATCAGTGCCCGGGAGATTATGTGCTTACCATTATGGATGCGAACAGTTGTGCAACCACTTCAACAATAACGATAGGACAAAATACAATACTTACCTCTACGATGTCAGCTACCAATAATACTTGCAATCTGTCATGTGATGGAACAGCATCTGTAGTTATCAACGGAGGAACTATGCCTTATTCTTATTTATGGTTGCCTTCTAACAACACAACTGTGGCTGTAACTGCCTTATGTGTCGGCACCCATACAGTAACTACAACAGATATAATCGGATGCCAAAATATTTCTACAGTTTTAATTACAGAGCCTTTGGCAATTAATGCAAACACAACTTTTATTTCGCCCACTTGTAACGGATCATGTGATGGAAGCATTTCATCAGTCCCCATAGGGGGAACTCTCCCTTATACTTTTCAGTGGGCACCTGGGGGCGAAACTACTGCTGTACTCACGGGCCTTTGTGCCGGCAATTACTCATTAACAATTACAGATGTAAATAATTGTGTTAGCACTAATACCTTCACACTTACAGAGCCATCTGCCTTATCAGCTATTTCAAGTGTAGTAGACGCATCGTGTAGCAATGTATGTGATGGCAGTATTGACCTTACTGCCTCAGGTGGGACAGGGGCTTACTCTTATACATGGATGCCTGGTCTGCAAACTACAGAAGATATTTCGGCATTATGTACAGCAACTTATTCTGTAACAGTACTGGACTCTAATAATTGCTCTCTTACACATACTGTAAATGTAGCTGTAGGTACTTCTGTTGTTTCAGTTGCAAATAATGATTCCATACTTTGCAGCGGTAGCAGTGCATTGCTTATAAGTAACAGCATCAATGCAAGTACTTTGGAATGGTACCAAATCACTTCTCCGATTTGGACATTCATCGGTAATACTTCCCCCATCAATACTCCGCCTGTTTTAGGTATAAGTGACTATGCTCTTGTTGCGTTAAATGGACTTTGTTCCGATACAGATACCGTAGTCATATCAACCTATCCTATCCCTTTGGTGGATGCCGGACCTGACGCTGTTTTATTCCCTAAATCAACAGTGATATTAAATGGTTCCGGCAGTGGGACTTATTTATGGTCGCCATCAACCGGACTCAGTAGCACAACTATTGCTAACCCTGTAGCTACACCCTCTATCTCTATTACATATACCTTAACTGTAACTGATGCGAATGGATGTACTGCATTTGATACTGTTCATGTAGAAGTAATACGAAATATAATTGTGAATGATGGAATTTCTCCCAATAATGACGGATCAAATGATATATGGGAAATAAAGAACCTAGAACTTTTTCCGAATGCTTTAGTACAAGTATATAACCGATGGGGAGAATTACTCTTTTCTACATCTGATTATTTAAATAATAAATGGGATGGAACCTATAAAGGAAAAGATTTACCTGTTGGAACATATTATTATGTTATTAATCTAAAGAGCGATCTGTTTAAGGACCCAATAACGGGACCGATAACAATATTGCGATAGTATCTCTCCACAAGAGAAATACGATCTATTAAAATAGTAAAATGAAAAAAAGAATTTTTTCTATTGGCATTTTAGTTTGGTTGCTTTTGCTAGGTGGAGCGCACTTATCTGCTCAACAATTACCCGTGTTTTCGCAGTATATGTTAAATGATTATTTTCATAACCCTGCTATTGCCGGTACCAGACCCTGCTTTGATGCTGTTTCTGCTAATAGATTACAATGGACGGGTATTACTGATGCACCACGCTCTTATGTTTTAAGTTTACATGGTCCAATTAAATCATTAAACATGGGGGTGGGTGGTTATTTGTTCTCAGATATTACAGGGCCTACACGCAGAGCAGGATTTAGCGGTACCTATGCCTATCATATAAAAGTGCAGGAGAAAATAAATGTATCGTTATCACTTTCTGCGGGGATGGTGCAGTTTGCAGTGGACATATCAAAACTTACTTTGGATAATCCGACCGACTATGTATTCGCAAGTTCTTATACTTCTAAAATTGTTCCGGATATTGGAACTTCCTTTTTAGTTTATGATTTTTCTCATGAAGATGGCAATGGAAATTGGTGGGTGGGTGGTTATGCACCACAACTTTTTCCAGTTAAATTAAATTTATTCTATAACCCTCAACCAACGGGAAGATTGGTTCCCCATTTTTATGGAATGGGCGGCTACAAGCTGTTTATTACAAACGATTTTTTTGCTGAGCCCAATTTCCTTGTAAAATTTGTTAGTCCTGCGCCATTTCAAATCGATATTGGAGGAAGGGTGATTTATAAGAACAAGGCATGGCTTGGACTAACCTACCGTACAAAAGATGCTATGAGTGTAATAGGAGGCTATACTTATAAAGAGAATATAACGTTTGGATATTCGTATGATATAACTACTACCAACCTTAAAACGTATAGCAATGGAACGCATGAACTAGTAGTTGGTTTTCGTTTTAAAACAACTACATCTCCCAGTCCGATAAATAAAGAGGAATAGTTATTTACTTACAATTATTTTTCTAGTCGCATACCCTTCTTGAGTATTTACTCTTACAAAATAAATTCCCTCATTAAATGATGTTAAATCAATTTTAAAAGAATTAGCGGAACATATTGAATGCATTACTTCTTTCCCCAACGTATTATAGAGAGAAATACTAGCGCCTTTTAAATTAATGTTATCACCTTGTATGTTCAAGTATTCAGAAGCCGGATTTGGGAACATTGAAAAACGTAAAGACGTATTTAGTTCATTTATTCCTGTTATGCTGTTTACTGTCCAAATAATAGTTTCACCATTGCTGGGATATTTTATGTCGTATACATAAACTTTTAATACAGCACTGCCTACAGAATGTGGAAGTATGTGAAACCATAGATAGGCGTTGAATGATGATTCAATAGGATACATGGTGTATTCGGCACTATCTAAAAACATATCGCGGCAAGTAGCATAATCACACATTGAATAATCCCATCCGGAAGGAATATTTCTTTCAAGTACTTTCCATTTTAAACGTATAGAATCACCGGTAATATTTTTAAAATCAACCTGAGATACAGTTTGGTCAATGATGTTGTCGCTTATTGGAGCAGATAGAGTAAAATTATTGCCAGGAAGTGGTGTAAAGGTTTGTGCAAAACCAATATGTATAAATAAAACGAAAATAAAAAGTGCAAGTAATGTTGTTTTCATATAATTACAGAACAAGTATGCAAGTATTCTTTAAGCGTGTTTTTACATTTTAAGGCATATTTTTTGTGATATAACAATGTAATTGAAAATAAGCTTAATAACTCAATAATACCTTGAGTTTTTCTTCAAACCTTTTTTTAGGAAGAAAATTTTGTTCTAGAGTTTCTGTAAAGGGTATAGGGGTATCTAACGAGCCTTCTCTCATAACAGGAGCATCTAAATATTCGAAACAGTTTTCAGAGATAAGGGCAGCTATTTCTCCCCCAATTCCTCCTGTAAATGTGTCTTCGTGAAGGATAAGTACTTTTCCTGTTTTTGTTACAGAATTGAAAATTGTTTCCTTATCCAAAGGAACTAAGCTTCGTAAATCAATCAATTCAATGTTGTCGAGTTTATTGCGATTAATAACTTCCAATGCCCAATGCACACCCATTCCATATGTAATTACTGTGGCTTTAGATGAATGTTTTTCGACATCAAGAATTTCTTTGATCACTTTAGCCTTTCCAATGGGAATAGTATAGTAATCATCAGGAACCCGTTCTGTAATGCTTCTGTAAAGGGCCTTATGTTCAAAAAACATGACAGGGTTAGGGTCTTCAAAGGAAGAGAGGAGTAGGCCTTTTGCATCAATAGGGAAAGCAGGATATACGATTTTCAATCCGGGTATATGAAAGAACCAAGCTTCATTAGATTGTGAATGGAAAGGGCCTGCTGCTACACCTGCTCCGGTCGGCATCCTTACTACCACATCGGCATTTTGTCCCCATCTCCATTGCGCTTTAGCTATGTTATTACATATTTGAGTTATTCCTTCCGATACAAAATCAGCAAACTGCATTTCAACCATTGATTTCATGCCATTAATACTTAAACCTAATGCCGTACCTAGAATAGCGCTTTCGCAAAGAGGTGTGTTGCGAACACGCTCCTTGCCAAATTCTTTTACAAAACCTTCCGTTATCTTAAATACACCCCCATATTCTGCTATGTCTTGACCCATTAGAACAAGATTAGTATGTTTTTTCATAGCTAAACGTAGTCCATCTGAAATAGAATCGATCAATCTTTTTTCAGAAGTGGGCGAGTTATTATTTATTTCGGCAGTAGCATAAGTAGCTGGGGCGTAAACGTCATTTATTTCCTCTTGGGTATCAGGCTGAACCTCCTTTTCGTCAAATGCAATTTCAATCCCCACTTCAATTTCTTTTTTTATTTCTTCACGGTAAGTGGTAATAATAGATTCAGTAAGTATAGATTCTTCTAATAAAAAATCTTCATAGTTATGAATAGGGTCCTTTTTCCTCCACTCATCAAAGATTTTAGGATCAATGTATTTTGTGCCGGAGGCTTCTTCATGGCCCCTCATTCGAAAAGTAATGCATTCAAGCAAAACGGGCCTTGGATTTTTACGAATAGATTCAGCGAGTTGCTTTACCGTATCATATACTTCCAAAACATTATTTCCATCTATTTGTATTGCCTCAATTCCATAACCAATAGCTTTATCTATGAATTGCTTGCATTTGAATTGTTCTGAAGAAGGTGTAGATAATCCATAGCCATTATTTTCAATGGCAAAGATTACAGGAAGATTCCAAACAGCAGCAACGTTTATGCTTTCATGAAAATCGCCTTCAGAAGTTCCGCCGTCACCTGTATAAACCAACGTAACTTTATTTTCTTTTTTAAGAAGATGGCTTAATGCAATACCATCCGCTAATCCCATTTGCGGACCTAGATGCGAGATCATCCCTATTATCTTATAATCTTGTGTGCCAAAATGGAAGCTACGATCCCTGCCTTTTGTAAACCCTGATTTTTTTCCTTGAAACTGTGCGAATAATTTTTCCAATGGAATACCCCGTACAGTAAATGTTCCTAAATTACGATGCATAGGAAGAATATACTCTTCCTTATTTAAAGCCATAGCGGCCCCTACAGAACTGGCCTCTTGTCCTATCCCTGAAAACCATTTAGAAATTCTACCTTGCCTTAACAGAACCAGCATCTTCTCTTCAATCATTCTTGGTTTAATTAGTTGCTTGTAGAGTGAAAGTAAAACATCTTTAGAATAATTCTTTTTCTTGAAAATAATGGGAGATTCTACTGTAATCATAATTATAATATACCTTAAATACGGTAGTTAAATGGTAGCTAAAGTTAGTAAGTTTGTTTTATCAGATGGTGCAACAAATAATAACATACCTCATTGTTTTCTTGGCGTCTTTTTACCTGGTCTACAACGTGTATGCAGCGCTTTTTAAGAAGGAAAGTAAAAAGGGTTGTGAAAAATGCCCTGCTAAGTAATTTTTCATTTAAAGTCACCAAATACAGAGATCCATTTATTCCGTTCTCTGCTTTATCATTTTGATTGTCCTAAATGGATATTAATCTTTTTTTTGTATGGGTATAATACCAAACGCTATTTCTAATGTTTTTGTGTAATCAACCCCCACAAATAATGATGTACTTAATTATAAAAAAGAGTTTTTTATTGAATACCCCCATTTTTTTTAGCCTATATAACAAAAAAGTTGACTTTTTATTAAACATACCCCCCATTTTAATTACATTTGCCTAATTATTTTCACTTTAAACAATTAAAACCCTAATTCAACAATGGCAATTCAACGATTCAAGGCGCTGGAAGAAGTACTTCGCAGAACGCCTGTTAAAGTAAAAAATCCCAAAAATACTGTATCTGAATTTTACGGAGAGAATGTCTTTCACAAAGAAGCTATGAAAAAATGGCTTTCGGACGAAGCATATAAAAGTGTGATGTCTGCTGTTGAGCATGGAACTAAAATCGATCGTAGCATTGCTGATGATGTAGCATCAAGTATGAAAGCCTGGGCAATGAGTAAGGGAGTAACACATTATACGCACTGGTTTCAACCCCTCACAGGTACTACGGCAGAAAAACACGATGCATTTGCACAAAATATTGAAGACGGAAAAGCCCTTGAACGTTTTGATGGTGATCAATTAGTACAACAAGAACCGGATGCTTCTTCATTTCCTAGCGGAGGAATACGCAGCACTTTTGAAGCACGTGGATATACAGCTTGGGATCCTACTTCGCCTGCTTTTATCATTGGCGAAACTTTATGTATTCCAACTATCTATGTTTCATATACGGGGGAAGCATTAGATTACAAAACTCCTTTACTAAAAGCCATTAACGCTCTTGATAAAGCGGCAACCGATGTCTGCCAGTATTTCGATAAAAATGTAATTAAGGTAAATTCTACTTTAGGTTGGGAACAAGAATATTTTCTTATTGACTCTGCATTTTACAATGCACGCCCTGATATTGCTTTTACAGGCAGGGCTTTGTTTGGTCACGCAGGCGCAAAGGGCCAACAACTAGAAGACCATTATTTTGGCTCAATACCGGATAGAGTTTTAGCGTTTATTCGTGATTTAGAAATTGAATGTTTCCTTTTAGGAATACCTGTTAAAACAAGACATAACGAAGTTGCACCCAATCAATTTGAGTGTGCTCCTGTTTTTGAAGAGGCCAACTTAGCCGTTGATCATAATTTATTACTAATGGATGTAATGGAAAAAGTTTCCCGCAGACATAACTTCCGTGTTCTTTTACATGAAAAGCCTTTTGCCGGAATAAATGGCAGTGGTAAACATAATAATTGGAGTATGGCTACTAATACCGGAAAAAATTTACTATCTCCCGGTAAAACACCTAAAACAAATCTTCAGTTTCTTACTTTCTTCATTAATACTATTAAAGCAGTTCATGATAATGCTGATTTATTAAGAGCATGCATTGCATCAGCAGGCAATGACCACCGTTTGGGCGCTAACGAAGCACCTCCTGCTATTGTTTCCATCTTCATTGGCACGCAACTTACAAAGGTGCTAGAAGATATAGAGAAAAAAGTGAAAACAGGAAAAATGACTCCTGAAGAAAAAACGGCTCTTAAGTTAGGAATAGGAAAAATCCCAGAAATACTTTTAGATAATACCGATAGAAATAGAACATCACCTTTTGCATTTACGGGAAATAAATTTGAGTTTCGTGCTGTGGGTTCATCAGCAAACTGTGCTGGACCCATTACTGTTCTAAATACCATAATGGCTAATCAACTAATTCAATTTAAGCATGAGATTGATGCACAGCTCAAGAAAGGTGTAGATAAAGACGAGGCTATCTTTAAAATATTACGCGAATACATCACAGCGTCTAAAAAAATTCTTTTTGAAGGAAACGGATACAGCGAAGAGTGGGTGAAAGAAGCTAAGAAAAGAGGGTTGTCTAATATCAAAACTACTCCTGAAGCACTAAAAGTATTTGCAAGAAAAGAAGTAGTAAAACTTTTTGAGCAAAATAATATCATGAGTGAACGTGAGCAACATGCGCGTTATGAAATTCAACTTGAAACATACACTAAAAAAATTCAAATTGAATCGAGAATTTTAGGTGAGATATCATTGGAATCTATTATTCCTTCTGCACTTAAATATCAAAATTTGCTTATTGAAAATATTAAAGGCTTGAAAGAAGTAGAACAACTTATTTCTACAAGTACAGTGACTAAGAGTAAAAAAGCGGTCGTTGCAGGTGGTTATGACGATGAGGCTACAAAAGTATCCGGAGATAGTTTTGCTTCAATGGTAACTGTTCAAACCGAAACATTACAAAAACTCTCTAACTATATCTCTAATATACGTGCGAATGTTTATAAAATGATAGAAGCTCGTAAGAAAGCAAACAACATGCAAGATGCTCAAGAGATGGCTAATGCGTATTGTGAAAATGTAAAACCATATCTGGATGAAATTCGCAAACAAGCCGATAAATTAGAATTTATCATGGATGATGAATTATGGACATTGCCTAAGTACAGAGAAATGTTATTTACCAGATAAAATTTAGATAAGTTCAAATAAAAAAGAGCGACAATTTGCCGCTCTTTTTTATTGCATCTCCAATTCATTTAGAATACTGCTCAATTTGTACATTCGCAAAAAATAAAATTATGAAATCTTGGATTGAAGTAAAAAAAGATTCTGACTTCCCGATTCAAAACCTCCCTTTTGGAATTTTTAAAACTAAACAGCACTCATCTCGCGTAGGAGTAGCTATAGGGGAATATGTGGTTGATCTGGCAGAATTATTTTCTTTAGGAATATTGAAAGAAGGAAATGCATCCGTTTATGAAAATAAAACCTTAAATAGTTTTATTGCGTTAGGCAAGCCTGTTACTAAAGGAATCCGTAAAAGAATTTATGACCTTTTGGAAGAAAAAAATAGTGAGCTAAGAGATAATGCTGATGCAAAAGCAAAGACGTTATATAAAATGAGCGAGGTAGAAATGTTATTACCCGTTGAGATTGGTGATTACACCGATTTTTATTCGAGCGAACAACATGCTTTTAATGTAGGTTCTATGTTTCGCGATCCAGCTAATGCATTATTGCCTAACTGGAAGCATTTACCGGTAGGCTATCACGGCAGAGCATCTTCCATAGTGGTATCAGGTACCCATTTCCATCGACCTAAAGGCCAAACAAAACCTGCTGATGCAGATAAACCGGTATTTGGAGCTACTAAGCAACTTGATTTTGAGTTGGAAGTAGCTTTCATAGTAGGAAAAGAAACGAAATTGGGCGAGAGCGTCTCAACAAAAAATGCTGAAGATCATATTTTCGGGCTAGTACTTTTTAACGACTGGAGTGCCCGGGATATACAGGCATGGGAGTATGTTCCTCTTGGTCCATTCCTTGCAAAAAACTTTTGCTCCTCTATTTCACCTTGGATAGTAACTTTAGAGGCCTTAGAACCCTTTAGAGTTGCCGGTACAGAACAAAATCCTAAAGTGCTTCCTTATCTTGAATACGAAGGATTAAAAAACTATAATATTAATTTAGATGTGGTTTTGAATGATACAATTATTTCAAAATCGAATTTTAAATACATGTATTGGAACATGTGCCAGCAATTAGCACATCATACTGTAAATGGTTGTAACATTCGCGTGGGGGATATGATGGCTTCCGGAACCATTAGCGGACCTGAGCCGGGCTCTTATGGTTCTATGTTGGAAATTACCTGGAGAGGAGCTAAGCCGGTGAAATTAAATGATGGTAGCGAAAGAAAATTTATTAATGATAGTGATACACTCATTATTCGTGGTTATGGTGAGAATAACGGAGTAAGAATTGGTTTTGGTGAAGTAAAAGGAAGGGTATTACCTGCTCTATAATTTTTATAAAAATGAAGGTTACATTTTTAGGAACAGGCACTTCTCAAGGAGTTCCGATTATTGGCTGCAAGTGTATTGTTTGCACTTCAACTAATCCTAAGGATAATCGCTTACGTACTTCTGTAATGATAGAGGTAAATGACAAGCGTTTTGTGATTGATACAGGTCCTGATTTTCGACAGCAAATGCTTACAGAAAAAGTAGATAACCTAACCGCTGTTATATACACACATGAACATCGTGATCATGTTGCAGGTATGGATGATCTGCGAGCATTTAATTATGTGCTTAGAAGAAGAATGGATTTATATGCTACGATCAAAACACAGACTTCACTTAAAGAGCAATTTTCGTATGCTTTTTCAGAAAACAAATATCCGGGAATTCCTGAGGTAAACTTACATACTATAGAGAATAAGCCCTTTACTATTGAAGGAGTAGAGTTTAAACCCATTCTTGTCAAGCATATGTATCTGGATGTATTGGGTTTTCGCATAGGTGATTTTACCTATATAACCGATGCAAATGCTATCTCAGATGAAGAAAAGAAAAAAGTTACAGGCTCACAAATAGTAGTGCTTAATGCTTTACGCCGAGAGCCTCATCCTTCTCATTTTACTTTTGCAGAAGCTGTACAGTTGGCGCAAGAATTAAAATGTAAAACAACGTACCTGACTCATATTAGTCATCAGTTAGGCTTGCATGATGAGGTAGAAAAAGAAATGCCACCAGCTATTAAATTAGCTTATGATGGACTTTCTTTGATTTTATAATCAAACCAAGAAAGTTTTTCTGTTTGGGGTTTAAGGTATTAGCTAGCCCTTCCCCTAAAATGTTAAAAACATAAACTGTAATAAAGATAGCGATACCCGGGAAAACAGCCAGCCACCACGATGATGGAGATTGGTGAGCATTTGCCAGCAACGACCCCCATGTTACTTTTTCTGCAGGAACGCCTATTCCCAAAAATGATAAAGAAGACTCAATAAGGATTGTGGAGGCTATTCCAAAAGCAATAGTAACTAAAATGGGTGCTAAGGCATTAGGAATGGCATGTTTTACTATGATATTTAAGGAAGGTATACCTAATGCACGTGCCGCTTCAATGTATTCCAGCGAACGAATTCTTAGCATTTCTACTCGTATAAGTTTGGCAATAGTGGTCCATGAAACCATGCCGATGATAAACATGGAGAGATAGATGGTTGGTTTTAGAATAATGGAAGATATGGCAATGATGATCAATAATACAGGTAGAGAATCTACAGTTTCAATGAACCTAGAAATAATCAAATCGAAAGGAATAGAAATTCTTTTTTTAAAAAATGAAATTCGTTTTAATGGCATGGCAACTAACCTTGAAAGATAGCATGATACAATAAGAATTAAAAATGAAATAATGAGCTGTATGATAAATGCCTCAAAAGAAATGGCAAGTGCATCTGTAATTTCATAGACACGAACAACAAAGCTTAAAAAAAGAGCAGGAAAGAAAAAAATAACTCCTACTATACAAGTAGCGAGAGATATTTTTACTCTATCGTCTCCAAAATACCCTGCTAATGTTCCTATGGTAAGTCCTAATAACGTAGCAATGCACATAGCTAAGAAACCTATGGTAAGGGCTGTTCTTGTCCCGTGAATCAACCCCGCTAAAACATCCCTGCCTAATTCGTCGGTGCCAAGCCAATGTCTCCAAAATAGAGAGGGTACATTCTGTTTTTCCAAAGGAGAAACAGAATGAATATTATAAATATCGAAACTTTGGGGGGAATAGGGTATAGGTGGAAAAATGGACCATTCATAACTGAGGTTCGTCCAATCTGCATTCTTAAATTCATCCGGCCAGCCTGTAATGCCTACATCAACGCATATAGAACGAAAGGCAGGAAAAAAAACTTGAGTATTATATTTTGCAATAAGTGGTTTGTCATTTGCAATAACGTTTGCAAACAGGGAGATCAGAATAAAAGCAACTGTAATTTTTATTGCAATGCGAACAGCAATATTTTTATTGAAGTGTTTCCAACGACTATATGATTCCTTATAAACTGACATTCTTGAATTAAAGTATCGGCATAAAGATTACAAAGCTAGAGTACTAACCGTACTTAAGAACCCGCATCATTGATTTAATACTTATCATTCTGGTTGCAAATGCCCATAATCCGCAAGCAACAACCATAATTGAAAAGTTTATCATCCAATTTGGGTGAATGAGTTTTGATACGTAATTTATAAGCACCACTCCTGCAATAAAAATAATAAGTGTTAGAATTAGTTTGTAATTGATCTTGAACTTAAAAATGTTTTGTGCAATAAGAACTTGAATAAATGCAGTGCTGAATTGAGTAATGAGGCTGGATACAGCAGAGCCGGCAGCTTCAAAACGAGGTATTAAAAATAAATTCATAACAATATTAATGAGAATACCACTGGCTGCCATTAAATTTAATTCCCTGAGATTTCCATTAGCTGTTAAGAGAGTACCAAAAATATAGGTAGTTGAAATAGCGGCAAAGCAGCTCATTAAAATGGAAAATACTAAAGCCGATTGTTCAATATGCTCGTCATAAAGCATGCCGATTAGTTCTATAGAGTAGAACCAGCAACCAATGGCAATGATGACAGCAGGGGTCATAAGTAGTATAAACGCAGTTTTTACTAATGACTCTACTGATTCTTTATGTTTTATCATCTTTGAAAAAATAGGCAGCAATAATCCAGCAAATAAAAAGGCGATCATATTAGTAGCATCTAATAATCGGTAGCCTTGTGCATATATACCGGCTTGTTCTGCACCGTTAGAGAGCATACGTTCTATCATTACCGTATCCAAACGGTTGTAGCAAGCCATTAGCATCATAAGTATAGCAAACGGGAAGCTCTTTTTTAAAATGGATATAGCAAATGCTCTGCTGAGTTTAAATTTACTACCCGAAGTTTTTGTAAGAACAATAAAGAAGGCAATAATAGCGGTAGTCAGGTAAGATATCGTTTGAGCATACACATAATCCATGATATCCAATGGTCTGCCAAGTACGTTGTACCAAAGCAGCAACACACAAAGGATGATTAGTATAGATCTGTCTAATACAGAAACAATGCTATCTATCCAAAATAAATGCAGTGCTGCCAGATTAGAACGCAAATAAAGAATAAATGAAATTAAAAATTGATTAAATGCAAGTACAAGCATCAATTTTATTAAACGATAATCATACTGGATAACTAATCCTATAATCAATACAATGATTAAATACGTAACTGCTAACAAAAGTTTTAATACTACTAACGATGAAAAATGTTTAGTAAGTAAATGGCTGTTCTGGGCTATGCTTTTGTTGTTGAAATTGGTAATGCCTACATCCAACAATATATTTAAAACAAAAGAAAGATTGAATATGGCAAAATAAATACCATAATTCTCTGCTTGAACTACATTTTGCCATTTCACATCTATTATTAGAATGTAAAATGGTTTAATCAGCAGATTAATAAACAGTAAGAAGGCGAGGTTTGTAACAAATTTCTTTTGCATTCAATAACAGAAAAGTATTTATCGTATGATCATAAATTCCACCCTTCTGTTTTGCTGCTTCCCCTCTTCAGTAGTGTTAGGTGCAATGGGCTTGGTTGGGCCATACCATTTTAATACTACACGCTGTGTTTCAATTCCTTTTTTTACAAGGTAATTCCGTACTGCCTCAACCCGTTTTTTAGAAAGACTCATATTGAATTTTAATGAAGAAGTATTATCTGTATGTCCTGAAAGTTTTAGTTTCCATGTAGGATTTTGTTTTAACAGATCAGCCAATACATCCAAGCCTTCAATAGATGAAGGACGTATGATATCCTTACCTGAATCAAATACGAGTTCATCCATGGCCTGTTTTACTTTCTCTGCATCTTTTTTATTTAATTGAATAGGTATATCTACTTCATTCATTAACCCCATTTTATTCGCATCTGCATCTATGTTTTCATAGTGAAAATATCCATCTGCACCTTTACGTACTACATATACTGATTTTCCGTTGGAGATAACAAATTCATTTGAGATAAGCACGTCATACGATTCCAATTTAAATAACGTATTTTCATCCATATCCAAGTTGGTGAAATTGAATTTACCATCCTTATCCATTACAGCAGTAGCAATTATGTTTCCTTGCCTGTCAAGCAAGTATAGTTTTGCCGGAGGGCAACCTTCTTTTTCTATTATGCCCGCTATTTCCGGGCAGCGATCTTCGCTATCAATAATTCCGTCTGCATCTTTATCGGGGCAGCCATGTGCTGCAAGGCTGCCTTTTTCATTGGGGCATTTATCTTTGTTATCACTTACTCCGTCTCCATCAGCATCAGGGCAACCAAGCAATGCTGCAACGCCGGCAACATCCGGACATGAATCAAGTTTGTCTATTATCTTGTCTCCATCAGCATCGGGACAACCGTTAAGGTCTGCTAAACCTGCTGCATCGGGGCAACTATCTTTCTTATCTATTATTTTATCTCCGTCTACATCGGGACATCCGTTGAATTCTGCCAATCCTATTATATCCGGACAAGAGTCAAGCTTATCGGTTATTTTATCATTATCTCTATCCGGACACCCATTGAACTCTATAGTTCCTTTTTCATTAGGGCATTTATCTGTTTTATTGGGTATGCCGTCTTGGTCAATATCTTTTTTTGTAGAGTA
>CAZCJN010000005.1:0-4950 GCA_964498865.1 uncultured Bacteroidia bacterium
AAGTATATATTAAGAAGTCGACACAAACTGTTTTTGAAAGAATTCATTTTGGAAGTTCAATGACCTTCTATCCTGCCCAATTACCCAATAACTCTTGCCGCATTAATTATATTCCTACGTTCGAGGACGGCGTATATAGTTTGAAAGTACAAGCTAAAGACAGAACAGGAAATAATTCAGGAAAATCAGTTTACGCAATTACATTTGAAGTAATTAATAAGCCAACTATTACGAATGTGCTTAATTATCCGAACCCCTTTTCTACCTCTACACGTTTTGTATTCACTCTTACCGGAAGTCGGGTGCCTGATTATTTTAAAATACAAATACTTACAGTAACGGGGAAGGTAGTCCGTGAGTTAAGTAAAGCGGACCTGGGGCATCTACATATTGGCAGAAACATTACCGATTATGCATGGGATGGCAAAGATGAATACGGGGATCAACTCGCCAATGGTTTGTACCTATACCGTGTTGTTACGCAGCTGGATGGAAAATCTCTCGACCATCGCGAAAGCAATGCCGATAGCTTTTTCACTCAAGGTTATGGAAAGATGTATCTGATCAGATAGACTTACCTTCAATTACTTTTTCAATTAAATTTAATTGACGAAATTATACCAATTATGAAATATAAATGGACATTCTTATTAGTGACTTTATTTACTCATCAATTATTATTTGCACAGAAAATAACGACTATTAATTATTCAGTTATTGATAAGAAGGCATTGCTACTACCTGATTCGTTAACGAAAAATACGAGTGATATAGCAAAATATATACTTGCCAATTTCAAAACAAATAATGAAAAAGTTCGTGCTGTCTTTATTTGGATAGCAACAAATATCGCATATGATGTGGAGAATATGTTTGCAATAAATTTTTATGAGAAAAGGGAAGACAAAATTTCAAAACCATTAATAAATAGAAAAGGAATTTGCGAAAATTATGCAACATTATTTAATGACATCTGCCTGAAATCTGGAATAAAGTCTTTTGTAATTGAGGGCTATACTAAACAGAATGGTATTGCAGATTATATTCCTCATGCTTGGTGTGCAGCTTTTATTGATAGCACTTGGTATATGTTTGATCCAACTTGGGGAGCTGGTTATATCAATAGTAATAAATTTTACAGAAAGATTAATAATGACTATTTCAAAGTCAATCCTTCTACCTTAATTAAGTCTCACATGCCATTTGATTTTCTTTGGCAGTTTTTATACTATTCAATTACTAATCAGGAATTTTATGAAGGCAAAACACAACCCAATAAATCAAAAGTTTATTTTAATTTTCCAGATTCAATTAGTATATATGAAAAACAAAGTCACATAGAGCAATTAATTGGAGCAGCAAGAAGGATTGAAAGTAATGGTGTAAAGAATTCCCTGATTTTTGATCGGTTACAACATATAAAGTATGAAATAGAAAATGAAAGGCAAACCCAAACGTATGGATCATATAACTCTGCAATTGCAGACTATAATGAGGGAATTAATGATCTAAATGATTTTATTCAATATAGAAATAGACAATTTAATCCATTAAAATCAGATCCAGAAATACAAGGGATGATAGATACTGCACAATATAAAATTACCAGATCAAAAGAAAAAGTGAGCAAGATTAAAAACCCTGATGTTAATTTGGCGCGTATGATGACGCAATTACTGAGGACAATAGAGGATGCTATGGATCAGGTGAGTACACAACAAAACTGGCTAAAGGAGTATTTCAGCAAAGGAAAAATGGGAAGGAGGAGTATGTTTTATAAAGTTACATGGTTTGGTATTCCAATAAATTAATAGCATATTTTATTTTGTAAAGCGGGGAGTCCTTCATGGTAACAAGTGTACTAAATAAACTCCTTTTCTCTTTTCAATGCATTGAGATCATTTAATATCTTATCTTCCACAATATTTGGCAAAGTAACTTTTAAGCTTTTACTTCTTTTCATTTCTCTTTCTATTGCAAATATGGCTTCTTTATTACGTGCCCAGCTACGGCGGGCAATGCCGTTATTGACATCCCAAAAAAGCATGGACTTTAATTTTTTGTCAGCCTCTTTAGTTCCATCTAACACCATTCCAAAGCCGCCATTCATTACTTCACCCCAGCCAACTCCTCCGCCATTGTGAAGAGAGATCCAGGTAGCTCCTCTAAAGCTGTCACCTACAAAATTTTGTACGGCCATATCAGCAGTGAATTGAGAGCCATCGTAAATGTTAGAGGTTTCTCTAAAAGGCGAATCAGTTCCGGATACATCGTGATGATCTCTACCCAATACAACCGGTGCGCTTATCTTTCTCTGTTTAATAGCTTTGTTAAATGCTTCGGCAATCTTTATTCTGCCTTCCGAATCTGCATATAAAATTCTTGCTTGCGAACCCACTACCAACTTGTTCTTTTGTGCTTCTTTGATCCAATCTATGTTATCAGCTAATTGCTGTTTTATTTCTTTAGGAGCTTTTTTATAAATGTTCTCTAAAACTTTGCATGCAATTTTATCGGTTGTTTCCAGATCTTTTGGATTAGCTGATGTGCATACCCATCGGAACGGACCAAATCCATAATCAAAACACATAGGGCCCATGATATCTTGCACATAGGAAGGATAGCGGAAAGTTGTCTCCGAACCATTTCTGAAAATATCTGCGCCTGCTCTTCCGGCTTCCAGTAAGAATGCATTTCCATAATCAAAAAAGTACATTCCCTGTGCCGTTAATTTATTAATGGCATTTACCTGGCGGATTAAACTTTTTTGGATTTCTTTTTTAAACCCATTAGGATTTTCTGCCATCATTACTTTTGCCTCTTCGAAAGACAACCCTGCAGGATAGTAACCGCCTGCATATGGATTATGCAGAGATGTTTGATCGGATCCTAATTCTATGCTAATATTTTCTTCAGCTAATTTTTCCCACAGGTCAACAATATTTCCCTGGTAAGCAAGAGAAACAGCTTCTTTTTTACTTCTTGCTACTTCTATCCTGGTAAGTAGTTTGTTTAAATCTGTATAAACCTCATCCACCCAGCCTTGAGAATGGCGTGTATGAATAACCTTTGGATTTATTTCTGCAATGACAGCAATAGCTTTTGCGATTACCGCTGCTTTAGGCTGAGCTCCACTCATGCCACCCAAGCCCGATGAAACAAAAATTTTACCCCTTAGATCGGTTTTCCCTTGAGCAATTTTTCTTCCTGCGTTCAGAACAGTAATAGTAGTTCCATGAACAATTCCCTGTGGACCAATGTACATAAAAGAGCCGGCCGTCATTTGTCCGTATTGAGTAACTCCCAATGCATTAAATTTTTCCCAATCATCTTGTTTTGAATAATTAGGAATCATCATACCATTGGTAACCACCACTCGTGGAGAATCTTTATGAGATGGAAATAATCCCAGCGGATGTCCTGAATACATCACCAGTGTTTGTTCATCCGTCATAGTGGCAAGGTATTGCATGGTGAGCAGGTACTGCGCCCAATTTTGAAATACAGCCCCATTACCTCCATAAGTAATCAGCTCATGCGGATGTTGTGCAACTGCGTAATCGAGGTTGTTGCTGATCATGTGCATAATAGCACCCGCCTGCTTGGACTTATAGGGATATTCATGAATGGGTCTTGCATACATTTTATAATCCGGCCTGAAGCGGTACATGTAAATTCTCCCGCAGGTCTTTAGTTCTTCAGAAAATTCCGGAGCAAGCACCGAATGAAATTTTTTTGGAAAATACCTAAGGGCATTTTTTATAGCAAGTATTTTTTCTTCATCAGATAAAATATCTTTTCTCTTGGGTGCATGATTAAGAGTAGCATCAAAAGGTTTTGCTTCCGGTAGTTTTTCCGGAATACCTTGTAAAACCAGCTTTTTAAATTCTTTAGTTGTCATTTTATTATTTTATACAGGTGGTATTTCTTTGTCGGAATATTTATTTTTTCTGTTTTGATAAGAGCGGGAATACTGTCTGCATTTTCTTCAATAAAGAACTCATATTCCGGTCGTATCTTATCGGCTAAACAAATATCAAAATTTCTTGTCAAATATTCATGAAACGACCAATCGGTAGCTATTCTATAAGTTGTACTTACGATGGTGTAAGGGGCTACCTTTTCCCCAATTAAATGTACATCGTGCAACATGTCTTTATCTCTTACGGTTTTCCCTATTTGAAGAGCAGAAAAAAGCAATACAGCAAGTAATAGAAAGACAGTAATAAAGGTTGCGTTTCTGTATGTAGAATAAGAGACAGAAATCTGTTTCATTGTTTGAATGGCTAAAGGGCTAAGCAGGCAAGCAAAACCTATGGCAAAGTAAGGGAAGGAGGGTACTAAATAATAGCCACTTTGTTTAAGAGTGATCATGATTGGGAGCGAGGCAGACAAGCCAATTAAGAAGAATAATTGCGCCGATTTTAAAATCTCCTTGTCAAAATATAAGGTCGATTTTTTTTGCTTTGAATAGAACCATACCAGAAGCAGTATCGTTAATGGGACAGCTAACTCAGCTATCAAACGTAAGAGAATAAATAATCTTGAATCAACCGTAGCATTACCATCATTAATACTTGGCAGTATTTGGTTGTTTACATAACTCATTATGCTGATACGGGCAGGTTCATAAGTAAAAATAAGTGCATATAAAACAACGACTGTTGCTAATAACAGAATTGAATGAAAAATATTTTTTAAAACGGAAGAATTTCGATTGGCAATTCCTATTAGCACAGGCATGGCAATCGGGAAAAAAGCAGGCAGCCCTTTGCAAAGTGTTCCCAGAAAAATAAAACCCCCTGCTGCAATTATAAAAAATAAAGATCTTTTTTTATTCCTAGATTCTAAAATGAACAAGCAGGCCAGCAATGTAAAAACCCCCATTGTGTTTTCCAGCATGTTGTTGGAATATGACCAAAATACAAGAGGAGTACTTCCCCATAGCAG
>CAZCJN010000005.1:5050-7031 GCA_964498865.1 uncultured Bacteroidia bacterium
GTGAATAACCAAAAAGGAGTTTGTTTGTTCTGCATGAAAGATTTATTTTTCCTTCTTTTCTACTTTGCCCGTTTTTTTATTAAAACCATAGGGGCAATGCCTGCAACCGCTTTGGCAGCAATAACCACGTTTTAGATGATACTTTTCTGTAAAGACGATGTATCCTTCGGAAGTCAGATAATAATCTTCAGGATCGAGATTGGGTTTAGGGAATTTTTCTTCCGGCATTCAAAACGTTTGTATAGAGAAGCAAGTCAAAATTAGATAATTTTGAGAATGCTGCTTTCAGAAGAAAACATAACGTTGGAAAGAATCTCACATCCAGCCGTTCAAGGAATTAATTTATTTGTACTGAGATTGGATAAGATCCATCCAACTATTTCCGGCAATAAATATTTTAAACTGAAATATAATTTAGAAGAAGCGCAGCAACAGAATAAAAAGACATTCCTAACCTTTGGAGGAGCTTATTCCAATCATATAGCGGCTACAGCAGTTGCAGGCAAAGAGTTTGGATTGAAGACCATAGGCATTATTAGAGGAGATGAACTTAAAGACACCCATCAATCTCTCACAATAGCAAGAAGAAAAAACCAAACACTTGAATTTGCAGAACAATGTGGGATGCAGTTGCATTTTGTTTCAAGAGAGGAATACAGGAAAAAAGAAACAACTGATTTTATTACTTCATTGCAAAAACAGTTCGGCGATTTTTATTTATTACCCGAAGGAGGAACTAACCAACTTGCAGTAAAAGGTTGTTCTGAAATTATTTCTCATATCAATATTCCTTTTGATTTTATTTGCTGTGCTGCCGGCACCGGCGGAACATTGGCTGGAATTAGTTCTTCTTTAAAAGAAAGTCAGCAAGCAATTGGTTTCTCTGCTTTAAACGCACCCGGCTATCATGAAACAGAAGTTAAAAAGTGGCTCGATCATTTTCGAATGAGCACAGTATCAAATTTTCAAATTAATGACCATTACCATTTTGGCGGGTATGCAAAATATACTCCTGAGTTGTTACAATTTATTGATGATTTTGAAAAGCAAACGACTATTCCTCTCGAGCAGGTCTACACCGGAAAGATGATGTACGGCATTTTTGATCTGACACAAAAGAATTTTTTCCCTCAAAATTCTACAGTTATCGCCGTTCATACAGGTGGTTTGCAGGGGAAGCTAAAATATTAAGCAGGGATTAACAGCGTAGTGTTTATAATGCATTTCATACTGTTGCATATTCCATTTCCTGGTAAATTATATTTACAGGAAGTATTATGCAGAAAGTAATTTTTATAAGTGTTTTATTTTTTTTGATGAGATTTATTTCCTCTCCTTTTGGAGGAGCTGGGGAAGGGACTGCTTTTGCTCAACCTGCCGAGTACAAAATAACAAGGCCTGAATACATAGAAAAATATAAAGACATTGCTATTAGAGAAATGCAGGAGCACGGCATACCTGCCAGTGTTACTCTTGCACAAGGCTTACTTGAATCGGATGCTGGCAACAGCGCTCTTGCTGTGTATGCCAATAATCATTTCGGGATAAAGTGCCATAAAGACTGGACGGGTAAAACCTACATCAAAGATGATGACAGGCGTGATGAATGTTTTAGGAAATATAATCATGCAGAGGAATCTTTTGATGATCATTCTGAATTTTTAAGAGAGAGGAATCGTTACTCTTTTCTTTTTGAATTAAGAAAAACCGATTACAAAGGCTGGGCAGAAGGGCTGAAAGAAGCAGGTTATGCTACAGACCCGGGTTATGCAAAGAGGCTCATTAAGATCATAGACGACTACAAACTTTTTCAGTACGACAGGATACAGGAAACGGCAGTTCGTAAATATGAAAAGAAAAGAACAGAACCTAAGATAACTCCACCTACGGTGGCAGAATTCTCGGCTTCCAGAAAAGTTTTTTTGAATAATGACATTAAATATGTTGTGGTGAAAGAAGGAGATACCTATTATAAAATAGC
>CAZCJN010000005.1:7131-9925 GCA_964498865.1 uncultured Bacteroidia bacterium
GAACCCAAGGCAGGACAGAAGATTGTTTTGAAAAAGTAATAGCTTCTCCATGAAAAAAATAGTATTAGTATTTCTCATATATCCATTGTTGGGAATATCGCAAAATGTTATAGGTAGAAAATATGGCGATACTATTCCCTTAGAATACATTTTGGATGTTAACAAATTAAGACATGCAATATACGATGACACCCCCGCATATTATAAAAGAGGTGTTGATCAAGAAATTTCTATTAGACATGCCCAAGAAAATGCTGTGCAAATAGCTGCACTTATGCATAGTGGTCGTATTTATAATGATTGGCAAGATCTGGAAACATATCTTAATACGATACTAAGAAAAATTCTACCTCATGAGCTAAATGATGATACTTCTATATACGTTTATATTTATAGAGAGGGTATGGATAATGCATTTTCTACCGCATCAGGCAAAATACTAATGAATGTGGGAATGCTTGCAGAATTAGATAATGAAGCATCAATAGCAGCTGTTTTTGCGCATGAAGTAGCACATTATTATTGCAAACATTCAATATCAATATATACAGAAGATGCACATGGCGGTTTTGATGTTGGATGGTTCGATAAGACAACTCGACCATTTTATAAATATTCTGTTAAATGTGAAGTTCAGGCAGATTCGCTAGCAGCAGTTTGGTTGAATAATTCTGAATATTCATTAGATGGAATGAAATCATTACTAGAGTATTTACATCGAATGAAATCAAATGAAATGAAAAGCAGTAATACCACAAAAGTGGTACGAACTACACACCCACTTACAAAAGATAGAATTTTAAAATTTAATAAATACTTGAATACAAATAATCATAATGGC
This sequence comes from uncultured Bacteroidia bacterium, assembly GCA_964498865.1. Classification (GTDB taxonomy): domain Bacteria; phylum Bacteroidota; class Bacteroidia; order Palsa-948; family Palsa-948; genus Palsa-948. The sequence goes on from CAZCJN010000005.1 coordinate 7,973, forward strand.
GGGAAACTTTTTTTAATCAATGAAAAGAATTTCTTTAGATTCAGACATGACGCTAGAGTTGAAACAGTAAAAAATTTACTATTTGACTATGAATATCAGAAATGTATTGAAAAAGCATTCCGTTTTCATCTTTTTGATCCTAATAACACTTCCTATATTTATTGTTTAATGGAAGCCATACGTAGGCAGAGCTATTTTAATAATGATTTATGGAGTAAATTATTTATTACGAATAATTACTACGATAGTATTGATGTAGATCGTAAGAAACCAATGTCTGACCATTTGTTTAAAAAATTTGATTTTGATATTCTTCCGATTAATCCTAATGAGGGATATTTATTGAAAGCGAAACATTATTGGAAGGGTGAGCCTAAATTCACTACCTACGAGTCTGCATTTAATTATTTTTATAATCTGAGCCAACAATTAAAAGGTAATGAATGTATTTTGTCCAATGCTCTCAGTTTTACACAGGATACATCGCTAAGAAATAAATTCTTAAGGCATTATTTATCTTTTGATTCCATCATACACAGGGAGTATGCAACGTGTTTGCTAAAAGGGACGATTACTAAAACATTAGCTAATAGAAAGTTGCTGGTATTTGATAAGTATAAGATTTCTGTTAGATACAAAAATAGTTTCATACCCATATACCAGCCATTTGATGATGCAACAAACCCTATTATTCCCATATATAAGTCTGTATCTTCAGAATTTAAAAATCGTATTCCTGTGAATTTAGACTCCTTAAAAAGAAATCATTTTGCAGAATATCAATGCCTCTATTATATGAAACTATTTACACAACTTGATCTCATCGATGACAAGAAAAACGGCAAGGCGCATCTTATCGATCCTTCTTTCTGGGAAACATTGCATAAATACAATGTAAATGAAATTGAATTTGTTGATTGCTATCAGAATTGCTTTTATGATGTTAAAAAATCTATGGAAAATTACATAGCAATTGCCTCGTTAAATTATGATGCATTATTTAAAAAACACACATATGGTCATACATTAGAAACCTATGTTTATAGTGTACGAGAAATGGATAAGGGAACGGCAAAAATATTATACTACTCTACAGAAAGAAGCCTATCAAACTATGAATTAACGAAGGGAATAGCAATACAAATAAAGAGCGAAATAAAAAATAAAGACAAATCTTCAGCTACTATTGATGCAGAATAAAGAAAATGGTTATTAGTGAGTGCCAAAAAACAAATACGCAATTAAAATTGCTGCAACAATACTTACAAAATCGGCAATGAGCCCGCCGGCAAGGGCATAACGGGTGTTGCGTATTCCAACAGAGCCAAAGTAAACAGCCAAAATATAAAAGGTAGTATCCGAAGAGCCTTGCATGGTGCTTACTAATCTGCCAACAAAAGAATCGGCACCGTAGGTTTTCATGGTTTCAACCATGAGTCCGTTGGCTGCGGAGCCACTTAAGGTTTTCATAAAGGCGGTAGGAAGTGCAGGGACAAAATCGGTAGGCAATCCTATTGCAGCAACAAGATAACCGATTCCATTAGTTAAAAAATCCATAGCGCCTGAAGCGCGAAATACTCCTATGCCTACTAATATAGCAACCAGGTAAGGAATTATTTTTATGCAAATGCCAAATCCTTCTTTAGCGCCATCTATAAACGTTTCATACACATTTATTTTTTTTCTTACACCACCAAGCAGAAACAATACAATGATTAAGAATATAAGCAGGTTTCCTGCCAAGGATGAATAGATGCCTGTCTGTTCCTGATTAAGTGTAGAAAAGAACCAAACAATACCTGCTATTAAAGTACTGATACCCCCTAACCAAGCGAGCAGGGTAGTATTAAAAAGATTAATACGCTGATAAAGCGATATAGTAATAATGCCTGCTAATGTCCCAAAGAAAGTAGTAAGTAAAATAGGGATAAAAATATCGGAGGGCATAGCGGC
>CAZCJN010000005.1:10025-12846 GCA_964498865.1 uncultured Bacteroidia bacterium
ACCCCCGTAAGTCCTAAAGAAATTTCAAAAGCTGTTTTGGAAGAGTCAAAAGAAGCGCTGACAATTGCAGTAAAAATAGATGTATCACCAAAAACAACAAGTTTAATAATACCTACCAAAAGGGCAACAACAAAAAATGCAATCCAAATGTAATTTAAAATCATGTTTCTGGTTCTTAGTTGCTGGTTACTGGTTTTTTGCTCGCTTCAAGTGCTTGTAAAAATCGGCTTAACTTTTTTCCAAGTATGTGCAATCGGTTACTTAAATTATCAAATAGAACTTTATTTTTTAAAGAAGATGTTTCAAACAATGTTTCTAAGTGGTCGGTTGTTTCGTCATTAGAGCTAATGGAATAAACAATATGCTTTATATAATCTTGGATATAACTTCTTCTGCCATATCCTTCAACAATATTTGATCTAACCGATTTTATGCTTCTACGTATTTGACTTGCTTCTTCATACATTTCAAATTTTGGAATTTCTGTTAAAGTCATTTTATGAATATCTATTGATAATTCCCTAGCCATTTGCCAAATTTCAAGTTTTTTGTAACTCATTATGTATGCTTTTAACAAGTAACCAAATACTAGCTGCCGGTAACATTCATATATTTGCACTAATATTAACAAATGTAAAAAAACTATGTATCCTGATCATATAGTACAGCCCATGAAATCAGATCTTACAACTGTAGGATTTGAAGAACTTACAACCCCTGCTGCGGTGGATCGCGCTATTGCCTCAAAAGGGACGGTTCTTGTAATGGTTAACTCAGTTTGCGGATGTGCAGCAGGTGCTGCCCGTCCTGGAGTGAAATTGGCCGTTCATGGTGATAAGCGCCCTGATAAACTTACAACTGTATTTGCAGGTGTAGATATAGAAGCGGTTGCACAAGCACGCAAACATTTCCTTCCTTATCCACCCTCATCTCCTTCTATCGCACTATTTAAGGATGGTAAACTGGTTCACTTCATCGAACGCCATCATATAGAAGGCCGTTCGGCACAGATGATAGCGGATAATCTTAAAATGGCTTTTGAACAATATTGTTAAACTGAATACATTAACCAATCAACGTAGAATCGAATGAAAAAAATCTCAATCATTGGAAACGTAACTAAAGATGCGGAGATACGCAGTTTTGAAGGCGGGCGAAGCGTTATTAATTTTGATGTTGCCGTAAATGAACGTTACAAGGACAGAAATGGGCAAAAAGCAGAACGTACTACTTATGTTCGCTGCGCTATGTGGAGAGAAAATACCAGCATAGCTCAGTATATTACCAAAGGAACTAAATTGTATGTAGAAGGATCGCCCGATGCAGATGCTTATGTAAATAAAGAAGGAAAAGCGATAGGGAATTTAAAAGTAAATGTGCGTGAGATCGAATTTTTAGGCAGTGCAACTAAAAAATCAGAATCCGGTTCCGGCGCACCTGCTGAAGATGTTTTTGCACCTTCTGCAAATGATGATCTTCCTTTTTAATTAACTCAGTAAAATTATAAATAACACAATTAATAGATGAAAACAACAGTGGACAAATTCGTAAAACATAAAGTAAAAGACATTTCCCTTGCAGAATGGGGAAGAAAAGAAATAAGACTTGCTGAACAAGAAATGCCGGGACTTATGGCATTGCGTGAAGAATATGGCAAACAAAAACCATTGAAAGGCGCTCGTATTGCAGGTTGCTTACACATGACCATTCAAACGGCTGTTCTTATTGAAACATTAAAAGAGTTAGGTGCAGAAGTTACCTGGAGTTCTTGCAATATATTCTCTACACAAGACCATGCAGCAGCAGCAATAGCAGCTGCCGGTATCTCGGTATATGCTTGGAAAGGGATGAATGCCGAAGAATTTGATTGGTGTATTGAGCAAACTTTATTTTTTGGAGAAGACAGAAAACCTCTGAACATGATTCTTGATGATGGAGGTGATCTAACAAATATGGTTTTTGATAAATTCCCTGAGCTTATAAAAGAAATAAAAGGATTATCTGAAGAGACTACAACAGGCGTTCATCGTTTATATGAAAGAATGCAGAAAGGTACGTTGCCTATGCCTGCTATTAATGTGAATGATTCGGTTACAAAATCTAAATTCGATAATAAATACGGATGCAGAGAGTCACTGGTAGATGCTATACGCCGTGCAACTGACCTGATGTTAGCCGGTAAAGTAGCAGTAGTAGCCGGATTTGGTGATGTTGGAAAAGGTTCAGCTGAATCGCTTAAAGAAGCTAAGGTTCGTGTTATTGTTACTGAAATAGATCCTATCTGTGCACTGCAAGCAGCCATGGAAGGATATGAAGTGAAAAAAATTGATGATGCAGTAAAAGAAGCCGATATCATCGTTACTACTACCGGGAACTGCGATATTATTGTTGATCGTCATTTTAAATCAATGAAACACAATGCAGTGGTTTGTAACATCGGTCACTTTGATAATGAAATTGATATGGCTTGGCTTAATGGCAATTATGGAAAGACCAAAGAAGAAATAAAACCACAAGTAGATAAATACACTGTAGATGGAAAAGACATTATTGTTCTGGCCGAAGGCCGTTTAGTGAACCTAGGTTGTGCAATGGGGCACCCTTCTTTTGTAATGAGTAATTCATTTACGAATCAAGTACTTGCTCAATTAGAGCTTTGGAGCAATTCATCTAAATACGAAAACAAAGTTTACACTCTTCCTAAAGAATTAGATGAGAAAGTGGCACGCCTTCATTTGAAAAAAATTGGCGTTGAAATAGATCTGCTGAATGATAAGCAAGCAAAATACATAGGCGTTAAAAAAGAAGGCCCTTATAAGCC
>CAZCJN010000005.1:12946-20992 GCA_964498865.1 uncultured Bacteroidia bacterium
CCTCCAATGCCACCTATAGTACTGCCGACAAGTAGCACTATAAAAATTTCTAAAGGATGTGCTTTTACTGAGTTAGAATAGATCATAGGCTGTAGTAAAAATGCATCTGTTAAGTTTACTATAGGGAATACAATTAAAATTCTTGTAACGGTTGCCATAAGGCTCATATTAGTATTTGTTGTTAAGCCGATTAGTAATGCAAAGCCACAACCAATAAAAGGGCCTACATACGGAATTATATTCATGAGTCCGGCAAAAACGGCAATGAGTAGCGCATGTTTAATTCCGCAAAGCCATAATCCAATGAACAAAAAAAGTACTACTAGCAATACCTCTACTAATACTCCTGTAAAATAGCGTTTTAATAGCTCTTCACTTTCCAACCAAACTCTTCTTCCTTTTTCTGTATAGCGTTCCGGCACCATAGAAAAGATAGAATCAATTATTAATTGCTGATCTCTTAAAAAGAAGAAAGTGAGAAAAGAAATGGAAAATAACGAAATAAGGAAACTTCCCATTATGTTAAAAAACTGATTAATAATTAAAGAAATGTTGGTTATGGTAAAAACGGAGATTACTTTTTCTTGTACATAAGCAACAAAATCTGCACTTTCAAAATCAATATTAAAATCATGAAGAATAGTTTCTGTTAGTTGTATGGGTTGTTGAAGAGAAGCTGTAATGGCATCTTTATCCAAAGAAGAAATGATCCGTACCTCTTCCATAACCAGCGGAGTAAATATGCCCGCTATTAACGCAAAGGCTAAAAACATGGTAAGGAGCGTAAGACTCGCACTAAGGGTAGGGGAAAGGGTAAATTTTCCAAATTTTAACTTGAAGAATAAAACCTATTGATTGGCTGGCCTATTAATGAAATAATAGCAGCAACTATAATATAAATCACTATGTGAGATAAATACCACAGAATCAGCCCTGATAAAACAAGAGCAAAAAACCACAGTATATATTTGTTTCTCATGATGACAAATGTACACGATTTTGCAGGTCGCCTGTACAGGGTTTGTTTATCTTTGCGATAGATTATGAGTGAAATTATTAAGCACGAGTGCGGTATTGCACTCCTCCGACTTCTTAAACCCTTATCGTTCTATCACGAAAAATACGGCACGGCACTTTATGGAATCAATAAGCTGTATTTGCTTATGGAAAAGCAACGCAATCGCGGGCAAGACGGGGCCGGAGTTGTGAATATTAAATTTGATGTTGAACCGGGAACAAAGTACATAAGCAGGTATCGTTCTCTCTCCCATAACGCATTAGACGAAATATTCCAGAAAATAAATTCACGCTTTGTTGAATTAACTATAACGACACCTGAAAAACTTGCGGAAACAGAGTGGCTTAAAAAAAACTTTGCCTTCACTGGCGAGCTTTTTCTTGGCCACTTGCGCTATAGCACATACGGACACAATGGAATAGAATATTGTCATCCATTTTTACGCCAAAATAATTGGATGACACGCAATCTGGTAGTGGCCGGTAATTTCAATTTAACGAATACAGAAGAACTTTTTCAGCAGTTAGTGGAGATAGGGCAACACCCCAAAGAGAAAGCAGATACAGTTACTGTAATGGAAAAGATCGGCCATTTTCTAGATGAAGAAAATCAATTGATTTTTCAAAAGTATCATGATAAAGGCTTTACTCATACCGACATTACTAAAAAGATCATTCAAGAATTAGATATTCCAAAAATACTTAAAGCAGCCACTAAAAAATTTGATGGTGGTTATACCATGGCTGGATTGCTGGGGCATGGTGATGCCTTTGTTTTAAGAGACCCTAATGGTATCCGTCCTGCTTTTTATTATCAAGATGATGAGATCGCTGTTGTTACTTCTGAGCGTCCGGCTATTCAAACAGCATTTAATGTTCCGCTAGAAAAAGTAAAAGAAATACAGCCCGGACATGCATTGATTATAAAAAAGGACGGTTCAATTTCCGAGCACGAAATACTGGAACCTAAAAAGAAAACACCATGTTCGTTCGAGCGTATTTATTTTTCGAGAGGAAGCGACGCAGATATTTATGTTGAGAGAAAAAATTTAGGGAAAGAACTTGTGCCGGCTGTATTAAAATCAATTCAGAATGATTTGAGAGGAACCGTCTTCTCTTTTATTCCCAACACTGCAGAAGTCGCTTTTATTGGGATGATGCATGGGGTGCATTCTTTTTTAGATGATTGGAAAACAAAAGAGATACAACGCCTTACCCTCACGCCTTCTGCTCAAGGAGATGATATGGCAGCAGCGATTAAAGACATTATTTCTTTTCGCCCCCGAGTAGAAAAGATCGCCATTAAAGATGCAAAGTTGCGTACGTTCATCACCGCTGATTCACATAGGGATGATATGGTAGCACACGTGTATGACACCACCTATGGTGTTATTCGGAAAGGCATAGATAGTTTGGTTGTATTGGATGATTCAATCGTACGTGGTACAACACTTAAGCAAAGCATCATTCGTATTTTTGATAGGTTAGGACCTAAGAAAATTGTAATCGTTTCTTCTGCTCCCCAAATTCGCTTTCCGGATTGTTATGGTATAGACATGGCACGCTTGGGCGATCTAATAGCATTTAAAGCAACAATAGAACTCTTAAAAGAGACCTACAAAGAAAATATGTTGGATGAGGTTTTGGAAAAAGCAATTGCTGAAAATGCGAAGCCGCTTAACGAAATAAAAAATGTGGTAAAAGAAATTTACAAACTTTTCACTCCCGATCAGATTTCTAAGAAAATAACATCCTTACTTCGACCTGAAAATATAAATGCGGAAGTAGAAATCATTTATCAATCTATTGAAGGGTTACACGCTTCATGCCCTAATCATCAAGGAGACTGGTACTTTACAGGCGATTACCCTACCCCCGGCGGCAACAAAGTAGCGAATCGTTCTTTCATTAATTATATGCAAGGCAAGAATGTGAGGGCTTATTAAAAGTATGCTCTCACTTGTGCATTTCCTGTATGAATAGCTTTTACTCCCGGCGATTGCCGTCCGTCATATGATAGTGTAAGTTGAATATTACTTGCTAAGGTTCGATTGTAACTTATATTCCAGGTATAATTTTTACCGGGTTTCAGCCCTTCCAGCATTTCATAAGCAACAGGATTGTTTTCTTCATCATTATAACTGACAACAATAAAATTTGTTTTTGCACTAAAACTACCTTTATTAACTGCATTGTATTTTAGCTCTCCGCCAAAATTTTGTGAAATAGCTTTAGCCTGAATGGATATTCCGGAAATTGTATTTTTCTTTTCCATGTATTTATAGGATGCAATTACCCGAAAGGAAGCAGTGGGCTGAAAAGAAATTTTTGGCTCAGTCTCTATGTAATTTATTTTATAATTCCTCGAGGTGAAAAATTTAGAATCGTTGCGTTTTATTCCGCCTTTGTAAGAACCTAAAAGAGACCATTGAGTATTTATATTTAACCTGAGGGTGCTTTCCGCATAGTTATTTTGCCTCGAAGAATTGTCATTTTCCAAAAGTGTTTTGTTTCTAAGGTCTTGTACTGTAAAGTCCATACCAAATACAGGAGAGCTTTGATTAAAGAAAACAGTATTGCGTAGCGAAGAGTTAAGCGTAACTAAGGTTGTATCTTTTGTATCGGATAAAAAAGGGTTGTAAGCCAATGCTAAATCATTGTTGGTTGTTTTTCTATCTGTTTTATATGAGGTTTGGTTAGTAAAACGGGCAATGAATCTTTTTAGTCGTTTTTTATTTCCCCAAATAGCATTGGGTGTTAGGGTTATTACTTGTGAAAACTGATTAGTATATGCGTTAATGTAATTATCGGATGGAACCCAAACCTTTATGTAATTAGCCTCATAGGGAAACGGTGAGATTTCAAATTCATTTAATTCTTTTATTCCGTTTTTATTGTAATCTGTCCAGATATGGGTGCCTTGTCCGGCCGCTACTTCCAGAAATAAAAAATCACGTTTTAATTCTAACCCTGAACCGATTTCATAGAATGTTCCTGCTGTAAAAAAACCTTTTAATAATGATAAATTGTATTCTGTTCTTCCAAGTAAGGTGTTTTCCGGTTTTTGGGTGGTTATTACCGTGTCAATTATTTTTAATATGCGATAGTTGCCAGTAATTCGTAATTGACTGTTGGGATTTTTCATTAACTCAATTCCTATGCCATAATTTTGAGCATAAGTTGCTTTCTTTAGTGGAGACAAAGCATTTTTAAAAGCATAATCTGTTCTTTGCTTATATGTTAATGTATATTTATTTTGCGATGAATCCATATACTCAACATAAGGCTCTATTTCCAAAAATTGGAAGCTGTTTCCTAAAAGTGAATCAGCATCATTTCTTTTTAAAAGATTTTGTTCATGTTGTTCCCTAATAGCGGCTTTTATTTTCGAGCGCAACACGATAAATTCTTTCGATAGCTCTGTTTTGTTTCTTATATAGTTAGTCTTGTTGCTAATACTGCTTGAGTTAAGATAGCTTCCTGTTGCTGCAAGTATAAAACCATCTTTTGATAATAAGACTGTTGCAGCATGTCTTCGGGCATCATAAGTGCTCCCTTCCAAGAAGGATTTGTAGTTGTACTCAATCACATTGTTATTTTTTTTAAGACCCACCATTCCTCCGATAATATGTTGATCTGCTGTTTGTGGAATAGTAAGCCTATTCCAATCTCTTTCAAACTCAACACTGCGAAAGCGTTCAATAAATGAAAAGGTTTTTTGTACTACTTCATAATTGATATTTGTAATAAAGCTCCAACTGCTAATACTATCCTTTTTGGAACGAGATGAATCAGCAAGTATATTTTTAGAAGAAGAGATGGGAAAATGAGCATTCCAATCTAATTTCCCGGCAAAGCCATCGTCGTTTGCTTTATTAATAACTGAGAATGTATTAATATCATTATTACTTCCGGCCCCTTCTATTGATAAAGTTGAGTTTTTCCCCAATATCAAATCTGCTCCTGCACTTATCATTTGTTTCTGTTTAGGAGAAATAAGAAGGGTTACTGGTTCATATGAACCACGAGGCATGCCCGTTAACGTGTCCGGAGCTACCCATTGATATACTTTGCCATTAGCGGCCGATTGTTTAGGAACGTAATTCCCTTTGTTTAAACCTACAAAAGAAAAATTGGCACGGAAATGTGCTTTAGCACTATCAATAGAGTAAACAAAAATATTTTGATATTGAAAACTGCCTATAGCTGTATCTTTTTTATCGTAAAGTACTTCTGTTCCGTTGAATAATATACTATCTGCGGTTGACCATACAGCATTTTGTAATGAATCACCTACTGAAGCCAGCAACAATTTTTGTGAATTTGTCAGTTCTTGTTGTAGCGGTTTGTTTTTATTATCCTGTTCCGAAAAAATATTTATTCGAGCATTTACTTTTTTGCTAGCATACTCTGCTCCTGCATGGGCAAGAGATCGGGCATAATTCTTATCTGAATATTGAAATTCAATACTAATGCGTTTGTCTTTTGTAATTAGATTTTTAGGAGTAAAAATAATTTCGGCTGTATTGTAATCAATGGTATAATCATTTTCTTGTCCGCGTTCTAATCTTTTACCGTCAATATAGATTGCTTCTGTTCCGGCCAGAACAATAATATATTGCTCATTTTCTACGCCTCTTAATTTATATGGACCTTGGTTCCTCTCTTGTTTTTGTCCGTTAAAAGTATTTCCATTCGAATTTTCCAGGGAAATATTTCTGGCAAATTTTCCTCTTGAAACGGCAGCACTTCCTTTTACAATAAGACTTTCAGTATGTTCTTTGTATGGATTTGAAATTTTAGTTTCAAAACTAAGACCTTGTGCCTTTTTATTAAAGTTCATGAAATACCCTGCCGGTTTTCCTATTTGAAAATCACCTGCTGTTACAACTGTTCTTCCGTTCTTTGGTAAATTATCTATTCCAAAACGAATAAATACCTTATCAAATTCTTGGAGTTGTTGGGTATTCCCTTCGGGCTGAATAGGAATATTTTGATCGGTAGCAGCCAGCAACAGGTCAATATTATCGGATATTTTTCCGGCTAATTGAATATTCAGATTGGAATTTAATACTACATCTTGATTATTTCCAAATGAAAGACCTCGCGAGATACTTCCACTTTTTGTAAGCCCCTCTGTTTTAAAAAAATCAACTGTTTTGTCTTTCTCCGGTGTATACATAAAAACTCCTCCCCATTGGTTATTTTGTATTCTACTTAGATCTTTATGCTGATTTTTTTTAGAAAATAAAAAAGGGAATACTTTATAAGCAATAATAAGAGTGTCTGCATTACTCTTCCTGTTAGAATTTAATATGAGCATAGCATTTACGTAATCAAATCGATAAGCATTACTATCGAGCAACTGGCCATTAGTATGTTTGATACGAGTTGTGCCGGGGATAATACTTAAGGTGTCTAACAAGATACTGTCTTGATAAGGAGTAATTTTTTTAACTCTTTGATTAGACTGACTATATAGATTAATTGAAATAATCACAAAACAGGCAATGGTAAAAGCGGAAATCTTGTTATGTGAAATGAGAAGCACGTATTAAAAATTTTCGTAGGTATACAAAGTTGCGCAATTCGTTTTAGATAACGAGCAATTATTACTTTTGTTTGCATTACTACTCAACATGACAAAAATAGTTTCCTATAATGTAAATGGCATCCGTTCTGCAGTAGGCAAAGGCCTAATAGACTGGCTTAAACAAACCGATGCCGATATCGTTTGCCTTCAGGAAATTAAAGCCATGCCCGAGCAGGTAGACAGAGAGGTTCATGATAAATTGCACGAATATGCATACTGGTACCCGGCACAGAAAAAAGGATACAGTGGAGTAGCTATCTTTTCAAAAAAGAAACCCAATCATGTTGAATATGGTTGCGGAATAAAACCATACGATGATGAGGGGAGAGTAATTAGAGCTGATTATGATGGTTTTTCTGTTATGAGTGTATATTTTCCATCAGGCACTTCCGGTGATGAGAGACAAGATTTTAAGTATAAATTTCTGGATGACTTTCAATTATATATTGACCGGCTGAAGAAAATACACCCTAACTTAATTATCTGTGGCGATTATAATATTTGTCATAAACCCATTGATATTCACAACCCAGTTGCTAATGCTAATTCAACCGGCTTTTTGCCAGAAGAACGCGCCTGGCTTGATAAATTTTTTAAAAGCGGATTTATAGACACATTTAGGCATTTTAATACGGAGCCACATAATTATACATGGTGGAGTTTTAGAGCAAATGCGAGAGCTAAAAATTTAGGCTGGCGTATAGACTATCAAGCAGTAAGTTCACCTTTAGGAAAAAAATTAAAACGTGCAGTTATTTTACCAGAAGCAAAACATTCTGATCATTGCCCAATCTTATTAGAGATTGACTAAGTACCTTTAATTATTTCTACAATTACATTTTGGAGATATACCGAACCAGCATTCTTTTGGATATCGGAAGAAAAGTTTCTTCAAGAGGCAAAGAAAGATCGGTTTCTATGGCATAGGTGGCCGGATTAGGCAGGTGCTTATTGTCACGTATAAGGTCGCTTTTTATTGATTGAAAAGTAGTCGAAATATTTTTAGCAATTGATTTTACAAAATGCGTATGAATTGCTTTGTACTTGTTGTTCGTTTCTTCATAGATAGTAATTTCATATTCATATACATTGGTTGTTGCGGTGCATCCCCCTTTTAAAAGTATATATCCATATTCGGGATGGATTGGAATTACACCAACAGGATGTATAAATAAATGTTCTTCTACAATATCATACAGATTTTTCCCTTCCTCTAAACTTTTCTCGAATTGAGGAATGGCATATTCTACAATACTTTCCAACTCTTTCATTAAATCGCTATCTGAAATAATTTTATCAAAGGTTAAATGCCCGCTCTCACTTATTCCGGTCAAACGCTGTGGAAAATGCTGTACCAAATTTTGTTTATTGTCTCTAACAGCTAGTACATTTTTGTAATGTTCTATAAGTTCAGATAGCCAAGGATACAGTTTTGT
>CAZCJN010000005.1:21092-22785 GCA_964498865.1 uncultured Bacteroidia bacterium
AGCAACTCGTTGTTGATAATTGAAGTTGCGCACAGGCCGAACCTGTTTTAAAGCGTTTATTTTTGTTTAAATATTCTGAAAATGAAAAAATACTTGTCTTTACTTTTGATAGCGGCAATTGCATCATGCGTTCCAGCTACTAAGTTCGAAACCGAAAAAACAAAACGCACTACTTGTGAAAAAGAATTAGACAATGCTAAAACATCATATCAAGCCTGTGAAACACAACTTAGTGAGAGCAAGAATAAATTATCTGAAAATGAAAAGGTGATTTCAGGACTTCAAAAAGATACATCCATCTTTAGTACTAATTATAGAAATCTTACTGCACGATATGCTAAACTGGATGAAGTCAACCAAAGTTTAATAGAAAGATATAATAAACTATTAGCCGGAAGTGCATCTGAAAGTCAAAAACTTTCAGGACAACTTTCTTCTACTCAAGACCAGCTTTTAAGAAAAGAAGACGACTTAAAAAAACTCTCTGTAGAATTGGATAATAAGAAAACAGATTTAGACGTTCTTTCGTTGGAGTTGAGAAAGAGGGAAACGCGTGTGAAAGAATTGGAAGATGTTCTTAAAGAAAAAGAAGAAACAGTGGCTAATCTAAAGAGAAAAGTTTCGGATGCCTTGCTTGGGTTTGAAGGAAAGGGGTTAACCGTAGCGCAAAAAAACGGTAAAGTATATGTGTCTCTAGAAGAAAGTTTGCTCTTTGCTACTGGCAAATGGGATATTCAACCAAAAGGAATAGAAGTACTAAAGAAACTTGCAAAAGTTTTGGAAGGAAATACAGACATAAATGTTTTAGTTGAGGGGCATACCGACGATGTTCCTATGAAAGGACTTGGTGATGTAAAGGATAACTGGGATTTAAGCGCAGTACGTGCAACTTCGGTAGTAAAAATTATTACCAAAAACAGCAGTACTGACCCTAAAAGACTTACTGCAGCAGGCAGGGCAGAATATTTTCCGTTAGATGATGCAAAAACAAAAGAAGCGCGTGCAAAAAATAGAAGAACAGAAATTATTCTTTCTCCTAAATTAGATGAACTTTTAAAAGTGTTGGAGGCAAACTAATCTTATTTCTGACCTGGTTTTTTCTTCATCTTTCCTGTAAAGGTGTATGTTCTTTTAGTTGTACCTTTTTTGTTAATTAAAGCAATCGAACCTTCTATATCATCACCTTTAATTACGCCCACCCAATTTAAAGTATCTGCTAAATCATTAACAAGCTTAGCATGCCAATTATAAATTTTTAAGTTTTGTTGGGAGGAAGAATCGATGCTGCTTATTTCGTACTTGCCGGCTTTAGTAAAGCCCCAATCTCCGAAAATAACGCTTTTGAATTTTCCAGCAGTAAAATTAAGATCATCCGGGTCGAGTGGTTTTTTCTTCCCTTCTTCTAAAATCTCAGCGGTAAATCTTTGTTTGTCTAGTGGGCCTTTAGCCGGAACCTGTGCATATACAATGGCAGGTAAAGCGATGATAAAAAGAGACGTAATTATCTTCAACATAGGGTTTTGTTATTTGTATTACAAAATGGAATGCAAACTTAATAATCCGAGCCGCATTTACAAAATAGTAATACCTATTATTTTTTTTGATTATTAGTTGTTTGTTGTTCGCGCATGCGTGTAAGTACCGCTTGCATCCCTGCTTTAGCTTCCGGATGATTGGGCGCTATTTGTAAACA
>CAZCJN010000005.1:22885-35634 GCA_964498865.1 uncultured Bacteroidia bacterium
GCAGAATCGAGAAGTACTTGCCTGTTAGCCGTGTCTTTTTGGGCCAGTTCTATAAAAGCTTTCCCTGAATTGCCGTTGGCAAGTACGCTATTAGGCACAACCCAGGCATCATGCATAAAAAGAATATTATCGGTTTCCCAGTTGGGGTTACGTTTAATAACACCATAACTCATGGGTACTGTGAATACGAGTAATAGTGAAGTATAAAGTACAGTTTGCACATTATTTTGCTGAATAGAAGAGAAACGTTTAAGTAAGAAAAGTAATCCAAAAGCTGCAATCATTACAAAGCCTAATGATGAATGATAAATTAAACGTTCACCCATAGTTGCTCCAATGGGCATAACTAAATTTGATACAAGGAATAAATGAGATATATAAAATGCAATGGCAAAAGCTGCCCAGTTTCTTTTTTTAAGTAATTTGAAAAATAAAAATATAATGGAAAGATGCACCAAAATTGATATCCAAACAACTGCATCACTAAAGCTGTTATACGGGATGGTTTTCCAGGAATAGTCGGCGGAAAGTGGGTGTGGGAAAATAAGTAGGCGCAGGTATTTTAGGAGAATAAATATCTCAGTTGCTAGTTTTTGAACGGGGGTAGCAAATACAAAAGGGTTGTTTAATACCTCAGTAATGGCACCTTGTTTGCCCGGTCCAACAAATTTATATCGAAGTATAAGATAGAAGACAGCTATTAGGAAATAGGGAAGAGATCTTTTTAAACTTTTACCAATCGTATATTTTTTAAAAATATAAAAAGCCATCGGGATAAGCGCCACTAATGTTATTCCCCATTCTTTTGATAGAAGAGCGAGAAGAAAGAAGAAAAGTCCCAAAAGAAGGGCTTTAGTGTTTTTTTCCTCTTCATTTTTAAATACAAAAATAAAGGTGGTAACAATAAATAGGAAAGAAAGAATCTCGTCTCTGCTTTTTACATTTGCTACTACTTCCGTATGAATCGGATGTATAAGAAACAACAAAGTTGTAAAAAAAGCAATATCGTTTGGGTTTATAAATTTTACCTCCGCATATTTGAAAATATATTCACGTAATAACCAAAGAAGAACTACTGCAGAAAGTATATATAATAAGACACTTACAATATGGCGAATCATTGCAATGTCCAGATGTGTTTCAGAAATTTTTTCTTCTAAATCTGTTTTCTCTGCAATAAGTCTATTCATTATAAGTCCGTTACCAGGTATTATTCCTTTTTGCATAGCCCGTAGAGAGTCTCCTACTTCTGAATAACGTATTCCATAACATTTTCCAAACAATTGCTGCTCAATGGCAAAAGTTACTATAGATAAAGGGCGATACCTACCCCCTTGCAACTCACCTTCGGACCCCATTGACTTAAAAAAGCTGTCATATGAATCGGTCGTCATTATCTTACCTATGCCTGCAAATCCTTGTTGTACATATTCGTTAAGACGCATTACAATATCATCATCTAATGCATATTTATTATTAAATGAATTAAAATAGATAATGAAACCGATAAGAATAATTGCAATGGACTGATAGCGAAAAGATCGAATGGGTGATATAGCAGGTGTTAAAATGGCAGCAACAGGTTTTGAAATTATTTTTTTTGTTGTTGTAGGCCTTTTAGTGGTTATTTGCTTAGCCATAGGGTTATAAAATCTTTTGCAAAGGAAACATAATTTTGTGGTTTGGCATTTTCACTTTATTAACTTCATAACAAATACCTCTTCGGTCTTATATCCATAGCATTTGCAGAAGTCTATTTTTTTTTGCAGAACAGCAGGATATTCCTTTACTTGAATAAAGCCAACTTTTTTGAAAAAATCAGGAATGACGCAGGTGACAAAAATCTCTTTAGGACCTATTTCTATTAACTTTGACACAATTGCTGAGCCAACTCCCTTTTTTCTTTCGGTCAAGAGCACGCCCAGTGTTGCCAGTTCAGTACAGTTGGAATATTTTCTCAATCTTCCAAATCCTATTAATTGACCTTCTTTTTGTGCCTTTATAAATTCTTTGTAATGAAAATTCTCACAATCTAAATCCAATTTTTGAGCAAATTTTTCAATGATAGGCATATCTTGTTCGGCAGCTCCTATAGTCAGTATTCTGTTGGTATCCATGCTTTTAATCAATAACAAAGCTATATTAATTGGCATTAAAAGAATTCACTAAAAAAGTAAATTTATAAGTAACTTTATAAAACCATAACCGTCATACGTATCTAAATTCATTTTAATGAAAAAATTATACATTTTATTTGCATTATCTTTTGTATTTTCCTTTAAAGGCATGGCACAGCCTACATATAAAGATGTAGCCGGAATCTTTTATAAACGTTGTACATCATGCCATCATACTGATGGGGGGGCTCCTTTCTCAATGATGAATTATGCAGAGACCGCTCCATATGCTGCTGCTATAAAAAATGACTTAAATTCAGGCAAAATGCCACCTTGGCCTCCGGATACTACTTATACCCGTTTCTTACATGAGCGTATTATAACAGCTTCTGAAAAAAAGGCAATTATTGATTGGGTAGATGGGGGTGTCCTGGAAGGAGATCCTACTTTAGTGCCTGCTCCTCCAGTGTATGGGGGATATAAAATTAAAGCTAAACCGGATTTGATTTTAAAAGTTCCCGGGTTTAAAAGTAATGGTGGAACAGATGATGTATATAACTGTTTTGTTCTTCCTACAGGCTTAAGCTCTACTCGATACATTCGTGCTTTTGAAATTGTTCCTAATAATAAGAATCTAGTTCACCATGTAGTGGTTTCAGTTGATACTACAGGTACTAAAACTAGTGATACAGGTGGAGCTTGCTTTAGTCAGCCAGGACAACTAGGAATGGGAGGATATACACCGGGTTGTGTGCCTTCAATATACCCTAATAGCACTCAAATAAGAGCCGGAATGCCTATAAAACCAGGATGGAAAATAGCAATGCAACAGCATTATCCAGGTGGAACAGCTGGTTTAGTGGATAGCACAGAACTTCGCTTATATCTTTATCCCGAAGGTACGACAGGCATCCGTCAAATGTATGCTAATACCTTAGTACAATATTGGGGACTTTTCCCAGGCGTTCCTACTATTCCTGCAAATCAAGTAACTAGCTATAATGGTCAATCTGCTGCATTTACTACTGCTGTTTCTATGTACGGAGAATACCCACACGCACATAAGGTTAATAAATCTATGCGCATTAATGCTACAAATGGTACCGATAGCATTCACTTAATACAAATACTCAATTGGGATTTTAATTGGGAAGGGGTGTATGTACATAAAAAAATGCTAAAAGTTCCTGCCGGATATAAACTTAGCGGAAAACACGCATATGATAATACTACCAATAATCCTAATAATCCTAATAATCCACCAAAGATGTTAGCATTTAATTATCATACAAGTGATGAAATGTTATTTGACTCTTTTGAGTGGTTAACCTACCAAGCAGGAGACGAAAATATTGATATAGAAGAAATATTATCAAATGATCCCTTGATCGTTACTTCTGCAGATGCAAAGCCTGTATCTGTACAAACGATAGATTCATATGTATACCCAAATCCTGTTAGTGATGTAGCTACCCTTGTTATAACTAATCAAAAAGCTGCTAACTGCCAAGTAAAATTGTTTGATGCTTTTGGAAAAGAAGTATCGGCAGTTATTACTCGTTCATCGGATGTATTTCAAATTAACAGGGGCAACCTTGCAGCAGGACTATATTACTATACTGTTACTTCTGATAATTATAGTGGTAGCGGAAAATTTATGGTCATGCCACAAAATACTAAATAAGTTTCTGTAGACATTTCTAAATAAAAAATGAAATAACCTCGATGTCGAAAGATATTGGGGTTATTTTTATATTGGAGCATAAAAATTCACATCAAACATGAAAAAACAATTTTTATTATTACCTTTTATTGCTTTCTCTATTCATCTTTCGGCCCAATTGGTATATAAAGACGTAGCAGGTATATTTTATAGCCGTTGTACTTCCTGTCATCATAAAAATGGTGGAGCACCTTTCTCTCTTATGAATTATTCCGAAACTAGTCCATTTGCATCTTCTATTCAATCTGCTATACAGAGTGGCAAAATGCCGCCTTGGTCACCTGATACTAGTTACACTCGATTTTTACATGAACGAACACTTACTGTTTCTGAAAAAAATAATATAATAAGCTGGATAACAAATGGTGCACAACAAGGAGATACAACCTTAGCACCCAATCCCCCTGTATATAGTACAAAATATAAATTAAAAGGTAAGCCTGACTTAATTATTAAAATTCCCGCATTTCCCAGCAATGGAGCTGGTAACGATGCCTATAATTGTTTTTCCCTTCCTACGGGATTAGCTCAGGATAGAATAGTTAGAGCTTTTGAGGTGGTTCCAAACAATCCTGCAATTGTACATCATGTGGTGGTTAAGGTAGATAGTACAGGCACTATTGCAAGTAATACATCAGGCTCTTGTTTTAGCCAGCCGGGTCAATTTGATTTGGATGTTTATGCGCCAGGAGGAGCGCCAACTGTTTTTCCCGGGAAATCACCCTTAAAGATGGGCGTTAGAATAAAAAACGGATCAAATATTATTTTACAAGTACATTATCCTTCAGGAACAGCCGGATTAATAGATAGCACCGAAATGCGTATTTATTTTTATCCGTTGAATGAAACAGGGATAAGGCCTGTAAAAATTGCAACTCCTCTTCAAAACTGGCTAATGAATATTCCCGCTAATACTACTACTACCTTTGGCGCGCAAGTAAATATTCCATCGGCTGTTTCTGTTTTTGGTTGCTTTCCTCATTCTCATCTTTTATGTAAGACCATGCTTAACTACGCAAATAATGGAGTAGATACTGTTAAACTTATCAGAATTAATAATTGGGACTTTGAATGGCAGGGATTTTATACTTTTCGTAACCTTGTTAAAATTCCGGCAGGGCATACATTAAAGTCTTTGCACCTTTTTGATAATACCACAGCAAACCCTAATAATCCGAATTCCCCTCCAAAAACAGTTACTGCAGGGGAAGGAACCGATGATGAAATGTTATTTGACTCTTTCCAATGGATAGATTATCAGCCGGGAGATGAGTTAATTGATATTGCCAATATACTTGCTACAGATTCACTGCTTACTTCAATACCTATGGCATTTGATGCCTATAAACAGGAGACTAAATCATTCATTTTTCCTAATCCATTGAATGAGAGGGCCACTTTGTGGGTAGAAGGGTTTAACTTTATCTCTCAAAAACCCACGCTTCGAATATTTAATGTGCTCGGTGTTGAAATGAATACACAACAATTAAATTCAGAAAAAGAGAACTTATTTCTTGACAAATTGCCTGGCGGCATTTATTTTTATTCGGTGACAGATGGTATAAATAATGCAACCGGAAAATTTCTCATTCTTCAAAAATAAAACAGGAAACCACGCTGGTTTCCGAAAATCAATTTAAGGCTGTCAAAATGTAGGCAGCCTTTTTTATTTTTTTAATATATCTTTTATTACAAAATACATCGATCCAATTACAGCAAGTAGGGAGAAAATCAGAGTGAAAAGTGGGGGTTTAGTGAAGGAAAATTTTTCA
The DNA here is from genome assembly GCA_964498865.1 of uncultured Bacteroidia bacterium. Classification (GTDB taxonomy): domain Bacteria; phylum Bacteroidota; class Bacteroidia; order Palsa-948; family Palsa-948; genus Palsa-948. The sequence goes on from CAZCJN010000005.1 coordinate 28,498, forward strand.
TCTAATTTCATTCCTCCCCAAACACCAATGGCAATGGTGGCACCCATTTGTAACGCCATGCCAGCATATTTACCATAATCTTGGAAACGCTTACTGTTGGGTAAGTTAGTAACTTCCGACTTTTTCTTGTTTGGTTGCTGTTGTCTCTCCATTATTGCTAATCTTAATGTTAGGAACAGAGTTAGCCATAGTACATGAACCGCTAAAGTTAGCACCTGGTTCTATGGAAAGCTTGTTTGTGGTAATGTCGCAGGTAAGTTTGCTTGTAGATTTCAGAGCAAGTAAATCTGTTACTTTAATCTTTCCATTAATAGTGCCCGAAATATCAGCATTTTGGCAAATGATTTCACCATGTATAATACCTGTTGCTCCAAGTACTAGTTTGCCTTTAGTTGTTAATGCGCCATTAAGGTTACCATCTACACGGATGTCGCCGTCAGATTTAATATCCCCCTCAATAGTTGTTCCTGCGCCGATGATGTTAACAGATGGGTTTTCCGGAGTTTTTAGAGTTGCCATGGGTTCTGATTTTAGATTAAACATTGTTTTTTGGCAATTATGTTAGTGTTACGAAGATAAGTAATAATGCTAACAAAACAATAAACCAAATATTGTATAGAAGCAAAATATTTTTTAATGCCATATAACTAAATCATTGATTTACATATATATAAATCCCATGTTGTTATTTATGATTTGTAGTGTTATAGTTCGTCATTATATAAAAAAAGCCTGTCAAATTTTTTGACAGGCTTTTTTATGAGTTGATTATAAATTAGTGTTGTAAGGTAACTTTAACGGTACTACAATCAGATCCTATTTGAAGTTTGATAAAGTAAACTCCATCTGCAAATGTGCTTAAGTCCATTTTATGATTCTGTTCGATGGTGTTAAATGATTCACTATAGATTTTTTTTCCAATTATGGAGAATACACTCACATCTACTTTGTTTTGTTTTTTAGAGGAATTAAAATATAGTATTCCGTTACTTGGATTGGGATATATCTTTATAGAAGATAATGCGGCAACCTCTTCTACACCAATAGCTGTAATAGAATAAGGATCAGAAAGTGCTTTACATCCTGAAGGATCGGTTATTTCTACCGTATAATCTCCATTTTGTGCTACAGTATAGGTTTGACCAGTAGCACCTATAATAATGGTTCCATTTAAATACCATTGATAAGTATATCCAGCAGGGACACTAAGTTCATTGGTATTAATTAATGTAATGGTGGGTTTAGAAAGTAAATCGATGGTTCCAGTTACTGGTGTTCTTATGCTGGAACAGCCACTACCTGCTTGTATTTCCCAATCATAGAAATAGTAGTAGTACCCTGCTGATGAAGCACTTGAGTTGGTGATTGAGATAAGTCCGCTTGCAGTATAGGGGTATACAGCTCCTGTAGAATTACGCTTTAAATCTATTAAAGACCCGGATACTTTTATAAAATATTGAGTGCCGACCGGTAAATCAAAATTAAGAGTAATTCTACTTTCTCCGGCAGGAACATTAACAGTTGTAGTTTTTACAATAGTAGTTCCGGTAGCCCCTCCGCTTACAACATCGATGGTTCTGTTCCCGGCAGTATTAGCATATACTTTTACAGACTTAATTGTACAAGGTGTGAGTACATCAAAGAGTAAACCATGTGTGGCGCTTGCTGTAAAATAGGCACTCGTACCCATACTTGTGTCGGCCGGCCCTAATTTTTGTGAAGGGCTAGCAGTTGATGCCTCTACATAGAATGTAGTAGTAGTATTTAAATTAGGGGAGTAAGTAGCACCTGTGTTTACAAGATTCCCTCCGGTTACAGCATCGTACCATTGTAAAGTGCCGATCGAAGTGCTTGCTGATAGATTTACGATACCTGCATCGCACCTATTGCCATTTGTTACAGTTGGAGCACTCATTAAATTAACGGTAACATAAGAAGTCTTAGTAGCGGTATTATTACCAAATGAATTAGTAGCTGTTAGTTTAACAGTAAAGGTACCGCTAGATGTATATGTATGACTTGGGTTTTGGGTTGAAGCTGTTTGCCCGTCTCCAAAATCCCATGCCCAAGATGTAGGAGCACTAGTTGATTTATCTGTAAATTGTATATTTCCATCACATGAAGTCGTAGTACTTGCTATAAAGTTAGCAATTGGTGCTGTTGAACAGCCGGATTTAGCACCCACTCCTACTGCATTCCATGCGTCTGCAGTTGCAATATATTCAGGCGAGCAATTTCCATATAAATCAGTTGCTGATTTTAGTGCATTTGTTCGGGCACTAGCATAATTAGAACTTGATGTTAGATATACAGTTAAATTTCTAAAAGCAATTTTTGCTGCTTTATCAATTCCAATACCTGTTACAGTATAAGCATCGCCGTTATCATTTGTACCACTTTCTCCATCTGTAAGTATAAAAAACCACTTGTTTTGGACACCGCTATTAGTATGCACTCCACCATTATCTGCACCGGTTGTCGATGCCCAGTTCGTACCATTATAAGTATCCGGGTGACTAAATGCCCCTGGGTTTTTCATATCCCTAATTGTTTGAAAATCTTCTCCGACGGTCCACTCTCCGGCTGTTCCCTTTCCATAGACCTCTACACAAGCACCAAAGATATCACTGAAAGATTCATTAAGTGCGCCCGATTCACCACTATAATTTAAAGCCGCAGTGTTTGACGTTAATCCATGGGTCATTTCGTGAGCGCCTACATCTACAGCTGTAAGTGGCCCCTTTCCGGTACCATCACCGTACGCCATATATTGTCCATTCCAGAATGCATTGAATAGATTTTGATCCCAATGAACATAGTTTATCAGCTTAAATCCATTACCGTCGATACTATTTCTATTGTGTACATTTTTATAATAATCATAAGTCATTTCTGTTGCCCAATGTGCATCTGTTGCTGCTTCGTCCATATTAGCATTGACATTATTCCAATCGTTGTCTGTATCGGTAAAATCTGTTGCCCCAGCTGTACTGGTTGTTTTTTTAGCGTTCATAGTTTGTATACCGTTGCCTCTTCCGGTTTCGCGTAAACGGTAGGAAGAACTACTAACTTGATCCGTAGTGATTTTACGTACGCCACTATATCTGGTAGTTGCAGATCCTTGTACATCGGCGGTATGAATCAAATCTTGCCTTCCTATTATCTCTCCTGTTTTTGCATCGACATAAATATATGCTCTGCTTTCAGGCTCTACTGCATAGATATTGAATTTATATGCCAGCCTAAAATCCGCACTTTCTATGAATTCATTATTTTTTGGATAAATAACTAATTTTCCAGAAGGATTAAAATTGAAATTTGGATCATTAAATGCTTCCCGAAGTTCAGTGATATGGGCTATATTTTCCCACATATATTTTTTTGCCCCCACATACGTTAATGCTTTTTTCAGCGCCTCATTTTCACTTAAAGATGGAATAACCGAGATGTTATTTAATTTAAAAAGAAGTCCATTTATACAATCTAACCCACCTGATCTTTCATGAGCTATATAATCTGCTCCCTCAACAGGTATATTTTTATAATATTGTTTATACCGGGTGTGGGTAAAACCTAAATCATCATTGGTCTTTTTTACTGCAACCAGTTGATCTTGATTTGAAAAATTAAAAAGGGTGTAAATAACCTCTTCAGGGTTTAAGCCCCCTTTTCTGTAAGTAGAGGATTCCGAAAATTCAACATATTCCGGATGGGTTGAGCGATTAGAAAATTCAACCTTTTTAGCTCCTTTAATTTTAGCTTCAGCTTCCCTTCCCTCAAATGTTTGAGAGAAAGAGTAAGTGCTAATTAGAATAAGGATTGACAGGGAAAGTAATAACTTCTTCATAGAAATTTTTTTAATATTTTAATAACGTTTGCACGAATTTACGTATAAGGTTACGTAAAAGCAAATATTTATTAGGAATATAACCAAGAAATCAAGAATAGTCTACTAATAAAGTAGAAAATAGAAGAAGATTAGGAAGAAAACTAAATAACTGTTAATGATGATGTCCACCCGGGCCATGTACATGACCATGAGATATTTCTTCAGGAGAGGCTGATCGCACATCAAAAATTTCACCTGTAAAATGTAGTTCATGCCCTGCTAATGGATGATTAAAATCCATTTTTACATGAGCTGCTGTCATTTCTAGGATTTTCCCATGTAGCTGGTTGCCTTGATTATCAGACATAGCCAATGTATTGCCAATGCGGACCTCATTTAAATCAATAGTGCCATCGGGTTTTTTAAATGCATCTATAGGGATATTCACTACATGTTTATCATTTTTTACACCATAGCCTTTATCTGCAGCAATAAAGAAATCAAATTTATCACCTTGTTTTTTTCCTTTTATGTTTTTTTCAAAATCAGGTAATAGCATTCCGGAACCAAATAGAAATACAAAGGGATGGTTCTTATCGGTGGTTTCAACATGTGTTTCATCTAATGATAATCCGATGCGGGTTTTTAATGTATAGCCGAGTGATACAACAGAGTTTTTATCTATAATCATGAAGGTTATTTTTTTCAAAGTTAAAATTATTTCCCCTAAATATATACCTCGATGCAATATGTAACTAACTTTAATTCTTATATGCTAACCCAACCAATAAACAGGATATCATCGAAGTTGCCTCATATAGGAGCAACTATTTTTTCGGTGATGAGCGCACTTGCCGCCGAACATAAAGCACTTAACCTATCACAGGGCTTTCCAAATTTTGATGTAGATGAAAAATTAATTTCACTCATCTATCAAAAAATGAAAGAAGGGTATAATCAGTATGCCCCTATGCAGGGAGTTGTCTCACTAAGGGAAACTCTTTGTGAGAAAATGGAAAAACTGTATAACGCTAAATACAATCCGGAAAAAGAAATAACAGTTACATCCGGGGGCACAGAGGCTATCTACAGTGCACTTACGGCAATAGTAAGAAAAGGCGATGAAGTAATTGTTGTGGAACCGGCTTATGATTGCTATGTTCCTGCTATAGAACTTAACGGTGGAATTCCCGTTTTTGTTCAGTTAAAGGCTCCTTCTTATACTATTGATTGGGAACAAATAAAGAATGCTGTTAATTCTAAAACAAGAGTAATAATAATTAACACTCCCCACAATCCTATGGGAAGTGTTATGAGTCAAGCAGACATGCATGAGTTGGAAAGTATTGTTAGAGATACTAATATTTTAATTATCAGCGATGAGGTATATGAGCATATATTATTCGATGGGCTAAAACACGAAAGTGTTTGTAAGTACCCTTCTCTTGCTGAAAGGAGTTTCGTTATCTTTTCTTTTGGAAAAACATATCATGCAACAGGTTGGAAAATGGGCTATTGTTTCGCACCGAATGAACTAATGGCTGAGTTTAGAAAAGTACATCAGTACATAGTGTTTTCATCTAATACACCCATTCAACTGGCATTAGCAGATTATATAAAGATGAACCCAAATTACGGGGACCTTCCTGATTTTTATCAGAAAAAAAGAGATTTTTTCCTACAGCAAATAAAAGGCTCCAGATTTAAATTCAAACCTACTTCAGGCTCTTACTTTCAACTTTTAGATTATAGCGATATAACAGATGAAAAAGATACAAGTTTTGCAATTCGCCTTACCAAAGAGAATGGAATAGCTTCAATCCCTATTTCTGTTTTTTATAATCAAGCGATAGATCATAAACTCTTGCGTTTTTGTTTTGCTAAAACCGACGAAACTATTAAAAAAGCCGGAGAGTTACTTTGTAAAATTTAATTTAAGTAGTACATGACGAATAAAAACCTTTCAGTAACCATTATTCAATCCAATTTATATTGGGAAGATATTGAAGCAAATCTCGAAATGTTTGCTAAAAAGATAAATAACATCAAATCAAAAACTGATTTGATTATATTGCCAGAGATGTTTACTACCGGATTTAGCATGAAAAATAAATCCTTGGCAGAAAAAATGAATGGAAAGTCTGTTAGTTGGATGAAAGAATTGGCATTGAAAAAAAAATGTGTGCTTACAGGCAGTTTAATTATTGAGGAAAAAAATAAATACTATAATCGATTAGTTTGGATGCAGCCTAATGGACGTTTTTTTACTTATGACAAAAGACACTTGTTTAGTTATGGTAATGAGCAAAACCATTATACAGCAGGCAAGCAGAAGCTAATTGTTGAGCTCAATGGATGGAAAATATGCCCTCTTGTGTGTTATGACTTGAGATTCCCTGTTTGGGCAAGAAATAAAAATTTGAGATCCAAATCACCGGAATACGATTTGTTGTTATTCGTTGCCAATTGGCCCGAACGCAGGAATCACCCTTGGAAAACATTATTAATGGCAAGAGCGATGGAAAATCAATCATATGTTATAGGGGTGAATAGAGTAGGAGATGATGGAAATAAAATATATCACTCAGGTGATTCAGTTGTAATTAATTATGTTGGAGAAGCTATTAGCAAAACAAAACCACATAAAGAAAATATAGAGACTGTGCTGTTGAATAAAGAGGCACTTAATGAATGGAGAAAAAATTTCCCTGCCTTAGCGGATGCAGATACATTTTCTATAAATAAATAAACTACTCTATATCCCATTCTATTTCCTGCTCCCAATTTGCACGTATCGTGATAGGATTAGGGTAATAAATTAACTTCTCAGGCTTTATATTAGAATAATAATTCCCGGGTGACCATTTATCATCTCCGTTGCTATCATAAATAACTCGTACATTATAATTTCCTGGGGTTAGATAGGAATAAGAAAAAATACCATTTTCTGAATTATAATAGTCGATAATATTTCCATTTTCATGGATAAGTTGCAGAATATATTTTGCTTTGTATTTCATTTTTACCTTGATTTTCATGGCACCATAGAACTTTTCCTCGTTAGTTTTGAAATTTATTTTAATCGTATCGTTTGTTAAGCCAAATATATCTGTAAATGAACCGGGCGGAATGAATAAAGAATACGATGTAGCTTCTTGTTTTTTGGGGAAGTCAATGGTTGCATCTTTTTTCAATTTATCATCTGTGAATTTAATGTTGTTGAATAAATTGCTTAGATCGGTTGTATCATTTTTAAATACAATAGAAGATGTTTTGAACGATTTGATAGGATGTGAGAATTTTAATTC
>CAZCJN010000006.1:0-34340 GCA_964498865.1 uncultured Bacteroidia bacterium
ATAACGCTTAATGACCGTTGGTTTATAAAAAGGAAATACGATTAAATGATTGAAAACCTTCCTCAATGAATATAAGGAGTTTAATTCCTTTTAAAAATGTATTGTTTGCTGTAGTTTTACTTTCTTGTCAAAACGATATGCAAACCATTAATCAGGTTGCAGCTGTAAATACCTTGCCTTCTGAGGTGATGAAGGATGCTGAAATTCTTTATAGCGACTCTGCAAAAGTTAAAATGAAACTTGTAGCAAAAGTATTGAACCGGTATGCTGGTGAAAAACCATATATAGAAATGCCAAACGGACTTCAAATGTTTTTTTATGATGACTCAATGAAAGTTAATTCTCAAATGAAAGGGGATTATGGTATTCGTTATGAGCAGGAAGGTAAAATGGAGGCGAAGAGAAATGTAGAAGTGATAAATATAAAAGGCGAGAAACTGAATACAGAACATTTGATTTGGGACGAATCTAAAGACAGTATCTATACAAAAGCTTTTGTAAAGATCACTACTAAAGACGAAGTTATTTTTGGAAATGGATTAGAGTCGAATCAGGATTTTACCAAGTATAGAATTAAAAAAATTAAAGGAATGGTAAATGTAAAGGATGAAAACTCCAATCATTGAAATATTGTAATAACACATGAAGTTCTCTAAGCCTCAAAAACTAAAAGAAATAGCTTCTATTGTAGGTGCAGAAATGTATGGCAATCTAGATATTGTAATATCCGGCATTAATGAGATTAATGTAGTGGAAGAAGGCGATATAGTTTTTGTAGATCATCCTAAGTATTATCAAAAGGCATTACATTCAAAAGCAAGTGTTATCATTATAAATACAAAAGCAGATTGTCCTTCCGGAAAAGCATTACTTGTTTGTAATGATCCCTTTTCTGCATTTAATCGGATAACAGCACAATTTTCTCAGCGCTCTTTTTCTCAATCTACTATCAGCAGTACTGCAGCAATTGGTAAGAATACCCGCATTATGCCCAATTGTTTTATTGGGGATAATGTTAAGGTGGGAGATAACTGCACTATTCATCCGAATGTTTGCATTCAGGATAATTGTGTAGTGGGTAATAATGTAATCATACATGCGGGAACTGTTATTGGTGCTGATGGTTTTTATTACAAAAAGAGACCCGGAGGGTATGACAAGTTATTATCTGTAGGTAAAGTGATTATTGAAGACAATGTAGAGATAGGAGCTCTTTCAAGTATTGACAGGGGCGTAACTGGAGAAACAGTGATAGGTGCCGGAACTAAGATTGATAATCATGTGCAAGTAGGTCATGATACCAAAGTGGGCAAAAATTGTTTATTCGCTGCTCAAGTGGGTGTTGCCGGTGCATGTGTGATAGAGGATGATGTGATTCTTTGGGGGCAGGTAGGCGTGCCTAGTAAAATAAGAATTGGAAAAGGAGCGGTATTGCTAGGACAATCAGCCCCTGCAAAAAATTTAGAGGGCGGTAAAACGTATTTGGGAAGCCCGGCAGAAGAGGCTATGAAAAAATTTCGTGAACTTGCTATGTTGAGACAACTACCTGATGTGTTTTCTAAAATTTAAAAAATGAAATCTTTTCTTTTTCTTTTTTTAATTATTTTCAATATTTGCTTTTCGCAAACTCAAAAAAGAAAAGTTTATACTACCACTCCTACGTATTCTGAAATAATTTCTTTCTATGAATCGTGTGTGAGTAAAAGCCCTTACTTTAAATTGTTTACTTATGGTCTTACTGATGTAGGAAAGCCACTTCATTTATTTGTAATCAGTAAGAACAAAATGTTTGATCCGGATTCTGTTAAAAAAAGTAATAAAAGAATACTTCTTATTAATAATGGAATACATCCCGGAGAGCCAGATGGCATAGATGCAAGTATGGAATTGATAAAATCTTTCATTGATAAACCATCAAATATTCCCAATGATCTGGTAGTGTGTATTATTCCTGTTTATAATATAGATGGTTGTTTAAACAGAGGGAAATTCTCCCGGGCCAACCAGAACGGTCCTGATGAATATGGATTTAGGGGTAACAGGCAAAATTTAGATTTGAATCGTGATTTTATTAAAGCAGATTCTAAAAATGCTCAAACATTTATACAGATTTTTCAAATATGGAAACCGGACCTGTTTTTAGATACCCATACTTCTGATGGCGCCGATTATCAATACATAATGACCCTGATCTCTACCCAAAGAGATAAACTACATCCATTACTTTCCAATTTCATGGTAAAAGATATGTTGCCAATGTTATATGGGAAAATGAAAGAAAGAAAATATGAGATGTCTCCGTATGTAGATCATAAGGGCAAAACACCGGATAGTGGGTTGGTTGAGTTTATGGAAACTCCACGTTTTGCGTCGGGATATACTGCTCAGTTTAACTGCATAGGTTTTATTTCAGAAGCACATATGTGGAAGCCCTATAATGATAGGGTGTGGGCAACGTATGAATTTATTTATTCACTTATAGAAACAGCACAAACTTTTTCTGATAAAATAGGAGTGCTTCGGAAACAAGCGGATGATGATGTGAAAACAAAAAAAGTCTTTAATCTTAATTATGTTTTAGATACTACCGTTGCTGATCAAATTGAGTTTAAAGGATATGAAGCTTACTATAAAACAAGTGCTGTTTCCGGGTTGAAAAGATTGGCTTATGATAGAACTAAACCATACACTAAAAAAATCCCTTTTTATAATCATTATAATGCATCTGTTTCAGTGATTAAACCATCTGTATACATTGTTCCTCAAGCATGGGTAAAAATAATTGAAAGATTAAAAATGAATAATGTCGAGATGTCTCAGTTGAGAAAAGATACCAGTTTGTTATGTACTGTATACTATATAAAGGACTTCGAAACTTCTAAACGCCCGTATGAAGGGCATTATATTCATTTTAATACAAAAGTCAAATCGGACCAACAAACAATGCAGTTTTTTAAAGATGATTATATTATTCAAACAGATCAGATGGCGAACAGGTATATAGTCGAAACATTAGATCCCCAAGGTGATGATTCGTTTTTTGCATGGGGATTTTTCGATGCCATTCTACAGCAGAAGGAATGGTTTTCTGACTATGTTTTTGAGGACAGAGCAGAAGAGATATTAAGAGCTAATCCTGAACTTAAAGCCAAATTAGAAAAAAAGAAAGCAGAGAATAAATCATTTGCTTCTTCCGCATGGGAACAATTAACATTTATATATAGAAATTCTGTTTATTATGAGCCTTCTCATAATCGATATCCCATAGGAATGATGGAATGAAACAAGGCATCGGATGTTAGCTCGATTGTTAATATATAATGCCCGATTACCCCTCTTAAATTTTTCTTTTTACAATTCTTATAGTACTTTTACGTGTTAAGATTTTAATACGAACTGTCTATAATTTTACCATGTCGAAAACACAACAACTTGAACTGAAGCTTGCCTCTTTACTTGAGATTACGAAGGCTATTAATTCGAACACAAAGACTCCGGATTTATTAAAGATTTATGAATCTGTTTTGCGTTACCAACTTAACGTTGGCAAATTTGTATTATATACCTACGATAGTGGATGGAAAACAATATTAGAGTTTGGTATGAACTCTGTATTTACACCGGCCGAAGCAGAAACGTATTTAAAATCCATTAAGGATATAACTCTTCTTAATCTTTCCTCTTCTTCTCCAGCTTCCGACCAGTTATTACCTATTCAAAAATCTCTTCAACAAAATCATGTAGATGTGGTGATACCTGTTTTTCACAAGGACCGCGCATTAGCCTATGCTCTTATTGGAGATTTGGATGAAGAGCAGATAGGAATGGGAACAAGCGTTAAGCATTTGAATTTTATTCAAACCATTACTAATATTTTAGTGGTAGCAGTAGAAAATAAACGATTAGCTAAAGAGGGAATCAGGCAAGCTGAGATGAAAAAAGAATTAGAGGTTGCTTCTCAAATGCAACACATGCTTTTCCCTGCTGTATTACCTAACGATAGTCAAATGGAAATGGATGCTTACTATATTGCTCACCAGCAAATAGGAGGAGATTATTATGATTTTATTCGGATTAATGATGAGGAAGTTGCTCTCTGCATGGCTGATGTGTCCGGCAAGGGAGTTTCTGCTGCATTGCTCATGAGTAACTTTCAGGCCAACTTACGTATTTTATTACATCGATCAGAATCGCTCACAGAGCTTGTGAAAGAGTTAAATCAAAAGGTAAATGATACTGCCCAAGGCGAGCGTTTTATTACTTTTTTTGTTGCTAAGTATAATACAACTACAAAAGTATTTACATATGTAAATGCCGGGCACAACCCTCCGCTTTTACTCAATCCGGATAATTCTGTTGAAATGTTGCGAATTGGCACAACAGGATTAGGAATGCTTGATGATTTAGTAAATATAAAAGAAGGTACTGTAGAGATTAAATCAGGTTCTGTATTGTTTTGTTATACTGATGGGGTAGTGGAACAAGAGAATGAAAACTCCCAAGAGTTTGGTGTGAATCGTATCAAAGAAATTTTAATTAAGAGCGGTCATACTTCTACCATTAAAGATATCAATCGCAGCATTATTAAAAGTGTAACCGAACACAAAGGAGCTAAAGAATATGTTGATGATATAGCTTTGCTTTCTTGTCGCTACTTATAAAGACCTAAATTTCATTTTTGTTTTCTCTTCTCTCTACGTTCTTCCTTCTTTTTTTCTCTTCGTTCTTTTCGTTTTATAGGATCACTTTTGAAGATATTCATAAACTTATCTATAATGTTGTCTTCTATAAACGATTCACACTGCGGCATAGGATTTATATCATTTCCCCAATAAAATCCTCCACTTACTTTTGTCTTACACGCTGCATCACTTCTGCACCCTTGCATAAAATACGCCCAAATAGGCAAGGCCATAGCAGCTCCTTGTCCATAATAGGTTGAGTTGAAGTGTATATTCGGATTATCGGCCCCTACCCAAGCACCTGCTACTAACTTAGGAGTATATCCAATGAACCAACCATCAGCCTGCGATTGAGTAGTGCCTGTTTTTCCTGCTACTTCTCCTCCAACTCCATAGGTTCCTCTAAGTCTACTTGCTGTGCCTTCATTAACAACTGCTTTTAACATCTCAGTCATATAATAAGCTGTTTGTTTTGAAATTACCCTTGTGTATGTTGGCTTATCTCCTTGATAAATTACTTTCCCGGTTTTGTCTTCGATCTTTGTAATGTAAACAGGTTTTACTTTTTTTCCTCCGTTTGCAAAAACACAATATGCCTGAACCATTTCCAATAAGCTTATATCCGCTACTCCTAATGCTATTGCAGGCACTCTGGGGATATCGTTTTTTATTCCCATACTGTGAGCAGTTCTCACTACATTATCAATCCCTGCTTTGAATAATACTTCTACGGATACTACATTTACAGAATTTGCAAGAGCACCTTTTAAAGAATATTTTCCGGTATATTCTTCTTCATTGTTAGAGTTACGAGGTGACCAGTTTTCATATTGCTCGTAAACATGTTGTTCATTTTTAAAATAATCACATGGACTTATTCCTTGCTCTAATGCTGTAGCATAAACAATGGGTTTAAAGGTGCTGCCTACCTGTCTTGTAGATGTTACATGGTCGTATTGAAAATGATTGTATTTATTGCCTCCAACCCATGTTTTTATTTCTCCTGTATTCGGTTCTAAAGCTAAAAATCCACTATGTAAAAATCGCATGTAATATTTAATAGAATCAAGAGGTGACATAGTTACTGTTTTGTCGCCTTTCCAATCAAAAACTTCCATTTCTATCGGCGTTTCAAATACTTTTTTTATGTCCTTTTCATTTTTTCCTTCGGCAATTAAATTTTTATAACGCTTAGAGTTTTTTAACGCTTTATATATAATGCTTGAATTTCTTCCCCAAGGATTAGACTTTCTCCAATAGTTATTAAAAGTTTCTTGCAGGCTTTTCATATGTTTTTCTATAGCAGCGTTTGCATATAATTGCATTTGATAATCAATAGGAGTATATATTTTTAATCCATCAGTATATAGATTATATTTTTCTCCATCGGTTTTGGTTATTTTCTCTAAGATTGAATTGGTCAGCTCTTCTATTTGTACCAAAAAATAGGGGGCAATATTGCCATACATACCTGCATTGTTATACTGAAGTTGAAGAGGGATTTTTTTTAACGAATCTGCTGATTCTTGTGGAATGTAATTTCTATCTGCTAAATTATCTATCACTATATTTCTTCTTGCGAGAGAATTTTTTGGTTTAAGTCTTGGATTGTAAAGAGTAGGAGAGTTTAACATTCCTATCAATAGTGCGCTTTCTTCTATTTTTAATGAATCAGGAGATTTATTGAAGAACCGAAGGCAGGCATTTTTGATTCCGTAAGTATCTTCTCCGAAAGAAACTGTATTTAAGTACATAGATAAAATTTCTTCTTGAGAATAAACGCTATTAAAACGCACAGCATAAATGGCTTCTTTAATTTTGTTCACCGGCAGGGACAGAATGCCATAACTCTTTTTCCGTTTGAATATATTTTTTGCTAATTGTTGACCGATGGTACTACCTCCTCCTGATTTTTTATCACCCAATAAAAGAGTTTTAAAGAAAACCCGTACCAGGCCTATGGCATCCACGCCATTATGTTGATAAAAGCGAGCGTCTTCTGTAGCTATAAGTGATTGTATAACAAAAGGTGGTAGTTCGCCATATGTTATAGGGCTTCTGTTCTCCCAATAGTATTTGCCAAGTACCTGCCCGTCATCTGAATATACTTCAGATGCTAAATAGTTTTCTATATTTTTAAGTTCATCTTTTGAATATAACTTACCGAATACACCAAAATAGACGAGCATAAAAAAAGAGAGCGGAAAAAGCAATAATACCAACGCAAGAAGTAATATCCATTTCCTGAATTTGATAATCTTTTCTTTTATTTTTGTAAGTATCTTTTCTATTGAGTATTTCATAATAAAACGCAGCATTCAGCTAAAAACATGAATTTAAGCATTTATATGTTTTTTAATAGAAACAATATTTGTGGACATTAAAACCTTACTAACTTTAAACACTAAAAATTATTACATGGCATTAGAGGAAAAAATAAACAATGATATAAAAGCTGCTATGTTGGCAAAAGACCAGCAGAAATTGGAAGCTATACGTGGAATTAAATCTGCAATCTTATTACTTAAATCATCTGGTAAACCTGTTACTGATGATGAAGAAGTAAAGGCTTTGCAGAAAATGGTAAAACAACGGAAAGAATCGGCTGATATTTACCATCAGCAAAATCGTAAAGATTTAGCTGATGTAGAGTTATTTCAAGTTTCTATTATTGAACAATATCTTCCTAAACAGATGAGTGAGCAAGAAATAAAATCTGCTCTTTCTCAAATCATCTCTCAAACAGGAGCTACATCTGCTGCTGATATGGGTAAAGTGATGGGCGTTGCTACAAAGCAATTAGCTGGGAAGGCTGACGGAAGGATTATTTCTTCTTTAGTGAAAGAATTACTTTCAAAATAAGTTTTATTAAATCAGCACAGTTCCTGTCATCTCTTTAGGGACTGCAATATCTAATATCTTTAAAATAGTAGGAGCAAGGTCTGCTAACTTCCCATTTTTTATTTGCTTGTAGTCCTTATCTATTAATATACAGGGAACCGGATTAGTTGTATGTGCAGTATTTGGAGTTCCATCTTTATTAATCATGAATTCAGCATTTCCGTGGTCAGCAATAATAATAACTGAATAATTATTTTCTATAGCTGTCTCAACTACTTTTTTATTACAGTTGTCAACTGTTTCAAGCGCTTTTTGTACTGCGGGGAAAGAACCTGTGTGACCGACCATATCTGGGTTAGCGAAGTTGAGGCAAATAAAATCTGATTCTCGTTTTTTAATTTCCGTCACGATTGCATCAGTTATTCCAGCAGCACTCATTTCTGGCTGCAGGTCATAGGTTGCAACTTTTGGAGATGGAATCATTATTCTTTTTTCACCGGCAAATTCTTTTTCCCTTCCTCCTGAAAAGAAAAATGTAACATGGGGATATTTTTCTGTTTCGGCAATCCGTATTTGTTTTTTATTGGATAAACTTATTACTTCTCCTAGTGTCATGTATAAGTTATCCTTTTCAAATACTACGTGAATGTTTTTAAATGTATCATCGTAGCGAGCCATGGTTACATAGTGCAAATGCATTTTTTTCATACCATGTTCCGGCATATCTTTTTGTGTGAGTGCGACAGTAATCTCCCTGCAACGATCAGTCCTGAAATTAAAGCAGATAACACAATCACCTTCTTTTATTGCTCCTGCTGTATCAAGTATGCATGGCTTTATGAATTCGTCTGTAATATTTTCACTGTATGAAGACATTATTGCATCTGTTGCTGTTTTGAATTCTTTTCCTTCTGACTTAACGAGCATATTATAGGCAAGCTTGATTCTTTCCCAGCGGTTATCTCTATCCATAGAATAATACCTGCCACATAAACTAGCAATTTTACCTGCTGATTTTTTTAAATGATTTTCTAAATTTTGAATATGCTTTAGCCCACTCTTGGGGTCACAGTCTCGCCCATCCATAAATGCATGAATAAAAACATTTTTTAGGTTATACTCTTTAGCAAGGTCGCATAAAGTGTATAAGTGTTCTTGATGAGAATGTATACCTCCTGGTGAAACTAATCCCATTAGGTGTAAAGACTTGTTCTTCTTCTTTGCATATTCAAAAGCTTCTTTTAATACCGGATTAGTATGAAAAGTATTATCTTGAATAGCTTTATTAATCTTTGCCAAATCCTGATATACAATGCGTCCCGCACCAATGTTTAAGTGTCCCACTTCAGAATTACCCATTTGCCCTTCAGGTAAACCAACATGGCTACCATCTGTAAGTAATTGTGAATGCGGGTATTTTTGAAGAAGAGAATTGTAAAAAGGGGTTTTAGAGTTAGCGATGGCATCAGCTTTACTTTTGTCACCAATTCCCCAACCATCTAATATAATAAGCGCTAATTTTTTTTCAGTCATGTAGATCAATTTGATTTCGTGAATATCGCTTCAAAGATACTTCCTTTAGGTGAATTTTTCCTTACAGAAATTATTCCTTTGTGTTTCTCTACCAGGTATTTTACTATATATAAGCCAAGTCCAGTTCCTTTTGTTTTTCTGGTTTCTTCGTTTCCTACCCTGTAAAACTGTTTAAATATGTTTTGCTCTTCATCTTTTAATATACCAATTCCTTCATCGGCAAATGATAGTACGATAGCATTTCCTTGCTCCTTAAGGCATATTTTTATATCGGAGTTTTGAGGGGAATATTTTACTGCATTTTCAAAGAGGTTAAGAAATATGGAAGGAAAAATAGTCTTATCTATATTAAAGAAAATGTTGGGTTGAATATCAGTCGTTATATGTTGTTTGGGAGTGAATGCAGAAATGGTTTGCTTGATTGCTTCATCAATGTATTCGGAAAAATTTATATTTTCTGTATGTAATTCAAAAAGGGTGTTGTCTATGCGAGCAGCTAATAAAATGTTTTCCACCAACGTATTGAGTCTGTCAGTGTCTGCGATAGCATTGCTTATTATTTCCTTTTGTTTGTCTCTTTCAAGGTTATGCCTTAACATCGTTTCCATGGCAAGTTTAACAGATGCTATAGGTGATTTCAATTCATGTGTAATCGAGTGGATGAAATTCTTTTGCCTTTTAATGAGTTCTGCTTCCCTTTTAAAAGTACCCCTCACCCTAATAAAAGCAATAATGAGTAAAGTAAAAAACACCATTCCTTCGCCTACGATCATCATCCACCTATAGTGTAACCTCTTTTCGAGTGCGTTTCCTTCTTCTATAATCAATTGGGGGTCATTGTAAGTGAGGAGGTTAAAGCTCTTTTTTAGGGTATATAGCTCATTATTTTGCTCGATTAAGAGATAGCTCCACCAGACAAACTGGATTAGAACATAGCTAACCAAAATATAGAAGACAAGGAGGGGGCGGGGATTTGCCGGCTTCATGTTACAATATTACAACTTCTGCCTATCAAATTTTCCTTATACTTTAGAATTAGGAAAAAGTTGTATATATAATTGGTAAAAAGCATTCCTATAAATTCCTTACCTTTATCCGTAAAAGCGGGCAGAGTTTTTATTTACTTGTAATGTAACTTATTACACTCGATTGATGTAAAACAAGCGTGTGTGTGTAATAAGTGCTGTGTTAATTTTAAATAAGAAGTAAAAAATAGTATTAAAAACTACAAACGTTTTTTATTGCAAGATGAAAACAGTGGAAGAGATATCGGTTTCAGATGATGAAACCAAACTAAGAAAGATCATTTTAGAAGATGGAGGTGAGAAGGTTCTGAATTTTATATCGGAACAGGTGCCTTTAAATATTGATAGGACGATACTGTTGGCTTCCTCCAGCGATACTACCTATGAAATTTCAAATTCAAGCTCTTGGCAAATAAGAACAATTATTGATTTAGGCGTAGTTAATTATAAAAACGATCTTAATACTTATTTTAAATTAGTTAATAGTACGCTTCCGGATGCTGGTATGTATATAGGTTGCGCGGAGACCATTATAGAAAGAAAAGAGAGAATCAGAAAAAAACATCCTCTGTTAGTCAATCTTATATGGATGTTTGATTTTATATTTAATAGGATTTGCTCTAAAATGTCTTTTACTAAACCACTTTATTCTTTTTTTTCTAAGGATAAATACTATGTTGCTTCAAAGGCTGAAATTCTAGGAAGACTAAGTCATGCTGGTTTTGAAATTATAGATAATGAAGTGATTAATAACTTACTTTATTTTTCTGTAATTAAAACAAGCGAACCTACTAATGATAAACAGGTTTCTGCCGGGGTATTATTAAAAATGAGACGAATAGGAAAAGGAGGTAAGATAGTGGGTATATATAAAATACGTACAATGCATCCCTATTCTCAATATATTCAAGATTATGTCGTGAAAATGAATGGATATAATGAGGTAGGAAAACCCAATTGTGATTTTAGAATTACAAGCTGGAGTTCGATTTTAAGGAAGTTGCATTTGGATGAGCTTCCACAGCTATATAACTTGTTGAAAGGTGATTTATCCCTGGTTGGAGTGAGACCGCTTACTAAGTTTGGTTATGAATCGCTTCCTAAAGACCTTCAAGAAGAAAGGATTAAATATAAACCCGGTTGTATTCCTCCTAATGTATCGCTCGGACTTAAAGGGTTCGATGGTGTTATTCAAGCCGAACGTATATACCTCGAAGCGCGAAAACGGTATGGGGTGTTTGTTAATTTTAAGTATTTTTGGATGGCTATATATAATATGGTCAGAAAAAGAAATATGAGCGCATAAGGCTCAATTTCAATGTAAAACAAACGTAGAAGTATCTTTTATTAATTATGATAAATCGTTTTTTCTTATTCATTCTTTTATCTGTTTTATTATATTCATGTGTACCACAGAGGAAAATTGTATATGTACAATCTCCTAAGGATACACCCGAGTTTAACCATAACTGGAGCAGCAACAAAAAGAGTATTAAAATTGATGCCTTTGATCTGTTGCACATAAAAATTAATACTATAGATCAACCTGAATATAATTTCTTCGGACAAGAAAATACGAACGCATCTGTTACCGAGCAAAGTTTATCTATAACCTCCTATTCAGTTGATGAGTCTGGATATGTTAGCTTACCTATAATTGGCAAAGTAAAGGTAAAAGACCTGACTCTAGAAGAGGCAGCTACCGCTATTAAAGATGCTTTAAAAAATATAATGAACAATCCGATTGTTTCCGTTCGGTTTGTTAATAATTCAATTACTATTTTAGGTGAAGTATTACGAGCGGGAACCTATGCCTATACTACCGAACAGATTAGTATTTTTAAAGCAATAGGTCTTGCCGGCGATATTACTGAGTACGGTAATAGAAAGAATGTTGTTCTGATTCGTGAAAATGGCAAACAAATACATAAATATTATTTAGACCTTACTAAAGACGATCTTTTTAAGTCGGAGTATTATTTTTTACAACCTAATGATGTTGTTTATATCGAGCCGTTGAAGTTACGCAGGTATGGTATGAAAGAAATTCCTTATGCATTGATTATATCAGCTATTAATGCTGCTTTTGTAGCACTTGTTTATTTTCAATTAGGAAGATAAAATCTATTTTTTATAATTCAACGATTATTATGGAACAGAAACAGGAAATAGAAAGTTTTTATTATGTAAAAGTAGCCTTGCAAAAGGTAACCAAATACTGGTATGTTTTTTTTATATCTGTAATACTGTTTTTTGGATTGGCCTTTGCTCTCAATTGGTATTCCCGTCCTATGTATGAAGTAGGTAGTGTGATTTTAATTGATGGAAATCCTGACTCACGAGTGGCTGATCCTTCAGAAGAATTTATGAAATCATTTGCTATTTTTTCTCCTACAAGTGATATTAATAAAGAGATTCAAAAGATGAAGTCCTTAGAAATGATTTATAAAGCTCTTGAAAAGACCAATGCAAAAATAGGTTACCATGCTGTGATCAGTCAAGTAAAAAAAACAGAGTTATACCATGATTCGCCATTTACCGTAGATATGGTAGAAAATCATTTACAACCGGTTGGAGTGTCATTTGAAATAAAACCAGAATCTCCAACACAATTTAGATTACATGTTGAAGATGCTAAAGAGGTTGATCTGTATAATTATCTTACAAAAGAAACTCGAGGTATTGATGTTTTTTCTATAGATAAAATATATAACTATGGAGATACAGTAAAAGCTGATGAGTTTTGCTTTATTGTTACTGTTGATGCTGAGAGGCTGAAAAATTTTAAAGAAGATACAAAGTTTCTATTCGTATTTAATAACCTGGATCAATTGAAATACCAATATAAAAACGAATTAAAAGTTGAGCAATTAGGCAAAGATATTTTAGCCATTACGGTAAAAATGAAAGTGCAGCATGTGCAAAAAGGAATTGACTTTATTAATGCACTTACAGCTGCTTATATGCAGAGAAACGTTGATAAAAAAAATTATTTAGCAGAAAAATCGATTGAATATATCAATAGTCAGATAGGAATTATAGCCGATTCATTAACTGTGAATGAATCGGATCTGCAACAGTTCAGGTCGAGTAATAAGTTGATGGAGATAAAATCATTATCCGACCAAACTATGAGAGGAGCTAATGAATTAGAAGGGCAGAAAGAAAAACTTGAAGCTAAAGCAAGATATTACTCCTACGTTTATAATAATCTTGATAATGATCAGAATAATTCAAGCTTGCTGGTGCCTTCATCCATGGGGGTTGATGACCAATTGCTGACCGGTATTGTACAACAGTATATAAAATTTACCACTGAAAGGAATAATTTAATTCAGGATAAAAAAACATTAAGTCCATATTTTACAAGTTTAAATAATAAAATACAGGCTCAAAAGAAAACTCTTCTTGAAACATTACAGTCTCAGATGACAGCTAATAATATACTGCTGGCATCAATCAGTAATCAGTTGGGAAGGGAAAACCAAAGATTGAGAGAGTTACCCAATACAGAAAGGAAACTAGTGCAGATAGAAAGAAAGCAGACATTGCATGATGATATATATAAATATATGCTCAGGAAAAAAGCAGAGGCTCAAATTGCAAAAGGTTCTAATTTACCGGATAATGATATTATTGAGCCTGCTAAACTTACCCAGCCTACACCGGTATCACCTAATAAAATGGCAAATTACTTAGGAGCTTTAGTGCTTGGTTTTTTGTTTCCTTTTGGAATATTTGGTATAAAATCGTTATTAACTAATACTATCAGGGATGAGGAGATTCTTAAATTAATTACCGATGTGCCTTTTATAGGTGTAATACATAGAAGAAAAAATAATACTAAACAGTCTGCATTGCTTGAGTCGCCCCGATCACCTATAGCAGAATCAATAAGAACTGTTCGAACGAATGTAGAATATGCTTTGGGAGATGAAAAAAATAAAGTCATCTTGTTTACCTCTTCAACTTCAGGAGAGGGGAAATCATTTTGTTCGTTAAACATAGCACATAGCTTTGCATTAACTAAGCGAAAAACTGTTTTGCTTGATTTTGATTTACGTAAACCCAATCAATATTTTCCATTTGAAACCAATAATAATCAAGGCATAACTTCTTTTTTAAATGGCAGTTGTATGGTAGACGATATCATTGTTTCTACCGATATTCCTAATCTTGATTTTATTCCTGTAGGTGATAGGTCGTCCGATTCATCAGATATGATTGATTCAGATTTGACCGGTATGTTAATTAATAAGTTAAAGGAAAAATATGAGTATGTTATAATAGATACAGCTCCTATAGGATTAGTATGGGAGACCTTCTTGCTTGCAAAGTATGCAGATATTAAAATATTTGTTGCGAGGGAAAATAAAACTTCTAAGTCCGGATTTTTGAAAACATTGACAGAGTTTCAGAATAAGAAAATTAAGAATTTATATTGCCTGCTGAACGATGTGAGTATACCTGCTGCATTGTCAAAAAAACATTCACAGTATTTTACTAATGAATGATGGCAAAGTTTGCCGTATTTATTGATATGTTTTTGTAAAAAAAAAATATTTATATGACAATAGATAAGCTTGCTTATGCCAGACAGTTTTTGCTATCACCTCTGCCGACTAATGAATTGCCGGATTGGAAGCATACAACGATAGGTATTTATAATATTTATTCTCATCCGTTTCTTGATGTCTCAAAATCTACTAACGGAGTTATTGAAGTAGCATTGATTGGTTTTATTGTTAATCCATATAACCCGGAACAGACGAATATGGATATATTGAATGCAATAGCAGGAGATGTATCATTGTCAAGCATTGCAGATAAACTGTATAATTATGCAGGACGATTTGTGTTGGTTGTGAAAAATGGTGATAAGTACTATATTTTTCATGATCCTTGTGGATTGAGATCTGTTTTCTATACTAAATATGAAGAAAAGATTTTCGCTGCATCTCAACCATTGTTGTTGAAGAAGGTTATTCCGTTACAAGAAGGAGCACGATATAAAAAATTTTATGCATCGTCTTATATAAAATCAGATATTGAATATTACCTTCCTACAGGGTGCTCTTTATTTGAGGGTGTGTACCAACTTACACCTAATCATTATTTGGATTTTAATTCTTTTTCTTCTGTACGTTACTGGCCTGTTAAGCAACTGCAGAAACTAAATGTGAAAGAAGCTGCTGAAAAGATAGGTGATTTACTGAGAAAAATAATGCTTGCATTTCATAAGAGATTTAAGCTTGCCTTGCCTATAACTGCCGGTTTCGACTCCAGGGTTGTATTGAGTGCTTGTAAACCCATAGCAAACGATATCTTTTTTTATACCTTACAATACAGGGGGCTAAAGGATGATTCAGCAGACATTAAAGTACCGAGAAAGTTGTTGTCAAAACTTGGATTAAAACATCATGTTATAGATTGCAGGAATAATGGTGTTATTGAGCCTGCTTTTGCTGCTATTTATAAAAACAACTCAGATATTTCACACTTAAACGATTGGGGATATATTGCTTATGGCATGAAAGGGCAAATACCTCATGATAGAGTTGTAATTAAAGGAAACTGTGCTGAAATAGCTCGATGTGCTTATTATATGTCGGGTAAGAAGGAAGAGATACAAAATGCTAATCAGATATTAAGCATGGAGCCGGGCTGGAATCAACATGAATTTATTGTGGAAAGTATTTCCAATTGGTTGAAAGATATAAAAAAAATAGAAAATAATTTTGGATACGATGTGGTGGATATGTTTTATTGGGAACAACGTCTTGGTAATTGGCAAGCCCAAAGCCAATTGGAATGGGATATTGTTCAGGAAGCAATAACACCCTTTAATCACCGTGAGTTATTGGATATAGGTTTAGGCGTAGACAATAAATATAAATGCAAACCACATTTTTATCTTTTTCCTATGATAGCAGAATATCTTTGGAAAGAAACTCTATCGGAACCCATTAACCCACGCCCGTTTTACCATAAGTTTAAAGTATTGATGGAAATAATAGTTAAGCAGCTGACTGTAAGAAGGTAGTAAGCCATAAGCTCTATTTGGCGATATTTGCACAATTAAATTTGCTTTGTTTAACATGATTTTTAAAAAATATTTTGCCAATACACATACTAGGTCAAAAAAGGCAATAAAAAATATTGCCAGCGCATTTGTAATAAAAGGTGTCAGCATTGCGATTAATCTGGCACTAGTTCCACTTACAATAAGTTATTTAAATCCTACCAAATATGGTATTTGGCTTACTATTAGCTCAATTTTAGGATGGGTTGATTTTTTTGACATTGGACTTGGTCATGGATTAAGAAATAAGTTAGCTGAATCAGTGGCTGAGGGAAATATGAAAAAAGCAAAAGCATATGTGAGTACGGCATATATATCGGTATCTATACTTTGTGCTTTTCTTTTCGGGATATTTTTAATTATAAATGAATTCATTGATTGGAATGCAGTGTTGAATGTTCCGGAGAATATGGATGAAGACATTAAAACAATTTCATTTATTGTGTTTTTTATGTTCTCTATGAGATTTATACTTCAACTGATAAATAGTATATTTTTAGGATACCAGGAATCTGCAAAGGTTTCTTTTAATGTTGCACTAGGCAACCTATTAGTTTTAATTGGTATTTTTTTAGTAACGCATTTTTCGCATTCCTCTTTGTTGTATGTTGCATTTTTGATTTCTGTAGTACCTGTGCTTGTTTTACTTGGAGTTAACATATTTTATTTTTCCACTAAGCTAAAAACGATATCTCCAAGCTTTAAAAGTTTTGATTATAATTCATTAAAAAATATACTTCATCTTGGGGTTAAATTTTTTATTATTCAGATTAGTTTATTGATTTTATTTCAAACAAGTAATTTATTGATAAGTCGATATTTCTCTCCTGATTTGGTTACCTCTTATAATATTGCATTTAAGTATTTCGGTGTCATTACTATGGTTTTTAACATTATAATATCTCCTTACTGGTCTGCCTATACCGAAGCGTATGTTAAACAAGATTATGCATGGATGAGAAGATCACTTACGCAATTATTAAGAATATGGGGTGGGCTTTCTGTCGTGGCAGTGATCATGTTATTTGCATCTAACTTTATGTATCATTTATGGATTGGTGATAAAGTAAAAATAGATTTTTCTATTTCGTTGTTTATGATGTTCTATGTTGTACTCACATGCTTTGGAGATGTATACATACGATTTCTGAATGGTGTAGGTAATGTACGTCCTCAGATGATCGTGAACCTTATCGGGATGGTGCTGTATATACCTATGTCTTATTTATTAGCAGTCAGATGGGGTATGGGTGTTTCTGGAATTATTTTATCAATTATCATATGCAACTCTTATGGAATTCTTATTGCACCATTTCAAGTAAGAAAAATTTTGAATAAACATTTACCGGTTTAATAAATATAACTTAAGAAAAGATGAACTCTCCTGATCTGTCCATTGTAATACCCACATTTAATCGTAAACAACCCTTATCTGTATTGCTCAATCAATTTAAAAGACAAAAAATAAATGGAGTAAACTATAAAATTGTTGTTGTTGTTGACGGATCGACAGATGGTACGTTAGAGATGTTAAGCTCTGAATTTCCAGAAGTTTTTGTGGTGAAGGGAAGTGGTAATTGGTGGTTTACGAAATCAATGAATGAAGGATGTAAATACGCTGTGGAAGTTTTGAGATCCAGACTAATTCTCACTATTAATGATGATGTACAGATTCCTGAGAATTATTTGTCACAAATCATTCGTAACTATAATGAATGTGGCCCGGAAAGTATAATTGGCTCCTCGTCTTATTCAGCAACAGAGCCCAGGATGATAACTTTTTCAGGGATTAAATCGGAAAACCGCTTTAAACTTAAATACCATAAATATATTCCATCCTATACGTATAAAAATCCTGATGACTTAAAAGGCGTTGTTCCTTCAGTTACATTACCCACACGAGGCGTTCTACTATCGGCAGAAATGATGAAAAAACTAAATTATTTAGACGAAGTTACCTTTCCTCAATACAGTTCAGATTATGATTTTGTTTTGCGTGCAGCAAAAAATGGTGCAAAAGTGTATGTTAGCTATGATGCTTATCTTTTTGAAAACATGCAGATGACCAGTGGTGGTAATCCCCGCCTGGTAAAAAACTTTAAAAGTTACCTGCATAATATATTTTTTAATAAATACTCGACTAATTATTTCTTTAATCAAACAAATATGGTATGGAGGCATGGTATAAAATTATTGTTTCCTTATTATCTACTAGTACTAATTGCGGTTATACCATACGTGTATATAAAATACAAATACTCTTCTTTGAATAATAAAGTAGAGGGTAAAAATTAACAGCATGCTGAAAAAAATAAGAGCCCTTCCCACAGAAGATAAGGTTAACTACTTTCTGTGCTTTAGCTTAATTGGTGTTAGTGGAATGCCTTATTTTTTTGGTTCAATTTACAATACCCTTATATTTTTTATGATTTCGCTGTTTATTTTTTTAAAGCGAAGCATAAGGTTTGACACGCGTTCATTAAATATTATGGGTGTATTTTTTTTAGTTGAATTATTACAGGCTGTATTTGTTTATTCCATAGCACCTGTAACATACATGGGAACTGTGTTACGTTTTATGTTTGCTTATGTAGTTGTTGCTATATGTAACAAAAAATTTATTATTTATTATGTAAATATTCTTTATTTTCTTGCTGTCGTTAGCTTTGTTTTCTACATACCAACAGCGTTTATCCCGGGTGTTTATGATTTTTTTGTTTCTACTATTGCCCCTCTTTTTCCGGCTGCTGAATCCAGTACAGATAATCCCTTTTATGCTATTCAATCTACAATTGTGATTTTTACGCTGCATCCGACAATTCTTATGTTTCGTAATCCTGGTGCATTTTGGGAACCGGGAGCCTATGCCATTTTTTTGAACCTTGCACTGATCTTTAATATTATAATTACAGGTAAGCTAGTAAACAAAAAAAATGTTTTGTTTACAATTGCTATTATTTCTACACTCTCAACTACAGGATTTGTGGCTATGTTTATACTGATAGCATCCTTCTTTTTGGTTACCGGTGAATTATCGAAAAAAGCATTTATTTTAATAATGTTTGCACCACTTGCTATATATTTATTTTTTACGCTTGACTTCTTAGGCTCAAAAATCAGCCAGAATATGGAGTTGAAAGATGATACCACATCGCGATTTGGTAGTGCAGCAGCCGATCTTGAAGATTTTTCTACAAGTCCTTTGATAGGATGGGGTAAAGGTGAAAAACGTTTTGGAGGCAAAGAATTTACCTTTTTTACAGTAGATCAGCATCGTAACAATGGCCTTACCAATCTTCTTGCTACCTATGGTATATTTGCGTTTCTAACATTGTTATACAATTATTTAAAAACCTTCAATGCGTTATGTTCAGAGTATTCATTTACAGGAACTTTTGCATTCTTGTGTTTTCTTATTATGATGATGATGGGATTTGGGGAATCTATTTTTCAGTACCCTTTCTTTTTTAGCATTATGTTTTTACATCTTGCGTATACTAAACATAACTCAATAACTGTACGATAATAATTAGATATGTTTCATATTATAAATTAATAATTTCCAGTCAATATCTATGAAATATTATGTGATTACACCCGCTAAAAATGAAGAAGCGTTTATTGCTTATACACTAGAGTCGATGGTTAAGCAAACCCTCAAGCCTATAAAATGGATTATTGTAGATGATGGTTCAACTGATAAAACAAGAGAGATTATTGAAAAATATAGTAGATTGAATGACTGGATAGAAGTTCTTACTATTGAAAACAAACAAGAACAGAAATCATATGGTTCTAAAGTAATTCGCGCATTTAATGTTGGATATAAGAAAATAAAAGATTTCGATTTTGATTTCATTGTAAAATTAGATGCTGATTTAACATTCCCTGCAGATTATTTTCAAAAAATAGCTCAAGCATTTTCTGCTGATGATGCTATTGGAATTTGTGGTGGGTATATTGTAGAAAATGAGAATGATAGAAATATTAAAGCTTCCCGCTTTCCAAGAGTGGAGGGTGCAGTTAAGTCAGTACGCATGAAATGTTTTAACGATATAGGGGGCTTTTTAGAAGAGAACGGTTGGGATGGAATAGATTTGCTGCATGCCCAATATTTAAATTGGAAAGTTGCAAACATTCCTGTGAATGTATTACACCATCGCCCCGAAACAGCCGAGTACCGTTCGTTAAGATTTTTTTATAATAATGGCATTACTCACTATAGGCAGGCAAATGATTTGTTCCTCACGTTTGTCAGGGCATTAGTAATGCTTAAGAAGAAGCCTTATTTTTTAGCCAGCTTCAGTTATGTGAGAGGATATTTGAATGCATTCTTTTCTCATACTCCCAAGTTAGTAGATGATGGACTTGCCAGGTTTATAAAAGGATACCATTATCAAAGATTGTTTAACTTTAAAAGATAAATTTTTATTTGTGCTAAAAGTATCATTGACCCACGACGTTGATCGTACACAAAAAACGTATCAATATCTTACAGGATTTGTAAAAGGACTCCGAAAAGGTAACTTTTCCGAAGCACTGTATCATATCACGCCACAAAAAAAAGAGCCTTATTGGAATATTTATGACATAGCCAAACTGGAAGATTCTTATGGATTACGTTCTACATTTTTTATCTTGGATGAGAGCATAAAATTCAATCCATTGAAGCCAAGCACCTTTGCATTAGCAGTAGGCAGGTATGATATGTTTGAACCCAAGATTCAGGATGCTTTGAGATATCTCGATAAGAATGGTTGGGAAATAGGTTTACATGGTTCGTTTTTGTCCTATAACAATAAAGAACTGTTAGGGAGAGAAAAGAGTAGGTTAGAATCCATTATAGGACATCCGGTTTTAGGAACACGTCAGCACCATCTGAATATGGATGATACAACCTGGAAGATTCATGAAGAGCTTGGATTTTTATATGACTCTACCTGGGGGTCAAATGATGATATAGGTTTTGTAGGCGGAAAAATAAAACCATTCAAGCCAAACGGAACAAAATTCACAGTGTTTCCTTTGTTGCTTATGGATGTATGTTTTATGCCCATTCAAAATAAATGGGAGCGTTTTGAAAAATTATTGGATGAAGTTGAGCAAAATGATGCAATATTGGTAGTGAACTATCACCACAGGGTATATAATGAGAAAGAATACCCGGGCTATAAAGCTTCTTATATTCGCATCATAGAATCTGCATTGAAACGAAATGCAGAAATTGCTCCATTAATTAAATTTTATAACAAGCTTGCTTAGCCTTGCTAATATATTTTTATACTTAAACTGATTCGTGAAGATACTTATAGATATAGGACATCCTGCCCACGTTCATTATTTCAAAAACTTTATTTGGATAATGCAAAAAAAAGGGCATCAGATTACGATAACAGCCCGTGACAAAGAAGTAGCTTTTAAATTACTTGATTACTATAAATTTACATATTTCAAAAGAGGAAAAGGGGGAAATGGATACATTGGTAAATTGTTATACATTTTGTGGGCAGATTATTTTCTTTTCAAAAAAGCGTTGGAGGTTAAGCCGGATATATTTTTAAGTTTTGGTTCTCCTTATGCTGCGCAGGTAGCATGGCTGTTGAAAAAACCACATATTGCTTTTGATGATACGGATCACAACCCTTTTTCACATGCTATGTATGTACCATTTACAACAGCAATATTAACCCCCAAATTCTATTTAAAAGATCAGGGAAATCGTCAAATTCGTTTTGATAGTTTTATGGAATTATGTGCGCTCCATCCGAATCAATTTATTCCTAACCTTTCTCACATACAAGATGAACCGCGTCTTCAGGGTGCTGATAAATATATTGTATTAAGATTTGTTTCATGGGGTGCTAGTCACGATATGGGTTTGAAAGGATTAACATTACAAGAAAAATATTCACTGGTTAAAGAACTATCAAAATATATTAAAGTAGTTATCTCCTCTGAGTCGCTGCTGCCCGATGACTTACAGGAATATGCATATAGTACACATCCTGCTTTTATGCATGATCTGTTAAACGGTGCATCATTGCTGGTAAGTGAAAGTCTTACCATGTCTGCTGAAGCTGCATTTTTAGGTACTCCTGCTCTCTGCATAAGTACTGCCCAGGCCGGTACATTAAATGAAGAAGTGAAATTGGGGTTAATCGAGCTATTTAGAACGAGCGATGGATTAATTGAGCGTGCAATTGAGCTTGTTAAGAACAGTTCATATAAGGAAACATATAAAGAAAAATCAAAAGAGATTGTTAAAAACAAACTTGATCTTACTGCATTTATGGTTTGGTTTGTAGAAAATTTCCCCAATAGCTTTTCAATTATGAAACAAACACCTGATTATCAAAACCGATTTAAGTAAATATGTCAGAAAAAACTACGGGCATACAGATTAATGAAAACCCCGATAAGAAAAAGTGGGATGATTTTGTATTAAACCATCCATTGGGAAATATATTTCAAACATCCTTAATATACGATGTATATAAAAAAACACCTTATAATGATGCTGGTGTAATTGCCTTAGAAGATGCTGATAAAAATATAAAGGGTATTTTGGTATATACCCTCATTTTTGAGCCTGGAATTAAAAGTCGTTTCTCAACACGTTCAATCATTAATGGCGGACCTATTATCAGCGATAATAATAGCCAGTTCACTAAACAGATCCTTGACTATTACAACGAGAAGATTAAAAAAACAAAGGTTATATATACTGAAGTAAGAAATCTATTTGATGTACAACTGCTGAATGAACCCTTTTTAAAATGTGGCTTTTCTCACATTGAACACATGACTATTCATAATGATCTTACTTTGCCTGTTGAGGAAATGAAAAAAGCATTACACAGGGGTAGGGCATCTAATATTAAAAGAGCGCTTAATAAAAACATGCAAATAAGGCAGCTTGTAACCAAAGATGAAATAATGCAGGGGCATGACCTTATTGCTAAAACATATGAAAGAATTAATTTGCCATCTCCTGACCCTAACTTGTTTTTAAATACAGCTGAAATTTTAAAAGATAAATGCCGCATTGTAGGAGCTTTTGCAGATGATAAACTTATTGGCTGCAGAGTTTATTTGATCTATAAAGAGTCAATGTATGACTGGTATGCAGCTATTGATATGAAGTATTCTAATTACCAGGTAGCTGATCTTATGCCATGGCATAATATGCTATGGGGAAAAGAAAATGGAATTAAAGTATATGATTTTGCCGGTGCAGGTAAACCAACTCAGGATTATTCCGTTAGAGATTATAAATTGAAGTTTGGAGGTAAGTTATTGTCTTTTGGAAGGTATTATTATGTGCATAAACCATTATTATATAATGTGGGAAAATTAGGAATGAAAGTTTATAAGTATATAAGATAGATAGTTGTTAGTATCGTTATGAGGATATTAATTGACATAGGCCATCCTGCTCATGTTCATTATTTCAAAAACTTTATTTGGAATATGAAAGACAAAGGGCATTTAGTTCATATTGTATCGAGAGATAAAGAAGTTGCCTTTAGTTTATTGGATTATTATATGCTCCCTTATGTAAATAGGGGAAAAGGCAAAAAGGGCATTATAGGTAAGTTGTTTTATATTTTACAGGCTGATTTTTTTATTTTTAAGCAGGCACTTAAATTTAAACCTGATATTTTCCTTAGTGCAGGCTCCATGTATGCTGCTCATATTTCCTGGTTAATGCGGAAACCTCATGTTGCGTTAGACGATACGGATCATAATACTTTTCAGCATTTAATGTATGTACCCTTTACCTCTGATATTTTAACTCCTAAAGTATTTCAGAAAGATTTTGGAAAAAAACATATTCGTTTTGATGGTTTTCTTGAATTGGGTTCATTGCATCCCTCAAGATTTAAGCCTAACCCTGAAAATATTAAAGATTTATTACAAGGATCGGATAAAAACCGGTATGTTATCCTACGCTTTGTTTCCTGGGATGCCAGTCATGATATAGGTTTAAAAGGCCTATCGTTAGCTGATAAATATTTATTGGTAAAAGAGCTGTCCAAGTATGCTAAAGTTATAATTTCGTCGGAGTCTCCTCTCCCTGATGATTTAAAAAAGTATGCTTTTAAAACCCACCCTGCGTATATGCACGA
Organism: uncultured Bacteroidia bacterium; assembly: GCA_964498865.1. GTDB lineage: Bacteria > Bacteroidota > Bacteroidia > Palsa-948 > Palsa-948 > Palsa-948. The sequence goes on from CAZCJN010000006.1 coordinate 24,293, forward strand.
TGTGCTGAATAGTGCTAGTTTGTTAGTAAGCGAAAGTTTAACCATGTCTGCAGAAGCCGCCTTTTTAGGAACACCTGCCTTGTGTATAAGCACCGCTCAAGCCGGTACGTTGGATGAAGAAGTTAAATTAGGATTGATTGAGCTATATAGGTCGAGTGAGGGATTGGTAGATCGAGCCATCCAAATAGTAAAAGATGATTCTTATAAAAATGTTTTCAAGCTTAAATCAAGAGAAATATTAAACACCAAAGTAGATCTTTCAGGTTACATAAGTTGGTTTTTGGAAAATTATCCGGGCAGTAGAAAGATAGCAGGTGATTCAAAATATCAATATAACAATTCAGAAAAGTTTTATAATACATAATATCATTATACCTTCATAATATATATGAGAGACTTTACTCTTATTTCCTATGAACACTTGCTTACTACATTTAAGCAAAAGGGATATTCATTTTTTACGTTCGAGGAATATTTGCTGACTAAACCCGCTGGTAAAGTTGTTATTTTAAGGCATGATGTAGATGATCTTCCGGGTAATTCTTTAAACACCGCAAAGATTGAAAATAGATTGGGAATTAAAGGAGTGTATTATTTCCGAATTGTAAAACAAAGCAACCACCCTGAGATTATAAAAGCTATTGCTGCATTAGGACATGAAATAGGCTATCATTATGAAGATCTTACATTAGCATGGGGAAATACAGAGAAAGCTATTTCTAACTTTAAGAAGAACCTTGAATATTTCCGCACTTATTATCCTGTTAAAACAATATGTATGCACGGAAGCCCAATGAGTACGTGGGATAATAAAGATGTATGGAAAAAATATTCCTATAAAGATTTTGGAATTATTGGAGAACCTTATTATGATATAGACTTTAAAGTTTTTTGTTATTTAACAGATACCGGCAGGAGATGGAATGGAGGACAAGTGAGCGTAAGGGATAAGGTTGTTTCATCCTATAATTTTAATTTTGAGACTACATTAAACATTACAGAGAATATACAGAAACTGCCTGACAAGATAATGATAACAGTTCATCCACAACGTTGGTCAGATAACTGGTTCATATGGACTAAAGAATTAATCCTTCAGAATGTTAAAAATGTAGTTAAACGCCTTATAGCATCTCCTAAGGCTGGTATGACTTCATTACTTACTTATTTTAATATGGTTTGAGTTATAGAATTAATTCCATTAAATATAACTACCATAGAGTGCATTTTGATATCTTTGCCCCCTATTTTATAAGACATAATCAAGGTATTTATACTTTTTTAACGTTATTTATTCAGTTTTTTAAATTTATAATCTAATAATGTATGTGTGGCATTGCCGGTATAGTTAATTTATCTGAACGACCCGTTACAATGGACGATATTTCCGGTATGCTTAAGACCATTAAACATCGGGGGCCGGATGATGAAGGAACTTATTTCAAAGATAATATTGGTATCGGACAAGTCAGGTTAAGTATTATAGATCTTTCATCTGCAGGACATCAACCCATGTTTAGTAATGAAAACAGGTACAGCATTGTTTTTAATGGAGAGATATATAACTACCTGGAGTTAAAGGAAGTGTTAAAGGATAAATATAGTTTTAAAACTAAAAGTGATACTGAAGTTATATTGGCAGCTTATTCCGTTTGGGGAGAGGATTGTTTATCGAAGTTTAATGGAGATTTTTCTTTTGTTATTTACGATGTTCAGGAAAAAGTATTTTTTGGTGCCCGTGATCGTTTTGGAGTAAAACCATTCTACTATCATCAAAATCAAACAGGATTCTATTTTGCTTCTGAAATAAAAGCATTATTACCTAAAGTAGCGAACGTAGAGCCCAATAATAAGTCGATATTTGAATACTTGGTTTATAATCGAACCGATCAATCACATGAAACATTTTTTAAAGATATTTTTAAGTTAAAGCATGGTCATTGTTTTACTATCAAGAATGCCAAGGTAAATTTTAAACAATGGTATAACCTTCCCAACCAAGTAAAATATCCTACTCCTTTAACACCCAAAGAGTTTAGAGAAGAAATTAAAAAATCAGTAGCTCTTCGTTTGCGTAGTGATGTACCGGTTGGCGTTTGTTTGAGTGGAGGTATGGATTCTTCTACCTTAACCTCGGTGATGTATAATGACTTTTCAGCAAAGGAATTACAAACATTTTCGGCAATATATGAACGAGGAACCTGGGCAGATGAAAGTCCCTATGTATATGCATTTAAGGATAAGCTCAAGCACATGCATACCATCACTCCAACAGCAGATACTTTTTATAATGAGTTTATAGATTTTATAGTTTCTCAAGGCGAACCTATCCCCGGAGTAAGTCCCTATGCACAGTATAAGGTAATGCAATTAGCTAAGGGAAATGTGGTGGTTACCTTGGACGGACAGGGGGCCGATGAAATGCTAGGTGGGTATCCATACTTGTATGGAAGCTACTTTAAAGAGTTACTTACCAACTTTAAATTTATTACTTTGTTGAAGGAGGCTATAGGATATTATAAAAACAATCCTTCGAAAGATGCCTATACCTATTTCGTTTACTACATGCTGCCCATAAGTTTAAAAGGTTATGCAAGTAGTAAGAAATTTGGAAGTGTAAGTACAGAGTTTTACAATCGTTATCAAAAAGAATCAACCATATCTGCAGATTTTTATAATCCGAAATCATTACATGAATTCTTTCTACAGCATTTTGAACATAAATTAGAACATTTATTGAAGTGGGATGATCTCAACTCTATGCGCTTCTCTATAGAATCAAGAGTTCCGTTTCTAGATCACAACCTGGTAGAAAAAGCTTTATCTCTTCCTGCTAATCTTACACATAAGGGCGGGGTGAGTAAATATATCTTAAGAGAGTCGGTGAAAGATATATTGCCTGAAAAAATATACAACAGAAAAGATAAAAAGGGTTTTGAGACTCCTTCGGATGAATGGTTTAGGACAACTCGGTTTCAGAAATATATTACAGATATGTTGAATTCTGAGAAATTTAAAAATCGCGGGTATTTTAATGTACAGGATTGTAAAAACAAATATCAAAGCCACTTAGAAAAGAAAGGAAATCACTCGAAAGATATTTGGAAATGGATAAATCTGGAAGTATGGTTCCAAAAATTTATAGATAAATAATTTCTGCATTATTAATGGATACCCCTTCAAATCTTACTTCACGTTTTAATTTTCTTGATTATATAAAGGGAATTTTAATTTTTTTGGTTGTTTACGGGCATATCATCCAATTTGTTGAATATAAAGATTCAGGTTTATTTTGGTTCGACCCTGTTTACAAAATCATTTACATGTTTCACATGCCTTTATTTATGGCAATTAGTGGTTTCCTTGCTTATAACTCAATTCAGAAAAAATCCTTTTATGATATTTTTAAAAGCCGCATTAAAACACTCATTGTTCCAATTGTTTTCTTTGCTGTTTTAAAGTTTACATTATCGCTGATATGGGATAGTGATTTTATATTACGACAATTGCCGGCTACGTTTATTAAAGCAATTATTGGCAATCTTTGGTTTTTGTGGGCATTATTTTACGCAACTGTAATTGTAGCGTTTATGAGAAAATACAATTTTGATAAACCGGTCTTTTTTGCTCTTGCTCTTATTGTTTTTTTGATATTGCCAGATCGTTACGATTCCTCTCTATATAAATTTACATTCTTTTATTTTTTACTTGGTTATTTAGTAGCTCAGTATTCTATTCATATCTATTTTCAAAATAGCATCAAGCGTAATAACATTCTTCTTTTTATTAGTGTATTGTTAAGTATATTTTTTTTCTTCATTTGGAATAAGAATATGTATGTATATATCTCCGGTATGCAAATACTTAGTATGAATATTTTCACAGTATTGCTTAGATTCTTAATAGGTATTGTATGTTCAATTGCTTTTCTATTGTTTTTTCTGAAAGTATATGAATGGCGTCCGGCACCTGGTATTATTGAGTTGGGTAAGAATAGTATTTATATATATATCCTGCAAGATATTGCGGTGTCCTTTTTTAAAAGAAGCACTTTTCCTGAATTCAATTCTTTATTATTTACAATTACTGTAGCACCAATAGTTGCATTGGTGGTGGTTTTTGTTAGTCTTTATATTGGAAATTTTTCTCAACGTTGGCGTTTAATGCAAGTAGCTTTCGGGCGTTTTAATCGGTAAAAACATTAATTAATATTTGATGCAAAATGATTTTTAACTCGTTCATATTTTTGATTTTCTTAGGAATTGTTCTTCCAATTTTTTATTGGTTACCTACAAAGAAAAGTAAAAACCTTTTTCTTGTCATTGCCAGCTATTTTTTTTACGGGTACTGGGATTGGCGTTTTTGTACTCTTCTTGCATTCACCACTTTTACTGATTTTTATATTGGGAAACAAATAGCAAGTTTAAGTGACGATAAAAAAAGAAAACTATGGTTGATTATCAGTTTGGTTATTAATTTGGGAATATTAGGCTTTTTTAAATACTTTAATTTCTTTGTTGATAATATTCATGCTGTTTCTACTCAGCTTGGTTTTGGTTTAGATTTTTTGCATTTGAACATTATTCTTCCAGTAGGCTTATCCTTCTATATCTTTCATAATCTTTCTTATATCACAGATATATATAGAAGAAAAATTCAACCCTCTGATGATATAATTGATTTTGGCCTATTTGTTACATTTTTCCCTCAATTGGTAGCGGGTCCAATTGGAAGAGCCGATGCATTATTACCTCAATTAACAAAGTTTTTAAAACCAACTAAAGAGCAAATTAAAGAAGGAATTGTATTAATCATATATGGCCTTTTCAGAAAAGTAATGATAGGAGATACCACAGGCAGGTATGTAGATCATATTTTTGAAAATATGGGAGAGTATAAAGCTTTTGAGATAATTTGTGCACTCATTTTATTTTCTATTCAGATTTATGCTGATTTTTCAGGATATACACATATAGCAAGAGGTACTTCCAAACTTTTCGGTGTAGAACTGATGAAAAATTTTGAACAACCGTACTTATCTAGAAATATAACAGAGTTTTGGAGGCGTTGGCATATCTCCTTATCATCTTGGTTAAGGGATTACCTATATATATCATTAGGAGGAAATCGTAATGGTAAATTAAGGACATATATTAATCTTTTCATTACCATGCTGCTTGGCGGTTTATGGCACGGAGCAAGTTGGAATTTTGTGATTTGGGGTGCGTTGCATGGTCTTTATTTAGCTATTCATAAAATGATGACTAAAGATGGACCTACATTAACAAAAAATTTAAAGCGTTTTACTTTTAAAGACATAGTAAATATTCTATTTACTAATGCACTTGTCATTTTTACCTGGTTGTTTTTTAGATCAACCAGTTGGGATACTACCACGATTTTCTTTTCAAAAATCGCGAATTGGGAAACAAGTGAATATACATTTTGGTTTGCTATAGTAACATTAATTTTTGTTGTGTTAACTGTTATTATTGACTTACTTGAATATTTAACCGGAAAGCACACCTATCTTTTGAGAATAAAACCAACGTCCGTTTTGTTAGGGCTACTTACAGGATTATTGGTTTTTACTCTTTTTTATTTATATCAGTCTAAGCCAATGCCATTTATTTATTTTAAATTTTAATACATAAATACAATTTTGATGAAAAAGGTACTATCTATATTTTACTTCTGTTTAACACTTTTAGGTACAGCTATTTTATTTGAACTTATATTGCATTTTGGTGGTATTATGACTCCTATTTTAACCATTGACCCAAACAAAGGGGAACGTTATATGCCTAATAAAATGTGCTGTTCAATTTTTAATTATGAAGGATTTGGCCTGGCAAAAACAAATTCTGCCGGCTGGTTTGGAAATGATCCTAATAGATGGGATTCTTCTGCTACTTCATTAGCGATATTGGGCAATAGTTTTATTCCTGCCCGGCAGGTATTTTACAGGCATAATTTTTTAGCAATAACAGAAGAACTCTTTCAAAATAATAATAAAAATGTACGTTTTTACAATTTTGGAAAAGAATCAATGCCCTTGCGTGAATCATTGTATATAAAAGAAGAGATAGATGCGACCTACCACCCTGATTATTTTATTGTTTTTATAAATGAACGAAGTTTAGGAAACGAAGGAAGGTATATTCCTTATTATGAATTAGCGGGAGATTCGTTAAAATTAAATGATAGTTTTAAATATTCTTCTTTTGTAAAAAAATATCAAAAAATTAGCCTTCTTAATCAATCATCTCTTCTTTTCTTAATATATCGAGTTAAAAATAATCTTTCTGATTTTTGGAAAATAGTTCTTGATAAATTTTATCCGAATTATGATGAAAATATTGAAGAAGGAGTAGTCAACCGACCAGTAGATAGGGTAGATGAAGCAATTATAAAGAAATTTGACCAAGATAGAAGAGTGATTTTTTTATTTGATTTAGATTCTTCAAAAGCACAAATGGTACAATCATATATTAGTAACTCACCTGTTATTAATGTACACCCTGCTTTAATGAAAATGCATAAAGAAACAGGTGTAGATCCTTATTATTGGCCTATAACTAATCAAAAAGGACATTGGAATTACGAAGCACATAGAGTCATTGCCAGAGAGTTTTCAAATGAAATTAATAGTGTTATTTTTACTACAAGTAAGAAATAGAAATAACTAACTATTTAAGTTATATGGCTTCTAAGAGTATGTACAAAATACTTAAGAGTATTTATAACAAGTGTATTAGATGGATAGCTGGAAAAATAGTACATAAAAAGGTTAATTTGAATCTATCCGAAGCAATTGTTTCTTTTGCATTTGATGATGTTCCCCATTCAGGTTTTATGTATGGTTCAAATATTTATAAAAAATACGGGTTTCGTTCAACGTATTATGTCGCTCTAGGTTTTTTTGAAAAAAATAGACAAGACGGGCCGTATTATGAACCTAAGTATTTACAGCAAGCACTAGACGAGGGCAGCGAACTTGCCTCCCATACCTATGGTCACTTGCATTTTTCTATTTCAAATAAAAAACAAATAATCGAAGACTTGAATAAAAATCAAAAAAGAATAAACGAATTTTTTCCGGAATATAAATTTGTAAATTTTTCTTATCCATATGGTGAGCAAACAATAGCAAGCAAACGTATAATGTTGAATAGATTTAAAACTGCACGTGGGGTAAAAGGAGGTATTAATTATGGAGTTATTGACTTGATTGATTTAAAATCACATCAATTAGGCAATCATTTTCAAATGGAAGACATTAAATTTATTATTGATGAAACAATTAGATTAAAGGGTTGGTTGATTTTTTATACGCATGAAGTTGAAAGCAACCCAACCGCATATGGCTGTACTCCTGAAATGTTTGAATTTGCTGCTCAGTATTGCTATCAAAAAAGGGTTTCTGTTTTAACAGTGAAAGAAGCCATAGAAACAATAGAAAAAACGACATCCTGAATAGTTTTTGAATAGTAAGTTTACTTCTTTTTTAGATGTTAATTATTCGTTCAAATAATGAATATTCTCTAATTAAACCCATTAACAGGCAGGCCCAATCCTGAATAAGTAGAAAGTAAATTAAAGAGAGATAGGTGTTATTGAGTTTAACTTGAAACCTCACAGTTTAATCTCAGTTTTCTGAAGTTTTTTTATCCCAAAATGATTTTTCACATTAATTACGCACTCTAAATTTTTGAGCTGTTTTTGCTACGTGTTCTATAACAAAAAGTTATAATATAATCCATTACCGTTTTTACTCCCCAATTCGATGAGATTTTGCATGTAAGTGCAAAATTTTAATTTTTTAATTTTTTTTATTGGTAAACCTATAATTATCGTCGTTGGTCGATATGCAATTATTGGTGGGCGAAATCAGCAGATCGAGGTGCAACATAAAGAAAATGGAGGGCGTACATATTCTCAAAATCAACAAACCACATGATAATCACTTTTACGATAGAAATTAGGTTAATGTTTTTCTTCTTTCACCACTTTAATAAACACTTACACACACATTATCACTTATTCATTATGGATAATGATAACCAAAAATAATTAAAACATGAAATTATCACTTTATCTATCAATCGCCCTTATCGCCACTTTTGGAACAGTATCTGCAAAAAAGTATTATGTATCAACAACCGGAAATAACTCAAATTCAGGACTTACTCTTGCTTTGCCATGGAAAACAATCACATATGCAGCATCTTCAACATGTCCTGTAATCGGAGGGGATACTGTATATGTAAAGGCTGGTAATTATGGGGCAGAATATGTAAGTTTTCAAAAAAGTGGTGTATCCGGAAAGCCTATATGTTATATTGGCTATCAAGCTACTCCCGGTGATTCCCCTAATTTGAATTATAAAATGGGTGATGCGCTTAACGCGGCAGTTATGCCACTACTTAACGGCGGTGATAGGGCGGCATCGAAAGTAGGAATGAATTTACCCGGTCGCTCTTATATTATAATTAAAAATTTTCAAATAACTAACTATGCATATGGAGTAAATACAGGCAATGCATCTTATTTAACATTAGATAACATTATCACCATGTATACAGGTGATATTGTAGCATCTTATTCAGGAAGAGGAATACAATTGGGGTCATGGGGTACCTCTGTTTCAAGTTATAATAATATTAGCAATTGTGTGGTAGTTAACTCTGCTGCTGAAGGATTAAGCATAAATGGTAATAATAATACGGTAACCAATTGCAGAGTTTATTGTAATGAAGGTCTAATGGGATCGGGCAATAATGCATCTACCGACTACTATCTAATTGTATGTGGAAATAACAATACAATTACGGGTTGTTATACTGAACGAGTGGGTAATCTTGCGCATTATGGACATGGTACCGGGGTTAAATATGACTGCCTGAACAATACATTTATAGGCTGTAAATCTGTAAACATGACCGAGAATTTTTATGTACGACATAGAGGAGTAAAATACAACACTTTTAAAAATTGTGTTGCAGTTAGAGGACGTGGGTTTTGTATACGTGACGGAGCGAGCTATAATACCTATGAAAACTGTATTGCAGATAGTACTACCGGAGGGATCCGTATTCAAGATACTTCTGAAGACGGAGGTGCACAATACGCAGGAAGACATAATGTGATTAAAAACTGTATCATTAAAAATTCATCATTAGGTGTTTTTTTTGATGACTACGATCAAGTATCTCCTGCAGACAGCAATACTATAGTTAATTGCACTTTTGATAATATTGACTATCTGTTCTATTGCGGAAGAGAAAATAAAAACAATGAAATTGTTAATTGTATCATTTCGAATGTAGATAATTTAAAATCTGGTAGCTATGCATTGTCTATGAATTTCAACTACTCCAACTTCTACAATAATAAGTTTGCTACACCTGCTGGTACAAAAAATACTACTGCTAACCCATTATATGTAAATGCTTCTACTCAGGATTATCATTTACAAGCAACCAGTCCTTGTAAAGATTTAGGCGCAACTTTATCATATATTACTCAGGATTATGATGGTAATGCGCGTCCTCAAGGAGCAGGCATCGATATTGGCGCATATGAATTTCAAGAAATAACGTCTACCCTTTCAGCAACAGTAGCCTCAACCAATGTAAGTTGTTATGGAGGTAACAATGGTAAAGCAACCGTTACTATTAGCGGAGGAAAGGGGCCCTATACTTATGTATGGAGCAATGGTCAAACAGCAGCGTCTTCTACGGGTCTAATAGCAGGAAATTATTCTGTAACTGTTACGGATATGCTAAGCGCATCAAAAAAATTATCGGTTTCTATTTTACAACCATCAAGCGCAGTTACATCAACTATAGCATCTCAAGCAAATGTTAGTTGTAATGGTGGAATGAACGGTAGTGCTACTATTAATGCTTCCGGTGGAGTAGGGCCTTATAAATATATGTGGAGTCCTTCGGGTCAAACTACAGCTACTGCAACAGGTTTATCAGCCCTTAACTATTCTGTAACCATAACAGATGCTAACGGATGCAATACCCCAAAAGTAGTAACG
>CAZCJN010000007.1:0-8883 GCA_964498865.1 uncultured Bacteroidia bacterium
AAAACCGGAATCAGATACAACTTTAGCAAAAGAAAATATGCGAATCGCAATACTGGAATCCTGATAATGCCCAACTCCCAGTAACTCTTCCTTATTATCATATACTTCTACAATTTCCCCATCATTTATTTCTTCTTTCATCTTTTTTATTGCTCCTGAAAAAACCCAGGGATGAAACCTGCGAAGGGACTGATCTTTTCCTGATGAAAGAGTTACTTTTTTATATGCCATACTATTGATGTAATTAAGAAGGGCAAAGATAGATTTTTGAAGCATGACCGAGCGCTAAAAATGATATTCATATTATTTTCTACATTTGTTACTTACCTAAAGATATCTAACCATGAAAAAAATCTTCTTTGTTGTTAACGTTATAATAGCAGCAGGTTTTATCTCTTCGTGTAATAACCGCGAAGAAAATACAAGTAATCCGGATGTAGCGATGGTTGATTCTTCAGCCATGAATTCAAAAGAATCGGAACAACGTGAGTTCATCACAATTCCTTATCCTGATGAAATGTTTTCTTTTATCAAACAGATTGGCAGCGATGGAAAAAGTACAACCCATCTTAATAATGTAGAGAATTATAAAAAATATGTAGACAACAAATCAAGAGCGCTGAATTTTGGAATATACGCAACCGACTTTCTGTATTGTTCTACTTTCGATTATAACATAGAGGCATTAAAATATTTTGCTACAGTTAAAAAGCTAGGAGATGATTTAGGCATATCAGGAGTAATTAACGAATCAGTTGCTGAGCGCATTAAAAAGAATGTAGGCAAAAGCGATTCATTAACAGACATTTCAAATGCGGTTTATTTCTCTGCCATCTCTGAGTTAGAAAAAAGTGACAAAGCAAGTACACTTGCTCTTGTCATTGCCGGTGGATGGATAGAAAGTATGAACCTTGTAACAAATATGCTTAAAACCTACAAAGCAGACAACCCTGCTATTGTTAGAATTGCCGAGCAGAAATATACCCTAAGTAATTTGATAGGTTATTTGGAAAAATACCAAGGCGACCCGAATGTAGTGGAAGTAATGATGCAGCTAGAAGAGCTAAATGAACTATATGATGGATTAAAAGAGGAGAAGATCAACAGTTCTTTAACTACCAAAAATGGAAAGAAGATCTTAACAGGAGGTGTAAATATATCCATCACTGAAGATCAATATAAAGCTATATGTGAAAAAATAAAGACCATTCATGATGGATTTGTATCAGGGAAATAAACTACAACCAGCAAACAATCAACTTATACTAACATGAAAAAAATAGTTTCAACCTCTTTCCTCCTGTTGTTTCTTTTAGTTTCATCTACAGCATTTTCTCAAAGAGGTGGAGGTGCATCTTCCAAAAGCAAAGGGTCTTCTGCGGCAGATTGCAATCAATTTCATCAAAAAGAATGCTTACGTTCCCCTGATGATGGGTTTGAATACAATGGTCAATCAAGGAGCGGTCTTTTTGCAAAAGGACAGCAATCGAGTGTAAGAGCAGTTTTCTATAAAGGAATGGATTATCACATCTCTGTATGTACCGAAGATAAAGGGCAAGCGAGTTTTGTTATAAAGGATGCAAGAACCGATGAGGTATTATATGATAATTCTACGGATGGTAATGTACAGGAAATTCAAATAACTAATGAAAATACCAGAAACATTTTAATACAAGTAACTATTCCCGGAGATCCCGCTTCGGATGATCAAAGTAAAACGAAAAGTCAGCCGGGCATGTGCGCAGGTTTACTTATTGAACACAGGCGCAGCGACAAAACAGGGTTTTAGAAATTTACAAAAAAGCGATAAGGCAATAATGCATCTGCCCCTGCATAGTCAACACCTATACGGGGGCTTTTTATTATTTCAATATCAGGAAAATTAATTCCTCTATCTTCTATCCAAATTTTATTCCCAAGCAAATTTTCGCCACTATGGCTGGTTTGTATTCCTAATGCCTGGGAAAGAGTGCCGGGGCCAGACGATAATTTATTACTGATCTCTTTTTGTTTTCTGCGTTTCAATATCACATCCATGCCTTCTATAGGTTTAATAGCTCGGATCAAAACAGCATGTGGAATATCTTTTTGGTTAGTAACCACATTGAACAAATGATGAATGCCGTAACACAAATACACATAGGCCGTTCCACCTGTTGCATACATGATTTCTGTTCTTGCTGTACGTCTACCTCCAAAAGCATGCGAAGCCCTATCGTTAATGCCGGCATAGGCTTCCGTTTCAGTAATAATGCCGGCAGAAATAGCGCCATTAAAATTTGTAATCAAAACTTTACCTAACAATTCTTTGGCAATAAGTACGACATCCTCTCTTATATAAAAGTCCTTTTGCAGTTTCATTGATTCAAACTGAGTTTGTTTTCATCATCACAAGTAATGACATCTGTATCCATCATCCATTGTATGGATTTCAATATTTTATCTTCTTTATATCCCTGTATTGTATTTACCAAATCAGTTAAAGCAAGTGCTTTTTCAGAAAGAATATTTTTTACTTGAGAAGAAATATTATTAAGCTCACTATTATTCAGATCTGATTTATTTTTGGCCAAACAGGTATCGCATATTCCACATAAAGGAGAATCTTTTTCACCAAAATAAGACAACAGCATTTGGCTTCGACAATTTGTTTTAGATTCTGCATAATAAAGAATAGCGTCTAACCTATCCCTTGCTTTACTTTTTCTTATTTTATAATTCTCAGGGGAGATATAAATGTCTTTTGCATCTATCCTTGCCGTTAAAAACAAGACTTGAGGTTTTTCTGTCTGAGGAATATATGACAACACTCCCAGCTCCTCTAAATACTTGAGTATTTTTTTCACTTCTTCGACCGGTTTCTCAAATCGCTTCGACAATTCATTCTCTGATATTTTTATATAATTGTCAAATACACCGGAATAAGAACGAAGAATGAGTTTTATAAATTTATCGTATGCAGAATGCTCTACCTGAAACTTATATAAATCATCTTTATTTATTTTAAAATGAATTCGGGAAGGATTAAAAAAAGCATCGCTCAAAGAAATATATCCTTCTCTTTCCAAAAATTTAATAGAATTAAATACCGAGAGCTGATTAAGATTATATTGTTTGCAAAAGTCTGTAATCTCAAATTCAAGCAAACTACCTTGACCTGCGCCTATCGGTAACTGAAAGTAATTGGCCAGCGCCTGATAGGTTTTTTTTATTTCATCTATTAACGGATAACCCATTTCCAGATGTTGTTCCAATTCATTTTTATCAGAAACATTATACAGTAATACAGCATACGATTTTTTTTCATCACGCCCTGCCCTTCCTGCTTCTTGAAAATAAGCCTCAGGTGTATCAGGTAAATCAATATGCACTACAAAACGAACATCCGGTTTATCGATGCCCATTCCGAAAGCATTTGTACAAACAATAACAGTTGTTTTATTATTCACCCATGCTTCTTGCTTTGTGTCACGCAATTTTGGCTCCAGACCGGCATGATAAAAATCTGCTTTTACATTGCTTCTATATAGGAAATCTGCGATCTCCTGTGCTTTTTTTCGATTACGTACATATACAATGCCCGACCCTTTCACCTTTGTGATAATTTTCAACAACCTGCTTAATTTATTCTCTTCATATAAAACAGAATAAGAAAGATTTTTTCTTTCAAAACTTTTTCTTAGTACATTCTCTTTTGTAAACAATAACTTTTTCTGAATATCACTCACAACTTCAGGGGTAGCAGTGGCGGTAAGGGCCAGCACAGGAATTTTTGGAAGCCATTCTCTCAATTCTGCAATCTTGATATAACTGGGTCTGAAATCATAACCCCATTGCGAAATGCAATGCGCTTCATCAACAGCAATTAAATTCACATTCATCTTCTGAATTCTCACACGCGCTAACTCGGTTTCCAATCGCTCTGGGGATATATATAAGAACTTATAATTACCGTGAATGCAATTATCAAAGGCTATGTCTATTTCTTGTTTACGCATAGCTGAAGTAATGGCCATAGCAGGTATCCCTTTCTTTTTCAAATTCTCTACCTGATCTTTCATGAGTGCGATAAGGGGAGATATAACAATACATATTCCTTGCTTAGCTAAAGCAGGTATCTGAAAACAAATAGATTTTCCTCCTCCTGTAGGAAGTAGAGCCAATGTATCTTTTCCATTCAGAACAGATTGTATCACTTGCTCTTGAAGAGGACGAAATTTTTCAAAACCCCAATATTGATGCAGAAGTTGATGGATCATAACAAAGGCGAAGATACAAATCAGTCGGGGAGAATCTTAATTCAATAGCTTTCTAAGCCTATTGATCGAATTCTGATTACCTGGCAAAAGGATAGAATTCATAACTCTGCTCTTTTCCTGGTTGGTAAGATGCCAAGAAAGCGATATTCTATTGGCGTGTGATTCATTTTGCAGTTCAAAATCTACCACATCAATTGGAGAATTTACGGAAGAAGTAAGATATTCTATAGTTTGATTTTGACTAAAATCCTGCATATAAAACAAGTTGCCATAAAAACTACCAATGGGACGGGTAATAGAATTTAAAATGGTGATAGGAGAATTCTCTTCTATTGGAAATTCTTTATGCCTGTCCCTAATTTGCAAAATCACCACTCCACTTGTATTTTCCTCTATCCAATCTTTAAAGGTATAGACATACTTAAAGGCCACATCAATGCCAAAATTATCACGCATTCCTGCATCCATAATTTCAATAGCCGGCTTGCTGGGTAATGAAACAATAGGGGTGATATAGGGAAAGGTGGAGCTCATACGTAAAACACTTGTAAACAAAATACTATCAGCTGCCTGTTCTTTAAAGAATCGACTGAACTCAATACCATCATGTAAAGGCGAGACATGAAGATTATCACAGGCAGATTTTTTATTAAGAAAGGAAGTAGGCAATGAAGAGATAATTAATTTTCTCCCATCGTTTACGATGGTTGGTGAAAAAACCATCATCGGTATGACTGCATCTGATTCAAGTTTTGTATAGTCGCATAATCTTTTCTGACCAAATATGCCGCTTAAGTTTTCGTCTAATTTCTTTTCAAACACATACCCTCTATCCATTTTATACTCATAATTACCACATTTAACTTTTTGGAAAGATAAAAACCAATCACTGGTAGCTATGCTGAAAGCAACAGAGTTCAATATATCTTTAGAAACATCTGTAACATACCGAGATTTATATAAGCTTTCTTTTTCAAACTTGCTTTTCAAATAACATTCTCGTAAATACGCTGCTCCAATCATTCCACCTGATGACCCTGTTATTAAAGCAATATGATTCATTAAAGAACCATGTAAAAGGCTATCTGCATATTGTAAAGAGTGAAATGTCCATAAAGAAGAGCGCAGGCCTCCCCCACTTGTACATACCAGAACAAGCTTTGGCTTTTTGTTTTCTATGCTATTTTTGGCTCGCCATTTATTCAATACCTCCTTCATCTGCTCCACATCAGCATTAAAATTTTTTGTATCACATCCGAATTCCTTTAATCTTTCGTTACTGAAGGTGGCAGGTTTTATTTCATAGTTAAGTCCATATGCTTTATTTGTATTATTAAAAATTTTTATCTGATAAAATGAATTAAGCACAAGCAATAGGGCAATAAGAATAATCTGGGCCCAACCTTTAAACATAGAATAAAGCGGAATGGGGAGCATAATAAACATTGTAAAAAGAAGGAAAACACTTGCTCCCGCAGGAATCATTAAAAAAGGAACTTCTCGGAATAAACCCAAAGACAATAAGGAAATAATAGTAATAAACGAGAAAATGCCGGCATTACGACGATTCTGCTTAAACACATTCCTTAACATTTCACGTTTATAATGCCGAACTGCACGAACAAGTCTTACTGTAAATAAACTAGAAAGATAGGTTTCTACATACCAATCACGAGGTTCCTTAATAAGATGAGGATTTTTCCATGAATCTATTTTTTTTTGCAAAATATTAACTTGTTTTGCTTCCTTATCTGGTTCCTGAAACCGTATACCAAACATTCTATGAATATCTTTATTTGTTCTAAAAAAATATAAGAGCGTAATAATGACAAATAATGTAAAGCCGATAATAAACCCACCTATGTATACGACCATGTCCTGCGCAGTATAAATACGTTCGCTTTTTAAAAAGAAAAACATATTCCATATATAAACAAATAAAAAGGAACCAGGTATTATGTAATTATTAATACAATACTTCGTAAACGGGTGTTTTAAGGTTGCTAAAAAAGGAAAACGAAAACTATTAAGTATATAGCTTGAAATATTAAAAGCCATTGTAAAACCACCACATGCAAAGCCAACAATAAAATAAGAAACAAAATTCACATCATCCATATATTCCGGGTTTAAGAAAAGATAGGCTACTCCATAATGTGGAGCAATGGATTGGGTAACGAAACCAAATAAGAGCGCCCAAAAGGATACCAGCAACAGATTTTTCTTAAGATGTAGAAAAACTAATTGAAATGGGAAAAAGAAAATTATTCTTCTCCAACTCGGATGTAAGAATAATTTTTTCATATAAGCATTGTACGGCTAAAAAAAATGTTTGGTTTCAAAAAATGATAAGAATAAGTAAGATAAATTTACACACCTGTCGTTATATCTTTTTACCTACTATAGAAAGTATTTTTGCCTCTTGCTTTCTGGTATTTTCCACTATACGTTTTCCCTTTTGTAGAATGCTTCTTGCGAAGGCTCTATCCATCAATCCTTTGGCATTGATTTTAACATTCAAATATGCCCCCATTACAGCAGTTCTGGCACATAAAACACCAACTCCGGCATCACTTACCGAGTTAGGATTACCTTGTTCGGCCATAGCTCTTATCACCTCCATCGACTCATAAGATAACTGCATAACTTTAAAAGGAACTTCTGTAGCATATTTAGTGGCTGATTGTATAGCCTTATCCCTTATTTTTTTCTCCTCAGCATTGGATTTTGGTAAACCAAAGGCATTCATGATCTTATTAAAGGCATTCGTGTCTTCATCTACCAACTTCAAGAGCTCGTTTTTAAGCTTTTGCCCTTTATCCGCCCACTTTGAAAACTCCTCCCATCTTTCATCCCATCCTTTTTTATGTGAAGAAAGGTTAGCCACCATCGTTCCAAGCGAAACACCTAATACTCCCACATAAGCAGAAATACTGCCCCCTCCCGGAGCAGGACTTTCACTTGCCGTTTCATCGGCAAACTCAGCAAGGTTCATTTTTACAAGTTTTGCGGTGGAAGAATCATTAAGTAGATATTCAATAATTCTCTCTTCGGGTTTAAAAGAGGATAATTCATCTAATCCAAGTGATTTAATAGCAATCTTGATTAATTCTTTTTCAGAAACTCCTTCGGAGCGTTTTTGTTTTCTTAAAAAATATTTCCCGGCATCGGTCATTGATTTCAGAGGGATTAACCCAACAAGCTCCGAACCTGTTACACGCATACCTCTGTTAAAAGCGCTTTTTACACATTCATCAAAGGCGATATGCACAGGGGTTATATTAACATTAGTCAAGTTCATGCTTACTTGGGCAACGCCATACTCCTGAATGTACCAACCTATGCCCTTCACTGCTTTACAAGTACCGGGTTGATGCACCTCTATACCCTTTTCATTTTTAATTTTCCTACCCGCTTCGCGAACATCAAAAGCAACAGAATTGGCTCTTCGAACCGAAGTTGTATTGAGGTTTACATTATAAGCAACCAAAAAATCTCTTGCACCAATCACAGTTGCCCCGCGCTTTGCATCGTATTCAACAGGACCAAAATCGGGTTTCCATTCCGGTCTTTTAATTTTTTTGAAAAAACCTTCGTACTCTCCTTCACGAATAATAGAAAGATTTTTTCTTGCAGGATTTTTTTGGGCAGATTCATACAGATAAACCGGTATCTTTAATTCTTTACCAACCCTCTCCCCTAACTTCTTAGCATATTCAGCAGTTTGTTCCATAGTAATTCCTGAAATAGGAATAAACGGGCAAACATCTGTAGCACCCATTCGTGGATGTTCTCCTTTATGCTTGCTCATATCGATCAACTCGCCTGCTTTTTTTATAGCGTAATAAGCTGCTTCAACAACAGCATCAGGTTCACCAACAAATGTTACTACTGTTCGGTTCGTAGCCTTACCCGGATCAACATTTAAAAGCTTTACACCATCAATTTGTTCGATTTCCTGGGTTATTTGTTTGATAAGAACTAAATTATTCCCCTCAGAAAAATTAGGAACACATTCAATAAGTTGTTTCATTGCTTTTCTACTTTTTATGTTTTTCAGAATTGATGGAATTACCGGCTGCTTTAATAAAATCTGTTATCAAATATGCAATTAATTTTCCGGTTTTATTATCTGTTTTTATATGTGATAAAATCGGTGCTGCTTCTGCTATATGTAAATAGGCAACATGAGAATTGGCCGCAGTCCACGTTACATACTGTCTGGCTTGATTTGCGCTGATACCACTAGAAGACTTAGCACTGGAGGGTGCATTTTGTATGGCATCTATGTCCAGTTCAATACCATAATATGCTTCTCGTATAAAATCAGTAGCATTTTCTACTGCTTCTCTAAATGATAGTTGTTCATGTAGAATAATATCTTCAAATAAAAAAAAGCGAATCCGATCGGAATACTTCTTCAATTTGTCAAAAACAAATTCTGAAGTATAACTTTGATGCAACCCTACAACTGAATATTTATTTAAAAACCCTTCTTCATACGCATAACTAAAACCATTACCACTATGCCTTCCTTCTAGTGGTCGAAAATCACTGTGTGCATCACAGTTGATACAATTAATTTTAGCTGATTTTATTTTTTGTGCTGCAACTAAACCCTGAG
>CAZCJN010000007.1:8983-32344 GCA_964498865.1 uncultured Bacteroidia bacterium
GTCAAAGCAGGTTGCCAAGCAGTATGGGTTCCACCTCTACCGTAATTAGCACGAACCCCAATATCTTCAGGCAGACCAAGCAAAACAAATTTTACATCTGAATTCTGCAAATCCTTTTCTATATTTTCTTGATCGACAAAGTGTACACAATCTCCTAGTTTAATTTCACCGGATCGTTTACGCACTAATTTTTGGATATAATCTTTAGAATATATTTTCAGGTATTTCATAAACAACGTGCTTAGACTACTTAATGATCTTTCCACCCACAACCACGGTATCTATTAAATTATTGGCGAATGAATATGGAATGAATGAGTAATCAGAAATTTCCTTTGTAATAAACAAGTTCGCTTCTTTACCTACTGTAATGCTGCCATGTGTTAAACCCAAACCCATTGCATAAGCCGAATTAAGAGTCGAAGCATTAATGGCTTCCTCTGGTGTTAGTTTATATTGAACGCAAGCAATGGAGGTCATGAAATTCATATTCCCACTGGGTGAAGAACCCGGATTGTAATCACTGGCAATAGCAATAGGCAACCCTGCATCAATCATTTTCCTTACCGGTGGGTTTTGTAATTGTAAAAACCATTGTGCGCCCGGCAAAATAGTCGCCATGGTCTCAGATTTTTTTAAAAGAATAATATCGTTATCATTTACAAACTCCAAATGATCTACCGAAATAGCATCGCATTCAACGCCAGCTTCTATTCCTCCGGAATGGCTTAACTGTTCTGCATGTACTTTTGCTTTGAGTCCGTATTTTTTCGCCTGCAAAAGAATTTTTATTGCTTCTTCCTTAGTGAAATAATTCTTTTCACAAAACACATCGCAATAATCTGCCAGTTTTTCTTCAACAACTTGTGGTATCATTTCATTAAGAAGAGTAGCCATATAAGCTTCTTTGGTAATGCCGGCAGGCACAGCATGAGCTCCTAAAAAGGTTGCTTTAATGGTAAGAGCTGAAAGCGATTTAAGCTTTTTAATTACTCGTAGCATTTTCAACTCGTCTTGAAGAGTTAAACCATAACCACTTTTAATCTCCACAGCACCGGTACCATGCATTGTTATTTCATTCAACCGCTCTAATGCATTTTCAATCAGCTCTTCTTCAGATGAAGTTTGCAATCGTTTTGCTGAGTTCAATATCCCGCCTCCACGTTTTGCAATCTCCTCGTAAGATAGTCCGTTTATCCTGTCAACAAATTCTTTCTCCCGAGAACCTGCATACACTAAATGGGTGTGTGAATCGCACCAAGAAGGGAATACGAGCTTATCTGTAGCATCAATTATTGTAAGATGATTCCAATCAGAGATTCCGGGAAAATCTTTCATTTCACCAAATGCAGCTATTTTTCCGTCTTCAATAGCTAACCAAGCATCCTGAATACAAGGCAAAGCCTTCATACCAACACCGGAAATTTTTTGTATTCCCGACTCTCGCACTTGAACTAAGGTTTTTATATTTTTAATTAATATCAAAATATACTACTATTTGTTACGTTTATCGTCAATAATCGCCAAATATGAAAAAAATAATCGTACTGTTTTGTACAATCGTACCCACCTGCCTTTTTTCACAAACCAAAGAAACCAAATTCACTATCAGTGGTTACATCACCGAGCAAGGCAGCAAGGAGCTCTTGGTAGGTGTTCCTATTTATATACCCGAAATTAAAAGCGGAACAAGCACCAATGCATTTGGGTTTTACTCCATCACCCTTCCGGAGGCCGATTCTGTTTCATTGGTTATCTCTTATGTAGGATACAGCCCCGTTGCTAAACGCTTTAAGTTAGACCGGGACATTTCTTTAAACATTGATTTATTTCCCGAAGCAAAATTTATGAAGGAGGTAGAAATAGTGGCAGAAGGAACAAAGAAAATTAGCCAAACCACCCAAATGAGTCAGGTAAATATTCCCATTCAGCAAATAAAAGATATACCTGCCTTGTTGGGAGAAAAAGATGTGCTAAAGGTATTACAACTTATGCCCGGCGTACAAAAAGGCGGCGAAGGCAGTGCAGGGTTTTATGTTCGCGGAGGAGGGCCTGATCAAAATCTTATTTTATTAGATGATGCTCCTGTTTATAATGCTTTTCACCTGTTCGGTTTCTTCTCGGTATTTAACGGCGATGCTCTAAAAAGTGTAGAGCTAACCAAAGGGGGCTTCCCTGCACGTTATGGAGGACGGTTATCTTCTGTCCTTGATATGAGAATGAAAGAAGGAAATAAAGAAAAAGTACAGGCAGAGGTTGGGTTAGGACTTATTTCTTCACGTATTACCATTGAAGGACCCTTGGCAAAAGGCAAAAGCTCTTTCTTAATTTCTGCCAGAAGAACATATATTGATTTATTGATTGCACCCATTATTGCTGCCGCCTCCGGTGGTTCTACAGGTGGTTACTTCTTTCATGACTTTAATGCCAAGCTTAATTACGATTTTGGAGATAAGAACAAAGTTTTCCTGAGTGGATATTTCGGGAAAGACAAATTTTATTTTAAAGACAAATATGGAGGAAATACTTTTTCAGGCTCCTTAGGTTGGGGAAATGCCACCGCTACGGCAAGATGGAATCATCAATTCAACAACAAACTATTTTCTAATACCTCTCTTATTGTAAGTGATTATAAATTTTTAACCAAAGCCGAAGAAAAAATAGCGAACCAACCCTTGTTTAGTTTAAAGTATTACAGCGGCATAAGAGATTACGGAGCAAAATATGATTTAGATTTTCGACCGAGTTTAAAACATACTATTAAAGGTGGTTTACAATCTACCTATCATTCATTCACCATCAGTGCGCTTACTATTTCAGATACCTATGATAGCAGCAACAACGTTCGCACTATAAAACCTACCGAAGGAATCGAGTCTGGGATTTACTTAGAAGATGATTATAAAATAACAAATGCCTTAAAAGCAAATCTTGGTATACGCATCTCGCATTTCTACACACAAGGAACTAATTATTTTAAGCCCGAACCTCGCGCTTCATTAAGCTATAATATAAATGAAGACTTAGCTGTAAAAGCATCGTATACCGAAATGAACCAATACATTCATTTAATTTCTAATACCGGCATAGGATTGCCTACCGACCTTTGGGTGCCGGCAACAAAAAATGTAGCACCTCAATACTCCCAACAAGTAGCAGCTGGTGTTGCAAAAGATTTTTTAACAAAGAATTTTTCTGTTTCAGTAGAAGGATATTATAAAAAGATGGAGCATATACTTGGCTTTAAAGAAGGAGCAAGTTTTTTAAACATAGATACCGACCCCACACAAGATCAAGTAGAGTCTTTTAGCTGGGAAAAAAATGTAACGAGCGGGAAAGGTTGGTCGTACGGAGCAGAATTTTTACTTCAAAAGAAATCAGGCAAACTCTCCGGATGGATTGGCTACACCTTATCATGGACGCAGATGCAATTTGATTCGCTAAACTTCGGAAATAAATTTTATGCCAGATACGACCGCCGGCACGATATTTCTCTTGTAGGAATTTACAAACTTAGAAAAGAAAGTGCAGAAAACGGAGAGGACGGCATTACCCTTTCTGCCACTTGGGTATATGGAACCGGAAACGCTATTACACTTCCTATCTCTTCGTTTATTGCCCCTAATCATAATCCTGCAGGAAGTGACATGGGTGGATATTGGAATTCTCAAGAGTATTCCGAAAAAAATGCTTACAGAATGGCAGCCTATCACCGGTTGGACTTCGGCATTCAATTTCACAGAACAAAAAAGCATGGGGTAAGAACATGGGAGTTTAGCATTTACAATGTTTACAGCCGACAGAATCCCTACTTCTACTTTGTCGAAAGCAATAACGGTAGAAACTTTTTAACACAAGTATCGCTTTTCCCCATCTTGCCCTCGTTTTCATACAGCTTCAAGTTCATGAAAACAAAGGCAAGGAAAGTGGATAAAGTAGTTTACGAACAATAAAACATTCATTACATGGCAAAGAAAATATTTTCAGCACCTCTACTTCTGTTACTGCTTGTATTCTTTGGAAACAGTTGCAAGAAGATAGTCACCAACATAAAACTACCTTCTAATCCTAAATTAGTAGTAAGCTGTTTTATTTCTCCACAGGATACCATGATAAGTGTTCGATTATCCTATTCCACTCCTTTATTCAGTAATAACAACAACAACACAGCTCCTCCGCCGGTAGTTGATGCGACCGTTGTAATATCTAATGGAAATAATTCTGCAACTATTCCTGTAGGTGCTAACTTTAATACCTATCAGTTGCCTACCGGTGCATTCCCAATCATAGCAGGGCAAACATATTCTCTTAGCATTGCTACCACCAAAGGCGAAAAAGTATCGGCAAGCTGCAGGGTGCCTCTATCAAATATTGCTTCATTAGATGTTGATAGAAAGGATAGTACTCCAATCATTACAACATATACAACTCGATGGAACGATATCCCTAATGAAACCAACTATTACAGACTTTACTATTTGATTACTCACAATGACAGCAACATTAACAGTTCCGGTAGCTCATTTTGGGATTATAATGAGATCAATCTATTCAATGATAATAAAAAAGATGGGAAAGAATTTGTTATTAAAAGAATTTATAGCTACGACGTAAACGACACTACTAAGCGTTACTTTCATGCCTTTGTAATGAATATAGATGTTGAATATTACCGCTATCAGTATTCTCTCGAACACAATACCGGTTATGATCCCTTCTCCGAGCCAAGCCCCATTTATACAAACATTAAAAATGGATTGGGGATTTTTGCGGCGTATCAAAAGAAATATAAGCGAATTCCATAACCATCGCATTCCAAAAAAGAATACTCGGATTGGGAGCACAATCTTTCTTTAGCTTTGAAACATGAAATTAAGTACATCTTTACAAGATAGTTTTGAACCGGAATTGATAAAGGAAATAGAAGAGAAAAGTAAAATTGTTTCTATAAAAGCCGGTGAAACCATTCTTGACATTGGTCAAACCGTCCGCACAATGCCTATCATTCTTTCCGGTTCCATAAAAGTTACACGAACCAGTGAAGAGGGACATGAACTTTTGCTTTACTATGTAAATCCTACAGAAAGTTGTGCCATGACTTTTACCTGCTGTATGCAGCAATACCCCAGCGAAATAAAAGTCACTGCTGAAGAGGATGTCACGATGCTTGCTCTGCCTGTAGCAGTAATGGATGAATGGATAGTGAAGTACCCAACCTGGAAAAGTTTTGTGATGAAGACGATTAGAAACAGGTTTAATGAAATGATCAAAGCCATTGATCAAATTGCATTTCAAAAACTGGATGAGCGTTTAGTAAATTACTTAAAAGAAAAATCTAAAATTTCCGGGTCATCCTTAATAAATCTTTCTCACGAGCAAATAGCAGCAGAACTGGCGACATCGCGAGTTGTAGTTTCTCGTTTATTAAAAAAGTTGGAGTTAGATAAAAAAATACTTCTCTACCGAAATCAGATAAAACTGCTAAACAAATTGTAACTTTTGTTACCGACTCCTGCCTTTTACTTGCCTTACCTTTGTTCTATAAATACAAAACAATAAAATGATTGAAACACTAAAAAGTTTACTGGGCATAGGTCCAAATGTTAATTTAAGCGAACTGGTACAAGGTGGTGCCCAAATAATAGATGTACGCACCAAAAGCGAATTTCAAATGGGACACATAAAACAATCCATTAATATTCCGCTTCATGAACTTCCGGACAATCTATCAAAACTTAAAAAAGACACACCCATCATTACGTGTTGCGCTTCAGGTATGAGAAGTGCTACAGCGAAAGGTATTCTGAAAGCTAAGGGATTTAAAGAAGTATATAATGGTGGGGGTTGGCTAAGTTTGCAGAACAAGATCAAATAATACAAAAACATAGCATGAGTACAACTGACAATAAAAAATCTTTTTCAGAGATCATTAGCTCTAACAAACCTGTGTTGGTGGATTTTTTTGCAGAGTGGTGCGGGCCTTGTAAAATGATGAAACCAATATTGGATGAACTAAAACATATGGTGGGCGATACGGCCACCATCATTAAAGTTGATGTAGATAAAAACCCGGCTGTAGCAAACCAATACAATGTAAGAGGCGTTCCAACGCTTATTCTTTTCAAAAACAATGAAATAAAGTGGCAACAATCAGGGGTAGTACAAGCAAACTTTCTGAAAGAAATAATCAAGCAACATACCAACTGAGTAAAGAAAGCATTACTCGTTCTATTACTTACATATTAACTCTTCATTTATTTTAACTTTGTGCCTATGTCAAGCACAACAGGAAAATTATTTTCGCTAACTACCTTTGGTGAATCACACGGAGCGGCTCTTGGCGGAATTATAGATGGCTGTCCTGCCGGATTGGAAATTGATTTAAATTTCATTCAATCGGAACTAGACAGAAGAAAACCAGGCCAATCTAAAATAGTAACACAAAGAAAAGAAGGTGATAAGGTAGAATTCCTTTCGGGAATATATGAAGGCAGAACTACTGGTACCCCTATAGGTTTTATTATTCGTAATGAAAATCAAAAGTCAAAAGACTATGATCACCTGATAGATGCCTATCGCCCGTCTCATGCTGATTATACGTACGATAAAAAATACGGCTTCCGCGATCATACAGGTGGCGGAAGAGCTTCTGCACGAACCACTGTTTCATCGGTTGTAGGGGGAGCCATTGCTAAGCTCGTATTAAATAAATGCGGGATTAAAATTTCAGCATATACTTCTCAAGTTGGGGACATAAAACTTTTAAAGGACTATCACACTTTAGATCTGTCAAAAACAGAAACTAATGATGTACGCTGTCCTGATGAGTTGGTTGCCGATGCTATGATCAAAAAAATTGAACAGATACGAAAAGCAGGTGATACAATCGGAGGAGTCATTACGTGTATAGCACAACATATTCCGACCGGCTTAGGCGAGCCTGTATTTGATAAGTTGCATGCTGATCTGGGAAAGGCCATGCTAAATATTAATGCCGTAAAAGGTTTTGAAATAGGAAGTGGTTTTGAAGGGGTAAAAATGAAAGGAAGCGAACATAATGACTTATTTAAAGTAGAAAAAGATAATACCGTACATACAAAAACAAACTATTCGGGAGGTATACAAGGCGGTATTTCCAATGGCGAAGACATTTACTTCCGAGTTGCTTTTAAACCTGTTGCTACTATTATGCAGGAACAGGAAACTATCAATAATAAATTAGAGACTGTGAAGTTGATGGGCAAAGGAAGACACGACCCTTGCGTGCTGCCACGTGCGGTGCCCATAGTTGAGGCTATGGCAGCATTAGTAATAGCAGATCATCTATTAAGACATAAAACGTCTGTTCTCTAAAATCATTTCTTTTTTAAACAGTTGTATATTCGCAAACAATTATCTGCATTTGTGTTTACATTATATAAAAAAGAAATAAGAGCCTTCCTTAGTTCCCTTATTGGTTACATAGCTATTTGTGTTTTTCTTCTACTGGTTGGGTTGTTTCTATGGATTTTACCTACCGACTCTAACCTACTTAATAATGGTTATGCCGGATTAGATTCTCTATTTGAATTAGCCCCATGGGTTTTTCTTTTTCTTATCCCTTCTATTACCATGCGTTCATTTGCCGATGAAAAAAAAGCAGGTACAATAGAATTTCTTCTTACCAAACCCTTAACCGATATGCAAATAATACTTGCAAAGTATTTAGCAGGTGTTACCCTTGTTCTATTTTCTCTTTTGCCTACTCTTATTTATTATTATTCAATTTATAAGTTAGGTAACCCAATAGGAAATATTGATTCGGGCGGAACATGGGGTTCATACATAGGCTTATTTTTTCTTGCATCTGCATTTACCTCCATAGGTATTTTTGCGTCTTCTTTATCCGACAATCAAATTATAGCATTCATTCTATCGGTATTCCTTTGCTTTTTCAGTTACATAGGTTTTGAATACATAAGTAGGTTAGATCTCTTTGGAAAAGTAGATGACTTTATTCTCTCAATCGGTATTAATGACCATTATATTTCCATGAGCAGAGGAGTTATTGATACCCGGGATATTGTTTACTTCTTAAGTCTTATTTCCCTTTTTACTTTACTGACAAAAACAAGTTTAGAAAGCAGGAAATGGTGAGGAGCGCAAGCTATTTTATATGACGGAAGAAAGACCAACACAAAAGATAAAAGGCGGAATGCAACGCAGCTTCATTCAGCTACTGCTTTATGTTGCCATTATAGGTTTACTAAATTTTATCGCTTCGTTCTTCTTTTCACGTTTCGATCTTACTTCAGATAAGCGATACACCCTGTCCCCGGCAACTAAAGAAATGTTGGGAAAGTTGGATGATATCGTTTATTTTAAAATTTACTTAGATGGGAATTTACCTGCCGGCTTCGACAGATTAAAAACTGCTACCAAAGAAATATTAGATGAAATGCGTGTATATTCTAATGGAAACATAGAATACCAATTTATCAATCCTGCTGAAAATCCGGAAAAGAAAAAACAGGATGAAATTGCAAGGCAACTAGTTCAAAAAGGCCTATCCCCTACTTATATAGAAGTTAAGGTAGAGGCCGGTACTTCTCAGCAACTTATTTTTCCCGGGATGCTTGCCAGCTATCGAACACGTGAATTCCCCATACAGATTTTCAAAGAGCAAGTTAGCGTGTCGAGCGACATGCAATTGAATAATTCTATTCAGTCTTTAGAATACGAGATATCCAGCACACTCCGGGTACTTACGATGGACAGTAAACCAAAAATTGCTTTTAGCGAAGGGCATGGTGAATTAGATTCAATTGATGTAGCCGATATCTTCCAGTCTCTTGGTTATTATTATTCAGTAAGCAGGATTAAGCTGGAAGGAAAACTAAAAGATATTGAAACGCTTAACAAACAAAAGGCTCTGATTATAGCTAAACCTGATTCAGCTTTTTCGGAACAGAACAAATTCATCATCGACCAATTTATTATGCAAGGCGGAAAAGTTCTTTGGTTAGTAGATGGAGTGTATGCAAGCATGGATAGCCTGAGTAAATCCGGAACGGCCTATGCACTTAACATACCCATTAATATAGACAATCAGCTTTTCAAATATGGAATACGGGTGAACGCAAACCTGATCATGGATACTCGCTCTGGTTTTATTCCTGTTCCTGTTAATAATAAGTACAAATTAATGCCATGGTTCTATTTTCCTCTTCTGTCACAATCTAATAACCATCCTATCGTCAATAATATCAATTTGGTAAAAGGAGAATTTACAAGCACGGTTGATACAATAAATATTCCCGGCATAAAAAAGACCTACTTACTCTCTACTTCAAAATATACTAACCTGCAAAACTCACCGGCACGTATTGATGCTCGTTTTGCTTACATGGAACCTAATCTGGAAATGTTCAATAAAACATCTCAACCCGTTGCCGTATTATTGGAAGGGCAGTTTGAATCGCTTTACAAAAATCATCTATTACCCGGGTTGGATTCTATTCCTGAAATAAAATTTAAAGAGAACAGCATTCCAACAAAAATGATCGTAATAGCAGATGGTGACGTTATAAAAAATGCTGTGCAACGTTCGGCCGGCAGAGCTTATCCTTTAGGGTATGATATTTATTCGCAACAAACTTATGGTAATAAAAATTTCATCATGAATGCTATCAATTATTTATGCGACGATTCCGGGCTTATAGAAGTACGTTCCCGTGAATTAAAGCTGAGAATGATGGACAGAAAGAAAGTGACCGATGAAAAAATTAAATGGCAAGCCATTAATACGGTTCTTCCCATTGCATTAATTATACTTTTTGGTGTTTTACAAGCATTTTTAAGAAAAAGAAAATTCGCTCATTAACTATGAAATCAAAAAAAAGAACGCGCATTGCCATACTCGTGGTAGTTCTCCTCTCTTCACTGTCTTTTTGGTTATTTCAAAAAAATAAAAACGGAACCCTTCGTAAAGAATTGTACGATTTTGCCGTAGAAGATACTGCTTCCATCAGTAAAATATACATGGTAAGTATGGCGGGTAAGCAAATAACACTTACAAAAAACAAACCAGGTGAATGGACTGTAAATGGAAAATTTATTGCAAGAAACGAAGCAGCTAATAACCTGCTTGCTTGCATAAAAGATTTACAAGTAAAACAACCGGTTGCAAAAAGTGCCATCGAAAGTATATCTAAACAAATGTCGGCTACTTCTACCAAAGTTGAAATATATAAACGAGACGAATTGATAAAGTCATATTACGTTGGCAATGATGCGCAGGACAACATCGGCACATTCATGTTATTAATTGATACCGAAACCGGAAAAAATTCATCACTGCCCTTCATTATGTTTATTCCTGGTTTTAATGGAATACTTTCCGTTCGTTATTTCTTAGATGAAGAATTATGGAGAAACAGATCTGTTTTTGCATTTTATCCGGATCAAATTTCTTCTATCGAGGTAAAACACAACAAAGCATTTGATTCCTCATTCACTATTCAACTATCCGATAAAAATGAAATTTCAATGACTGATAGTAAGGGGGAGAAAATACCCTGGTTTGATACTCTAAAAACCAAACGCTACATTACCTATTACAACAACATACAATATGAAATGATGAAGAACGACCTGCGTTCTTCCTTGATGGATTCTATTATCAGCAAAGGACCGATTTATACTATTACATTAACTGATAGA
Source organism: uncultured Bacteroidia bacterium (assembly GCA_964498865.1). GTDB lineage: Bacteria > Bacteroidota > Bacteroidia > Palsa-948 > Palsa-948 > Palsa-948. The sequence continues at coordinate 19,685 of CAZCJN010000007.1, forward strand.
GAAGGAACAAAACACACCGTAAAAGCATTTGCCAAACCTGCTAATGAAGGACAAACTGACCCCGTTACCGGTAAACCTTTAAGCACAGATATTGAACGTATGTATGCACTTATTAATGACAATAAAGACTTTGTTTCTATTCAATACTATGTATTCGGAAAGCTTTTTCAGCCATTATCCTACTTTAAAACACCAACTTCATTAGATAAGGCGATTGGTGTTAAGAAATAGTGCAGAAGTTGTGAAAAAGTAAATGCCTATAATAAAAAAGATTGGCTGCTATTGACCTAACTTCGTTTCGCAATAAAATTATTAAGCAACATTTAATTATTCATCCACATGAAATTCATTATATCAAGCTCTGCTTTGCTAAAGCAACTTTCTTCTTTAAGCGGAGTACTTAGTTCCAGCAATGCATTACCAATACTCGAGAATTTTCTTTTTAATATCAGTAAAAATGAATTAAAGGTTTCTGCTTCAGACCTGGAAACAACAATGATAGCAACCATCCCTGTTGAATCGAAAGATGAAGGATCAATTGCCATACCTGCCCGGTTATTGTTAGATACATTAAAAACCTTCCCCGATCAACCTCTAACATTTACTATTGATAAGAAAAAATTCTCCGTAGAAATTTCATCGGATTACGGTAAATACAAACTATCGGGTCATAATGGTGATGATTTTCCTAAAATAGCGGAGCTTGAATCTCCATCTACATTCGATATGGATGCCGATACACTAAACAAAGCTATCAGCAAAACACTTTTTGCTATTGGCAACGATGAATTGAGACCTGTTATGTGCGGAGTATTTGTTCAGTTAGAATCCAACGCCATCACCTTTGTTTCTACCGATGCACATAAATTAGTACGTTATAAAAGAAACGATGCAAAATCTAAAAAAAGCAGTTCCTATATCATCCCGAGAAAGCCACTTACGCTTTTAAAAAATATTCTAACAGGAAGTGGAAATGTAAAGGTGGAATATAATAACACCAATGTATCTTTTACATTTGGAAACACCCACCTCATCTCCAGGTTGATAGACGGAAAATACCCTAACTATGATGCAGTCATACCCAAGGAGAATCCAAATAAAATGATAGTGGACAGAGAAGCATTTTTAAATTCCATCAAACGAGTTTCCATCTTTGCTAATAAAACAACCCACCAGGTACGATTAAAAGTAAAAGGAAGCGAATTAAACATTTCTGCAGAAGATCTGGATTTTTCTAATGAAGCCAATGAACGCCTTACTTGTAATTACAAAGGCGAAGACATGGAAATAGGATTTAACTCTAAATTCTTAGCTGAAATGCTAAGTAATATGGATAGCGATGAAGTACAATTTGAAATGAGCACTCCCAATCGTGCAGGTGTAATGATACCTGCTAAAAATGGCGATAAAGAAGAAGACATACTCATGTTAGTAATGCCGGTAATGCTTAATAATTAATTCTGCAATTTTCCGGAATTACTGATTTACGAATGGGTTATTAAAGGATTTTAGATTTATATCCCTCAACTACAGCTATACTTGATTTAGACAGCATGTAGGATTTCACCCTTAATACTGACTATTTCACCAAACAATTAATCAAATTGTATTGGAAGTTGAAGATTTTTTTTCCTTTGACGCCAAATAATATAAAACTAACATTCTCATCTATGAAAAAAATTATTGTACTTACATTAACACTAGTAATAGTGGTGGTTATATCGGGGTTTGACGTGCTTTTCAGCAGTGGAATAGCATTTCGCACAGGATCTCCTTATGATAAAGCTCAACCCAATGCCGGAACAGGTGATTGTTCTACCTGCCATTCCGGAGGAGCCACTGCCCCAACAGTTAACATTACCGCAAACCCCGCATTTGGTTCAGGCAACAGCTATATTCCCGGAGCTACTTATACACTCAGCGTAGTATGTTCTGGCTATCCTAAATTTGGTTTTGGTTTGGAGATCTTAAACTCTAATATGGCCAATGCTACCGATGCAGGTACTTTTGGAAATCCGGAAACAGGCAATTGCAAAAAAGTTATTACCAGCGGCAAACCTACCAACATGGTTCATACTGATAAGTTTGGAACAAACAATACAGAAACTTTTTCTTTTACATGGACAGCGCCAAGTAGCGGACCGGCTTATGTATACTGTTGCGTAAATGGTGTAAACGGCACCGGCGATAAAACCGGCGACAAAGCACAAACCCTTAGCATGGTTTTAACGGGACCAACATCTGCTCCCTCTGTCATTGAAAATACATTGAATGCTTCTATCTTTCCTAACCCTGCGCATGATTTCATTAATTTCAATTATTCATTAAAGAATAATTCAGATGTAAGAGTTGAGATATTCAATATGGAAGGGAAAAAAGTTGGCTCCTTTACTTATAACAACCAAACTACCGGAGAACACCTAAAAACCATCAACCTTTCTGAGTTATCTCTAAAAAATGGAATTTATTCAATATCCTTTTATGCAGGTAATGAAAAAATCAGCAAAACGTTAGTCCTTAAATAACCATCGCTTCCTATTTTAAGTATGCTCTTAATAAAGAAAAACTTCCTAAAAAGTGGGGGAGGGTCTTTATTGATAACATTGAACATATAGTTTCACCTATTGTATACAATAATTCACCTCAATTGATTGGAAAATCGCTGTTATTTTTTTAGCTTTGATGAAACAATAAATACAACATAATCTGATTATTTATGAAAAAAATTACTCTGCTTTTCATCGTTACACTGGTACTTGGTTCAATTGTAGGTTTCTCTGTTTTAGAACCCACAGGTATAGCCTTTTATACAGGCTCGCCTTCAGATGGAGGCAAAACCTGCTCATCCAATGGTGGCTGTCATTCAGGGGGAGCAACAGTACCCACTGTATCAATCACCGCTACGCCTGCTTTTGGTGCAGGTAATACGTATGTTGCCGGAACAACTTATACGATTACAGTAACAGGTACGGGGAGTTACCCCAAATACGGTTTAGGTTTGGAAATCATAAAAGCCAATAGCGGTGCTTCTACCGATGCCGGTACATTTGGAGCTGTTGTAACTTCAAATTGCAAAAAATTGACTTCAACTACAAAGCCAACAAATATTGTTCAGACTGCTGCATCCGGAACCTCAAATAAAGCAGTGTTCTCGTTTACATGGACTGCGCCAAGTAGCGGATCTGCCTACTTATACTGTGCACTATTAGGTGTAGATGGAACAAAATCCGACACCGGAGATAATGCAACTACCACCAGCTTAACCCTAACACAAAATACATCCTCTTCAACTCCGGTAATTGTTGGAAATACCTTCAACGCAACTCTCTTTCCTAACCCTGCACATGATTTTGTTTATTTAAACTATTCTTTAAAAGAAAGTTCAGATGTAAAAGCGGAAATCTTTACTATGGAAGGAAAAAAATCGGCATCATTTAACTACAACAATCAAATAGCCGGCGAACATCGTGAAACCATTAATCTTTCTGAACTAAACCTGACAAATGGTATTTATTCAGTATCAATTACTGCCGGAAACAATAGAGTTACCAAAAACATAGTTATTCAATAAGCAATTACAGTAAACAAATTATAAAAACAGCCACTAATTGTAGTGGCTGTTTTTATTTTTACTCCTGCTTAAGTAACCGCATGAATAAAATCCTATTAATTATACTAACAACATCTATCCTTGTAAGTATTTCTGCATTTACTGTTTTAAGTTCTGCAGGCTATAGAGAACGGACTGGCTCTCCCATAGATGGTAAAGATTGTTCTGAATGTCATTCAGGTGGTAGTACTAAACCAATAGTAAACATTAATTCCTCACCGGGTTTTGGCACGAATAACACGTATATTTCCGGGGGAACGTATACCATCAATGTTGTTTGTTCCGGCAATTATCCTAAATACGGTTTTGGCTTAGAAATATTAAATTCCAATACTAAAACTGCCGGTGATGCAGGAATTTTAGATACTTCCATAACAAATTGTAAAAAATCAAGTGTAGCAGGAAGGCCTACTAATATACTGCATGCAGGTCTTACCGGAAATAACAACAGTACTACCTTTTCATTCAGGTGGAAAGCACCTTTAAGTGGAAATGCCTATGTATATTACTGCGTAGTAGGAGCTAACAACAACGGGATGTCTTCAGGCGATGAAGTAGTTACCTCGTCACTTATTTTAACAGCGGATGTCTCATCTGCTTCCGAAATAAAAAATACGTTTTATGATATTTCATTATTTCCAAATCCCACCCATAGTTTTGTTTATTTAAATTATTACTTAAATGAAACGACGGATTTACATGTTGAAATACTTAATATTGAAGGAAAGAAGACAGCCTTCTTGCATTATGAAACACAGTTAAAGGGGGAGCACAGGAAAAAAATTGACATTGCCAAATTAGATTTACCCGCAGGAATTTATTGGATCAGTATAAGTTCAGATAATTATAGGGTAACTAAAAAATTATTGATTCTTTAAGACAGGTTCAATGAACATTCGTTACTTGTTATCAGGGTCAATTTTCCACTCTCCATCATCTTCCTCGTTTTCATCCCACTCTATTTCCTTTTTCTGAGGCCCTTCTTTTCTATAATAAAAAGCAGTAATTAATCCGGCTGCGGCACCTAACAGATGCGACTCCCATGAAACATCTGTATTGACAGGAAATACTCCCCATACCAAACTGCCATAAAGAAAAACAACCAATAAAGAAAGAACCATGGTACTTCGTTCTTTCCTGAATACGCCGCTAAAAAAAAGAAAAGAAACAAATCCATAAACCAAACCACTTGCTCCAATGTGATAAGCCTCTCTGCCGGCAGCCCATAACCATACCCCCGACATCAAATACACCCAAAAGAAAATTGAAAATGCAATGGGTCTGTAAAAATAAAAGGTGATAGCCCCTAATACTAAAAGAGGAATGCTGTTAGAATACAAATGATTCCAGGTGCTATGAATAAGTGGACACGTTAAAATGCCTAGTAACCCCTTGTAAGCACGTGGATACAATCCAAATTGAACCAAATTAATATCTAAACTTATCTCTACTAACTTCACGAACCATAGCAATAGAACAAACAAACCCGGGTAGAGAATACTTCTTATTATATTATTTTTCTCTTCGTTTTCCAATCAGGCTGGCATTAATTACTTTAACTGAATAAGATGTAAAATTGTTTCTACCAATAATCGATCAATTGAATATAACTTGACAACTTGTCTATTTATTAGTTTTCACACTATGAGCCCCACATAACCTATCACTATTCAGAGGTGGCTTAATTAGCACTGCTTGTATTTTTGATATTTTCGCGTGGTAAAAAATATTTATGGATAATACAAAACCGGTTAGAGTTCGATTTGCCCCTAGTCCCACAGGCCCTTTGCATATGGGTGGCGTACGAACAGCCCTTTATAATTACCTCTTCGCAAAAAAACACGGAGGAGACTTTATTCTACGAATTGAAGATACAGACCAAACTCGTTTTGTTCCTGGTGCAGAACAGTATATTGTAGAAGCTCTTAAATGGTGTGGTATTCAACCCAATGAAGGAATAGGATTTGGAGACGGAAATTACAAACCGTACAGACAAAGTGAACGCAAGTCCATGTATCGCCAATATGCTGAACAATTAGTTAAAAACGGTCATGCTTATTATGCCTTTGATACAACCGAAGAACTAGAGGAAGCCAGGACAAGGATAGAAAAGGCAGGTGGCAGCTTTTCATACAATGCCATTTCAAGGCAAAATCTTAAAAATTCTATTTCACTTTCAGAAGATGAGGTAAAGAAAAAGTTAGATGCCCACGAACATTATGTTATAAGAATAAAAATACCACGCAACGAAGAGGTACGTTTACAGGATATAATTCGCGGTTGGGTAGTAGTCAATTCCTCGCAAATGGATGATAAAGTATTATTCAAGAGCGATGGAATGCCTACCTACCACTTAGCCAATGTGGTAGATGATTATTTAATGAAGATCACCCATGTGATTAGAGGAGAAGAATGGCTCCCCTCTGCCCCACTGCACGTCCTGCTTTACAGGTATTTAGGTTGGGAAGATGCAATGCCGCAATTCGCACATTTGCCTTTACTCCTGCGACCCGACGGAAATGGAAAGCTAAGCAAGCGTGATGGAGATCGATTAGGATTTCCTGTATTTCCACTTAACTGGATAGATCCTGTAACCAAAGAACAATCATCAGGCTATAGAGAGAAAGGATATTTCCCCGATGCATTTATTAATATGCTCGCCCTTCTCGGCTGGCATGCGAGCGGCAATAAAGAATTATTTTCTTTAGATGAATTAGTTCAGGAATTCTCTTTGGAAAGGGTAAGCAAACACGGAGCTAAATTTGATCCGGAGAAAACGAAATGGTTCAACCAACAGTACCTGCGAAATAAAAGTGATGAGGAACTTGCAAAAGAATTTCAAAGCAAAGAGGAAAGAACAAAGAACAAGGATTTTGAATACATAAAAAGTGTTTGTAAACTGATAAAAGAAAAAGCCCATTTCTTAAATGAATTTTGGTCTTTGGGCAGCTACTTCTTTGTTGAACCCGACACTTATGACAATGAGGTTATAAAAAAGCGCTGGAATGATAAAACCAAAAGTTTTATTGCAGAGCTGGCTCAAGAATACAAAGCAATTGAAAAGGAATTCTCAGCTCAAACAGCAGAAACTGTCTTTAAGCAAACCTGTGAAAAAACAGGAATGAAGACAGGAGAGGTTATGCAGCTTTTCCGGGTGTGTATAAGCGGACTGGGAGGCGGCCCTGCACTTTTTGAAGTCGCTAACCTAATTGGCTGCAAAGATGTTGTGAAAAGACTGGAGTCGATGGTTGAAAAGATCAAATAAGCTGTCCTTATTTTTCCAGAACAAGTTTTCGGGTGATCGCTTCATTACCATTTCTTACTTCAAGAAAATACATGCCGTTAGAATATTTAGAAATATCGATTTCTGATTTTCCGGGGGCACAATTGCTTTGAACTATTTTTTCACCCATCAGATTATAAACAGACAAGCTATAATTCGTTGGTGATACGTTTGTCTTCTTCAAATCAACCACAAACCTTCCGTTTGTAGGATTAGGGAAACTTATCGTAGCAAATTCACCTGATGCCATATCAGGCAGACCGGTAGTACAATTGATGGTTACTGCCTGCACCTTTTGGCAGGCGTTAACATCGGTGATAGTAATAGAATAATTGCCTGCTGCTAATCCGGTAACAGAGTTTGTTGTTGCACCAAAATCCCACGAATAGCTGTAAGGAGAGACTCCTCCTGATACAATTACATCCACACTTCCATCACTGGCAGCACACGACGAAGCATCGGTAACAATCAAATTACTGGTAAGCTGTGGCGGCTCTGTAATAACGAGCCATTTTCTAGATAAACAACCTGTAGAGTCAATAACATCCAAGTAATGATCATCCGCTTTAAAATCAGAACAAACGTCTGTTGTAGATCCTTCACACCATTTATACTGATAAGGTGGAACGCCACCTGTTACAAAAGCAGTAGCCTTCCCATTCTTCTCCCCATAACAAAGAACATGATTATTAATTACAATATTTATCACCGGGGCATTATTTAAACCTATATAAATATCCTTGTAATCATTATTTCCTCCGTCATCCATAACATATACTGTGTATGTAGCGGCACTTAAACCGGTAGCCGTTTGGGTAGTTTGTCCATTGCTCCACGAATAAGTATAGTTCCCTGTTCCACCCGTTACGTTAGCGGTAGCTGTTCCATTAATAGTAAGACAATCGCTCTTCGTATGGGTAATGGCTATAGATAGCGAAGCTGAGACCGGTAATGAAAAAGCAGAAGCAGGAATAGACATCACAAAAAAAAGATTTACAATTAAAAATGCTGAGATGAAGAAGGTAGTTTTTCTCATAACAGGGATAGTTTTTAGTTAGCTGTAACCTATTATACAATCCATTATTTAGCATTATTACGTAATACCTATCGAGTTAGTTACTAGTATGTCTGCTAAAACTTACCTCTTTAGGCAAAAAAAAACAAATATTTATATAAAAATCAAATATTTACAGCCCTGTTATTAATCAGGCAATGAATGAAATACACCTACCCTTTGCTTAGTTTGGCTCAAATCAGTGGGTTTACCTGCCAAATACATGCGGCATAAAAAAGGAAACATTTAATACATTTGCGAACACTTATAAAACACTATTTCATGAAAAAGTTTCTTGTTTTTTCGTTAACCCTTCTTACTCCTTTTTTATTTTCATTTACTTCATCAAAACCCGACTTTGAAGGAAAACTGGTATATGATATTACTATTAACAGCAGCAATATGCCCGAACAGGCAAAAGCTATGTTTGATGGCAGCCAGGTGATCATTTATGTAAAAGGCATGATGACTCGTGCTGAAATGAATATGGCTATGCAAAACACCATTAGTATATCTGACAGAAAGGCCAATACTTCGGTTACACTTATGGATATCATGGGTAGTAAATACATGATTAAATCAGACATCAATAAAAAGGAAACAGAAAAAACACTGGAGGTAACAGTGAAAGAGCTTAATGAAACAAAAACCATTGCCGGTTATCTTTGTAAAAAAGCAGAGATACTTTTTAAAGATAAATCCGGGAAAGAAAAATCAACTATTATTTTTTATTCGGAAGAAATTACCAATCAAATGGGGTACGACAAAAGAAACTACTTCTTAAAGGATATTAAGGGCATGCCGCTTGAATATGAAATAACTACCGACAACGGAATGACCATGAAGATGACTGCAAAAACAATTTCTAAAGAGAGCATTGCTGACAGTAAATTTGAAATTCCGACAGGATATAAAGAAACTACTGCTGAAGACCTGCAAAAGGACATGATGAAAATGATGCAGCAGCATTAAGCCATTATATGCCCTTTTGTCCGACAAGGTAGCGTTAACAATCTCCTGCACCAATTTTGATTATCTTCACGCACTGCGTAAATAAACTTACGCGGTGCTTTTTTTTAAACCAATTCAATCTAAAAACGATTGCTTATAATAAATAATTAATCTTCTTTATTGTGCTAAATTTTATAACCAAAATCTTCGGAAATAAAAACGAACGCGACCTAAAACCTTTATGGCCCGTTGTTGACCAGGTAAATAGTGTTGGAGAACAACTTAAATCGATCTCTAACGATGAACTTCGCGCTAAAACTACCGAGTTTAAAAAAAGAATTAATGAGTATGTTGCCGGTGAAAAGAATAAAATTGCCGAACTAAAAGCCAAAGGAGAACAGGAAGAAGATATAGACGTAAAAGAATCTCTTTACTCCGAAGCCGATGCATTAGAAAAAGATGTAAAGAAAAAAATTGAAGAAGCACTCAACCAAATCCTTCCCGAAGCTTTTGCTGTTATTCGTGAAACAGCCAGACGTTTTAAAGAACACAGCTACCTGGAAGTATCTGCTACCCAAACCGATAAAGATTTTGCTGCCAAGAAAAGCTATATAAAGATCGTTGATACAAAAGCTCAGTGGCAAAACACATGGCCCGTTCGCGGTCATGACGTAACCTGGGATATGGTCCATTACGATGTTCAGCTTATTGGAGGAACCGTATTGCATCAAGGAAAAATTTCGGAAATGGCAACCGGCGAAGGAAAAACGTTAGTCGCTACCCTTCCCATCTACCTGAATGCGCTGGCAGGATATGGAGTACACGTTGTAACTGTAAATAACTACTTAGCAAGACGTGACGCTGAATGGAACGGCACCCTTTTTGAATTTCACGGACTAACCGTAGATTGCATAGACAACCACGAACCCAACTCGCAGGCACGCAGAAACGCCTACTTAGCCGATGTTACGTACGGAACGAATAATGAATTTGGTTTCGATTACCTGCGCGATAACATGGCACGTTCTCCCGAAGACCTTGTGCAACGCGGGCATCACTATGCCATTGTGGATGAAGTGGATTCCGTTTTGATTGATGATGCAAGAACACCGCTCATTATTTCAGGGCCTACTCCAAAAGGCGACAACCAGCTCTTCAACGAGATGAAACCTAAAGTGGAGAAGTTAGTAAATGCCCAACGTGCTTATGTAAATACCCTTCTGTCCGATGCAAAACGATTAATTGCTGAAGGTAAAACAGGAGAAAAAGAAGGCGATGGAGGATTGGCCTTATTACGTGCACACCGAGGTTTACCTAAGAACAAACCCCTTATCAAATTCCTGAGTGAACAAGGAATAAAAGCCACGCTGCAAAAAGTAGAAGGCTATTACCTGCAGGACCAGCAAAAGGAAATGCATAAGGCAGATGCCCCACTCTACTTTGTGATCGATGAAAAGAACAATACAGTTGATCTTACCGAAAAAGGCATAGACCTCATCACCACTGCTTCTGATGATCATAAGTTTTTCGTTCTACCCGATGTAGGTGCCGAAATTGCTGACATAGAAAAATCATCTGCCTCCGAAGAAGAGAAAAGAAATAAGAAAGAAGTGCTGATGCGCGATTTCGCCGTAAAATCAGAACGGGTACATACCATTCAACAACTGTTAAGAGCCTACACTCTTTACGAAAAAGATGTGGAGTATGTGACCATGGATGGAAAAATAAAAATTGTAGATGAACAAACAGGTCGTATCCTGGAAGGAAGAAGGTATTCCGACGGTTTACACCAGGCCATAGAAGCAAAAGAAAATGTAAAGATCGAAGCAGCCACTCAAACCTACGCTACCGTAACGTTACAGAATTACTTCCGCATGTACCATAAGCTGGCGGGTATGACGGGTACTGCCGAAACAGAAGCAGGCGAATTCTGGAAGATCTATAAGCTGGAAGTAGTCGTTATTCCTACCAACAAAGAATGTGTACGTAAGGATATGGAAGACCTTGTGTACAAGACCACGCGCGAAAAATTCAATGCAGTAATAGAAGAGATAGAAAAAATTGTAAATCAGTCGAGGCCGGTACTGGTGGGTACAACATCTGTAGAGATTTCCGAATTGCTGAGCAGAATGTTAAAGATGAAAGGCGTTAAACACAACGTGTTGAATGCGAAGATGCACCAGAAAGAAGCCGAGATCGTTGCCGAAGCAGGTAAGCCGGGGAATGTGACCATTGCCACCAACATGGCAGGCCGCGGTACGGATATTAAACTAACCCCCGATGTAAAAGCAGCAGGCGGGTTGGCCATCATAGGAACCGAAAGACATGAATCACGCAGGGTAGACAGGCAGCTGCGCGGACGCGCCGGACGACAAGGCGACCCGGGCACATCGCAGTTCTTCGTTTCTCTCGAAGACAACCTCATGCGCCTATTCGGTTCGGAGCGTATAGCTAAACTAATGGATACACTAGGCCATAAAGAAGGAGAAGTCATACAACACTCCATGGTAACCAAATCCATAGAGCGCTCGCAAACAAAAGTGGAAGAAAATCACTTTGGCACCCGTAAGCGCCTTATCGAATACGATGATGTAATGAACTCCCAGCGCGAGGTGATCTACACAAAACGTAAGCACGCCTTATTTGGTGAACGCCTTTCTTTAGATATTGCCAATATGTTGCACGACGTTACTTCATCCATTGTAACTGAATACGCAGATAACTACGAAGGATTAAAGCTGGAACTTTTAAGAACACTTTCGGTAGATGCTCCTTTCACTGAAAAAGAGTTTGCACAACTATCTCCCGAAAATGCTACCCAAAAAATATTTGAACAGGCTTACGATACCTATAAACACAAGCGCGATGCCATAGGCCAGCAGGCATTCCCCGTTATAAAAAATGTATACGAGAACCAAGGCTCGCAATACGAGAACATTGTGATCCCTTTCTCAGACGGATTAAAAGTATTGCAAGTAATGGCCAACCTTAAAAAATCGTATGAAAGCCAGGGCAAGCACATTGTATTCGACATGGAGAAGGGAATCATCCTGGCCATGATCGACGATGCATGGAAAGAACACCTGCGCGAAATGGATGAGTTGAAACAAAGCGTACAAAATGCGGTGTATGAACAAAAAGACCCATTGCTTGTTTACAAATTCGAATCCTTTAACCTCTTCAAACAAATGCTGGTGAAGATGAACAAAGACATTTCTTCTTTCTTAACCAAAGCAGCATTACCGGGCGAACAAGGGCAGGTGCGACAAGCCTCGGCACCCCAACGTTTAGATACCAGCAAGATAAAAGTAAGCAGGGGTAGCAGTGAATCCTCTAACAATGGCAACGCTCCACAAACCAACGGAGAAACAAGAGAAGAAAAACAGCAACCCGTGCGTGTAGAAAAACAAATAGGCAGGAATGATGCATGCCCTTGTGGAAGCGGTAAGAAATTTAAGAACTGTCATGGGAAATAAAGTAGCCTGACTGATTTTTTTGTGTTCTCATAATAGTACATATCATGACAGCTAAAAAATTATTAGGTTATTTTTTTATGGTTCTGTCTGTTCTTTTTGCTCTTGCAATTATCTTACAATTACAAAAACTATTTAAGGCATTGGCTGACTTGGTAAGAGTTGTTACCGGAACTTTAGGTGAGTATGAAAGCGCAAAAGCAATTACAGTATTCCTTTTTTGGGTTATTCATTTTTTCGTTGTCATTATATTGTGTTCTTATGGCAGAAAATGGACGAGGGCAACGTT
>CAZCJN010000008.1:0-8157 GCA_964498865.1 uncultured Bacteroidia bacterium
GCATCTAATTTCATTTGCTTAATCATATTTACTAATCCATTCGCCCTTGTTGGTGAAAGATGTTGTTTCAATCCAATTTTATCAATAAAATCCATTTTAGCATTTACAATTTCATCCGGTGTATTGCCTGATAAAACCCTTATAACCAATGCCACCAATCCTTTTGTTATAATCGCATCGCTATCTGCTGTAAAAGCAATCTTTCCATTTTTAATTTCTGAGTGAAGCCATACTCTGCTCTGACATCCTTTTATTAGCCTGTCATCCGTTTTATATTTTTCTTCTATTAAAGGCAACGTTTTACCTAACTCAATAATATGCTCATACTTTCCCATCCAATCATCATACATGGAAAATTCTTCAATGATTTCCTGTTCGATCTTATCTATCGTCATGATTATTTTAACATCTGTTTTGCCTTTATCACTCCTTTTACCAAGGCATCTATTTCTTCTTTTGTATTATAAAATGCCAACGAAGCACGAATAGTTCCAGGTATCTTATATTTATCCATGAGGGGTTGCGTACAGTGATGCCCTGTACGTACTGCAATTCCTAATTGATCCAGTATAACCCCAATATCATAAGGATGAATACCATCTAATACAAATGAAATTACACTTGCTTTATTTATAGAATTACCAATAATTTTTAATCCGTCTATCGCCAATAATTTTTCTGTGGCGTATTGTGTTAGTTCATGCTCATAGGAAGAAATATTTCCCAAGCCGATTGCATTTATATAGTCAATAGCCGATGCTAAACCAATACCTCCTTCTATATGCGGCGTGCCGGCTTCAAAACGAAGAGGAATATCGGCATACTCAGTTTTGGTAAACGAAACAGTTTTTATGGTTCCACCACCAACCTGGTAATTAGGTAATTTTCTGAGCCACTTCTCTTTTCCATAAAGAATCCCTACTCCCGTGGGAGCATATACTTTATGTCCGCTAAAACAATAAAAGTCTGCGTCTAGATCTTGTACATCTACATTAATGTGGGGAATAGCCTGTGCTCCGTCAACTAACACGGGAATATTTTTAGTGTGTGCTAATGAAATTATTTCTTTTAAAGGATTAACCGTTCCTAATGTGTTTGAAACATGTGTAATGGCGATCAGCCTTGTCTTGGGTGATAAGAGCTGTTTATATTCATCCAACAATAATTCGCCTTTATCATTGATAGGAATAACTTTTAGTATTGCTTTTTTCTCTTCGCAAAGTTGTTGCCAGGGTAGAATATTGCTATGATGTTCCATCTCTGAAACAATAATTTCATCGCCAGCATTAATAAATATCTTGCCGAATGTAGTTGCTACAAGGTTGATAGACTCAGTTGTTCCACTTGTAAAAATTATTTCATGCGAATACCTTGCATTAATATGTTTTTGAATAGTGATCCTTGCGTTTTCATATGCTGTAGTTATTTCCTGACTTAGTGTATGTACTCCTCTATGAATATTAGCATTCTGCTGAGAGTAATAGTTTGTAATGGCATTAATAACTTGTTTGGGTTTTTGCGCTGTAGCCCCACTGTCGAAATAAATAAGCGGCTTGCCATTTACCTGCTTGGAAAGAATAGGGAAATCTTTCCTAAAATCAAGGATAGAAATTGCACTATTTTTTACAGTGATCATTTTTCTAATTGTGCATTTACTAATTCTTCTAAATGCGCTTTTAAAGATTCGTCTTTAATAGTATTTAATACATCATTTACAAAAGCATATAATAATAAACGTTTGGCGCGCTCTTCTCCTAACCCTCGCGTACGAAGGTAAAATACCGCATCTTTATCTAATCTGCCTGTAGAAGAACCGTGAGAACATTTCACATCATCGGCATATATTTCCAGCTGAGGTTTAGTATTAATCGTAGCATCATCACTCAGCAAAATATTTTTTGAACTTTGATAAGCATTTGTCTTTTGAGCATCTCGTTTTACGAAAATCTTTCCATTGAATATTCCGGTAGATTTTCCGTCAAGCACTCCTTTATAGAGTTGGTTACTTTGACAATTAGGTTCGTTATGTAAAACAGAGGTATGATTATCTATATGATTGTTTCCGTCTGTTACATATAATCCGTTAAGATGCGACTCGCAATTAGTTCCATTCAATTCGATAGTTAAATTGTTCCTCACCCATTCAGAATCTAATGTAATGGTGTTTGTATCAAAAAATGAATTTTTACTTTGAATAACGTGAGTAGCTGAAATTAAAGCCACATTCTTGCAATCATATTGTACTTTATAAAAACGAAGTTTGGAATTTTCTTCCAATATAGCATCTGTTACACTATTTACTATGCTATTATTTGACTGCTCAACAAGATTTCGTTCAATAATATTTACAGCACTGTTTTTTTCTGCAACTATAAGATGCCTAGGACTGATTAATACTTCTTTGCTATCCTTAATAATATTAATGATTTCTATATTTTGTTCCAGCTGCACGTTTTCAGGGATAAAAACAAGCGCACCATCTGTCCATAAAGCAGCATTAAGATTTACAAAAGTATCGGTACTACGGTTTAGATATTTCTTTCGAATATCCGGGTGTTCAGCCAAGCTCCCAATTATCACCCCTTTTGGTAAAGTGTTTTTACTAATAGGCATATGCAACATCCCATTAACAAAGATGATTTGAATAGCATTTTTATTAAGGGGAGTAAGAGTACTTGTTAGCTTATACGACTCATTAGGACTTGTGGTAATTTTATCCGAGAAAAGCTTTCTTGTATCTGTGTATTTATACTCCTCGTTCTTGCGGTTTGGTATACCTGTTTGTAAAAAATACTTGAAGCACTCATTTCTTCTTTCTTTACTCCATTGTGGTTCGGAAGAGAAATTTTTTGTGAAAAGCGTTTCAAATTCTTTTTCAATCTGTAACGGCACTATGGCTTTATTTTCTTTTACGAGATTCATTTTAAAAATTTAAACTGCTACAAATTCTTTTTTTACCCAATCGTATCCTTTTTTTTCCAACTCTAAAGCTAGTTCTTTGGTGCCCGATTTAACGATCTTACCTTCATACATTACGTGTACAAAGTCAGGCACTATATAATCCAACAACCGTTGATAGTGGGTAATGACAATAAAAGCACGGTCTTTAGAACGTAATTTATTAACACCATTTGCTACTATTCGTAATGCGTCTATATCTAAACCGGAGTCTGTTTCATCTAAAATACAAAGTGAAGGTTCTAACACTGCCATTTGAAAAATTTCGTTGCGTTTTTTCTCGCCTCCGGAAAAACCCTCATTTACAGAACGGTTTGCAAGTGAACCTTGCAGCTCTACGAATGCTTGTTTTTCTTTTATAAGCTTTAAAAAATCTTTTGCTTCAATAGGCGGTATGCCTTTATAGGACCTTATTTCATTAATCGCAGTTTTCAAAAAATTAATATTGCTTACTCCCGGAATTTCCACCGGATACTGAAATGCAAGAAATACTCCTTCGCGTGCCCTATCTTCAGGACTCATTTCCAAAAGATCTTTTCCGTTATAGGTAACTTCTCCTGAAGTAACCTCATATTCTTCTTTCCCTGCTAATACATTGGATAAGGTGCTCTTGCCTGAACCATTAGGTCCCATAATAGCATGTACTTCGCCGGCCTTTACCTCCAATGAAAAGCCTTTTAAAATTTCTTTGCCTGAAATCCCCGCATTTAAATTTTTAATCTTTAACATAATATGCATTTTTATTGTTATCCTACAGAACCTTCCAATGATACAGCCAAAAGTTTTTGCGCTTCTACAGCAAATTCCATTGGCAACTGGTTCAAAACCTCCTTGCAGTATCCGTTCACAATCAAACCAATGGCTTTTTCAGTTTCTATGCCTCGTTGATTGCAATAAAATAGTTGGTCCTCTCCAATTTTACTTGTTGTTGCTTCGTGTTCTACTATGGCCGTTTTATCTTTTATTTCTATATACGGAAAAGTATGTGCCCCGCATTTGCTACCCATTAAAAGACTATCACATTGTGAAAAATTACGAGCATTCTTTGCTCCTTTGTTAATACGAACCAGCCCGCGGTAAGAATTATTACTTACTCCTGCTGATATTCCTTTACTAACAATAGTGCTTCTGGTATTTTTTCCTATATGAATCATTTTAGTTCCAGTGTCGGCTTGCTGGTGATTATTCGTAACAGCAACTGAATAGAATTCACCTACAGAGTTATCACCCTTTAAAATCACACTTGGATATTTCCAGGTAATAGCAGAGCCTGTTTCTACCTGAGTCCATGATATTTTTGAATTTTCTTCTAAACAAATGCCTCGCTTCGTAACAAAGTTGTAAATACCTCCCTTCCCCTCTTTGTCTCCCGGATACCAATTTTGTACTGTAGAGTACTTTACTTCTGCGTTTTTATGAGTTACAATTTCCACTACTGCAGCATGCAATTGATTTTCGTCACGCATGGGAGCCGTGCAACCTTCTAAATAAGAAACATAAGACCCTTCGTCTGCAACAATAAGAGTGCGTTCAAATTGACCTGTACCGGCCGTGTTTATTCTGAAATAAGTTGAAAGCTCCATCGGACAGCGGACTCCTTTAGGTATGTAACAAAATGAGCCGTCTGAAAAAACAGCGCTGTTTAATGCTGCATAAAAATTATCAGTATAAGGAACCACAGAACCCATGTACTTTTTGATCAAGTCGGGATATTCTTGTACTGCTTCGCTGAAGGAACAAAAAATGATTCCTTTTTCAGCAAGGGTTTCTTTAAAAGTTGTTTTTACAGAAACAGAATCAATGACTGCGTCTACCGCAATGGTGCTTTGTACCCCGCTTAAACGTTTTTGTTCTTCTAAAGAAATTCCCAGCTTCTCAAATGTTTTCAAAAGCTCAGGGTCAACTTCATTCAACGACTGTAATTCTTTTTTTTGTTTAGGGGCGGCATAATATATAATGTCCTGAAAATCTACTGAGGGATACGAAATATGGGGCCAATGCTTCGGCTCTTCCATAGTAAGCCAATAACGAAAGGCTTTTAATCTCCACTCCAACATCCATTCCGGTTCCTTCTTCTTTTGTGAAATGAATCTTACCACACCTTCATTCAATCCTTTAGGAGCAGTTTCCATCTCAATATCGGACGTGAATCCATACTTGTAATCAGATGAAATGTGTTGTTCTAATATTTCATTTTTATCCGCCATTTACTTATTTAGATTTATTCCAAATATTTTAAAAAGCAAAAAATTTTTGCTTCGATTATTATACCGCAAAGCTTTCACCGCATCCGCAGGTACGTTGTGCATTAGGATTATTAAAAACGAATCCCTTCCCATTTAACCCTCCGGAAAAGTCTAATTCCGTTCCAATTAAGTAGAGGAAACTCTTTTTATCAACCACAATTTTAATTCCTTTATCTTCAAAAACTTGATCGCCTTCCTTCATTTGATTATCAAATTCCAGTTTATATGAAAGTCCGGAACATCCGCCACCTTCCACACCTACGCGGATAAAAGTATCTGCAGGTTTACCCTCTTCTTTAATTAAAGAGAGAGCTCTTTGTTTTGCGTTTTCTGATACGGTTATCATATTCAATTAATGATTAAACTATGCTACAGGCAAATATACCTACTTTTAGGTATATATGATACAGAGAATTTATATGAAGATTCATTTAATAGAGGAATCCTGGCAAATAATATTCAACGGAATAAATTAGTAGGTTTGCATACTATAGAAATTTCTCAAAATTAAATCGATAAAGCAGGTTTTATGTCTTGTAGTGGTTGTTCAACAGGAAGAGGATGTGGTACTGCCAGCGGCGGTTTGCCGGGTGGCTGCCGTAATAATGGTGCCTGTGGTGCTGGTGGCTGCAATAAACTCAACGTATTTGACTGGTTAGCCGATGTTGAACTTCCTTCTTCACAAAAATTATTCGACTGTGTAGAAGTTCGTTTTAAAAACTCAAGAAAGGAATTTTACCGCAATACCGGTGGTCAGCTTAAACTAAAAATAGGCGATGTAGTTGCAACCGAAGCATCACCTGGGCATGATATAGGGATTGTCTCTTTAACCGGAGAGCTCGTTCGCACCCAAATGAAAAAGAAAAATGTAGGATTCGACTCCCCCGAAATAAAAAAAATATTTCGCATTGCAAAACAAACCGATATCGATAAATGGAAAGAAGCACAGGCATTAGAGCAAGAAACCATGATGAAAGCCCGCACCATGGCAAAAGCATTGAAATTGGAAATGAAAATATCAGATGTTGAATATCAAGGCGACAAAAGCAAGGCTATATTTTACTATACTGCTGAAGGGAGAGTAGACTTCCGTCAACTGATAAAAGATTTTGCAGGCACATTTAAAGTACGAATAGAAATGAAGCAAATTGCTCTGCGCTACGAAGCCAGCCGCGTAGGCGGAATAGGTGATTGCGGCAGAGAACTATGCTGTTCTACTTGGCTGACCGATTTTAGATCGGTTAACACAACTGCTGCTCGTTATCAACAACTTTCTATCAATCCGATAAAGTTAGCCGGTCAGTGCGGAAAACTAAAGTGCTGTCTCAACTATGAATTAGATGCATATATGGATGCTGTTAAAGATTTCCCAAATACGGAAACCCCTTTGGAAACACAAGGTGGCAGGGCATTTCATATGAAAACAGATATTTTCAAACGCACCATTTGGTATGTACACGAAAACGATAGAAGTGTTTTTATTCCGCTTTCTGTAGAACGTGTTAAGGAGATAATTGCAATGAATAAGGCGGGCAAAAAACCTGAGGAAATGAGAGTCGCTGTTCCTTTAAACACTCCTAAAGTAAAAGAACCTGACTATCAAAACGTGGTGGGGCAAGACAGTATTTCTCGTTTTGATAAAAATAAAAACCGCGACCGAAACAGCAATAGAAACCGTAACAGAAATAACTATAATCGCAATCGCAGATGAGGGGTTTTATAAATAGTATCTTTCTTTTTTTATTCTTATCAACTATTGCTTTTTTCACTTCATGTGACAGAAATCGTGTATATGAAGAAAATACAGAAATCCCGGACTATACTTGGGATGCAAGCAACAAGCTTCCCTTTGAGGTAATGATTGATGATACTACATCCCTGCACAATTTTTATGTAAACGTGCGACACGCCAGTCACTATCCTTATGCCAACTTATACCTTTTCATTACAATAAAATTTCCTAACGAAAAAATAGCAAAAGATACTCTGGAATGTGTTTTTGCTGACCCCAGTGGAAAATGGAAGGGAAGCGGCATGGGCGATATTTGGGATAACAGCATTCTCTGGAAATCAAATGTAAAATTCCCTTTAACGGGTAAATACACTTTTGAATATGAGCACGCCATGAGAACAAAGCAAATTCCGTTTATCATGGATGTTGGACTACGAATTGAGAAAACAGAAAAAAAGAAGAAATAATACATGTTGCTATTCGGGTTTAGCCGAACAACAATATATAGCTTGGTAATATGAGTACAATTGCAGAAAAGTTTATTCAAGACGCAACTACAAAGGCATTTGATCCCGAGCATCGCAGAAAACTTACATTCAATATCTCTCAGTACGACAAAAAAGTAATTGATGGAAAAAAACAATTCTCCAACCTTGAACTTGCACGTGAAAGAGCTTCTTTTCTTAAAGCTAAAGTAATTGACAATCTCGATAAATACCTTATAGAATTCGAAGCTAATTTCATTAAACGAGGCGGAAAAGTAATATGGGCCCGCGATGCTGAGGAAGCCAATCAGGAAATAGTAAAAATACTTAAGCGCTTTAATACAAAAACCGTGGTTAAATCAAAATCCATGGTTACGGAAGAAATCCATTTGAATGAAGCCCTTGAAAAAGAACACATAGAATCTCTTGAAACTGACTTAGGAGAATTTATTGTTCAGCTAAGGAAGGAAGCTCCCTATCATATAGTCACTCCTGCTATGCATCTTTCTAAAGAAGATGTTGCAAAAACATTTCATGAAGTAAAAGGAACACCTGAAAACTATACTCCTGCAGAGATTACTGCTTATGTAAGACAGTTCCTCAGAGAGAAATACGTTGCTGCGGAAGCAGGTATTACAGGTGGTAATTTTCTTGTTGCTGATATTGGAGCCGTTGCTCTTACAGAAAATGAAGGGAATGCATGGCTATCCATGGCATTTCCAAAAGTTCACATTGC
>CAZCJN010000008.1:8257-21663 GCA_964498865.1 uncultured Bacteroidia bacterium
CATACATATGCTTCTCCCTATAGCGGTCCTATAGGATCAGTTCTTACTCCTCAATTATGGGGTATGAAAGAATACAAACATTTAAGTTATTCTTCTTCTCTTTGCGGAAGATGTACCGAAGTGTGCCCTGTTAAAATCGATTTGCACAAGTTACTTTTATATAATCGTCGTGATGCAGTTAAAGAAAAGCTATCTACCACGACAGAAAATATTACCTGGGTATTTTGGAAAAAAGCTATGATGAAAAGAAGCATGATGGATAAAGGTGGAGCTATGTTGAAAAATTTTATGCTGAACCAATTCTTTAAAAAACAGTGGGGTAGTAAACGCGAACTTCCAAAAGTGGCTCCAAAGTCATTTAATCAGTTGTGGAAAGAAAAAAATGCAATAAAATAGATAGGTATTAAGAAGACCTATATGATATTTTTATATGGCACGTATTTTAACAGGCGTTCAAAGCACAGGGGTTCCACATCTCGGAAACATACTAGGTGCTATTATTCCAGCTATAGAACAGTCTAAAAAGAAAGAAAACGATTCTTTTTTCTTCATTGCCGATCTACACTCACTCACCACCATTAAAGACGCTGAGCTAAGGCAAAATAATACCTATGCAACAGCATCAGCATGGCTTGCCTTTGGTTTTGATATTGATAAAAATACTTTTTACCGCCAAAGCGATGTGGCAGAAGTGTGTGAATTAGCATGGCATTTGTCTTGCTTTACTCCCTTCCCTATGCTGGCAAATGCACATTCCTTTAAGGATAAATCGGGCAGACTTTCAGATGTAAATGCCGGACTCTTTACTTATCCTGTATTAATGGCATCAGATATTATTTTATATGATGCTCACTTTGTTCCGGTAGGAAAAGATCAAAAGCAACACTTAGAGATGACACGTGATATCGCTTCAGCATTCAACAATCAATACGGAGAAACATTTGTAATTCCGGAGGCAATGATTGATGAACGCGTGATGATCATACCCGGAACTGATGGTCAAAAAATGAGTAAGTCATATAACAATTACATAAATATTTTTCTTCCTGAAAAAGAATTAAAGAAAGTAGTGATGGGCATTATCACAGATGCTACCCCTTTAGAGCTCCCTAAAAATCCGGACACATGCAATGTATTTCGACTATATGAGTTGCTGGGAGATGCAGCTCAAATAAACGAAATGAAAAATAATTATTCAAAAGGAGGGTATGGATATGGCCATGCTAAAACCGCCTTGTTTGAACTTATTCTTAATAAATTCTCTAAACAACGTGAAGCTTTCAATTTATACATGAATGACAAACAGGAATTAGAAAAAAAGCTTTTACATGGTGCCTCTAAAGCAAGGGGCGTTGCTCATGAAGTATTGAATCGCGTTAGGCGAAAATTAGGCTATACCAAACAATAATTAATACTGATTTTATTTTTCATTTGATGCTTTCCGCTAAGTTTGCCATATAAAATGGCTGCTACAAAAAAGCTACATATAAAACACGATTATAATTTTATTGTTTTAGGTATTTCTTGTCATGAAAAACCCTACCGTTTATGCTGGGCACTTAACAATCAATTGCAATCTGCATTTAGCAAGGATAATGACATAGAGCTAGTTGAAAAAGGAAGGAGGGAAAAAACATTATTCCCTGTTTTTTCTTTTCACGATGAATCTAAAATAACAAGCTACAAGGTGATTGCCAATAAAACGAATAATAAATTATTAGTGACTGAATACAAACAAGCCGATTATCTTTTAATCATTCAAGGAGAAGCAGCATATATTGAAAAAAACTCTGTCATAAAAAAAATAAAAGAAGTTGGGTTTATACAAACTGCTTTTGAAATTCCAGTTGAAAAAATAAAATCCAAAGACCTTTTTATATTTTAACAACACATTATATCATATGATAAAATACAATAAAACAAAAATAATTGCCACTGTAGGTCCGGCCTCTGCCCCGGAAAGAATTTTGAAAAAAATGATGCAGGGTGGGGTTGATATATTTAGAATTAATTTCTCTCATGGCTCCTATGACGATGTAAAAAAGATCATTTCTTCCATACGGCACCTTAATAAAGAGTTAAACACGTCCATCGGCATTCTTGCGGATCTGCAAGGTCCTAAAATCAGAATAGGAAAAGTTAAAGATAATTCGATCTTTCTAAAAAAGGGATCTATTATTTCGTTTACAAGCGAAGAATGCATGGGTGATGAATCTAAATTATATATCAATTACAAACATTTCCCGGCAGACGTTACTCCGGGAGAAAATATTTTAATTAACGATGGCAAGTTTCTTTTAAAAGTAATAAGTACTAACAAGAAAAATTTAGTTACTGCAAAAGTTATTCAAGGAGGGCTGCTTAGCTCTAATAAAGGAGTTAATCTTCCAAACACCAAAATATCGCTTCCATGCCTTACAGAAAAAGACCATAATGACCTGAAATTTGCTTTAGAAAATAACATAGAATGGATAGGTCTTTCTTTTGTACGTTCCATGGCAGATGTAATAGATTTGAAAAAAACAATTCTTCAGCATAAAAAATACGCACGTGTAATAGCTAAAATAGAAAAACCAGAAGCATTAAAAGAAATTGATAAGATCATTGAGATGGCAGACGGAATTATGGTTGCCCGTGGTGATTTAGGGGTTGAAATGCCTATGGAACAAGTTCCCCTTATACAAAAGATGCTCGTAGATAAATGCATTAACGCATCCCGCCCCGTAATTATTGCAACTCAAATGATGGAAAGCATGATAGAAAATTTTTCTCCAACAAGAGCTGAAGTAAACGATGTAGCTAATGCAGTTATGGATGGAGCTGATGCCGTTATGCTAAGTGCAGAAACCTCAGTGGGGAAATTTCCGGTAGAAGTAATTGATACTATGCAGAGAATAATTAGCACCGTAGAAAATGAAAACAGGATTTATTTTCGAGAACATTCTCCTGCACTTAAATCTCCCACTTTTATCTCCGATTCTATTTGTTATAATGCTTGTGTAATGGCGAAACATGCGCCAGTTACCGCTATTATTACGATGACCAACTCAGGTTACACCGCTTATAAGATTTCAAGTCACAGACCAAAAGCAAATGTTTTTGTTTTCACGGATAATCGTTCCTTACTCACCACCCTTAGCTTAGTTTGGGGAGTAAGAGGATATTATTACAACAAGTATGAAAGTACTGATCGAACCATGGAAGATTTAAAAAAATTCCTTAAAAAAGAAGGGCATGTAAAAACAGGTGATTTAATTATTAATACTGCCAGTATGCCCTTAGCTGAAAAAGGAAGAACCAATATGTTAAAGCTTAGTTTAATAAAATAAAAAAAGCCGCCTGATCCCTCAAGCGGCCTATCCCCATGAAAAACTCCATACCCAATTTGTATTGGGTAGGAATTGCCTTTATTAGAGTTTTACCTCACGAATTCGGTGTATAGGTATGACAATACCTTGTTTAAGAATTACTCTTGTATCAGTAAGTCCCCATAGATGCGTTTCTATTTGGCAAATAGAACCGCTATCTTCAAAAATTATTTTTGTCTTGCCCTTATATGTATTACCCAGGACAACCGCTCGTTCTAAATCTATTCTTCTTTGTTCTATTTCTTCTCTTGTCTTCAGTACTTCTTTGCTAGGAAAGTTCAAATGACTGATTTCTTCTTTTTCAACCGTAGAAATTGCTGGATATCCCATATAGTTTGATTTTTAATTATTAACGCTAAGCGGTTAATATAGTTAGGGCCATTTAGACGAATGGAGGAAAAGAATAGACGAGAATTAAATAGGCTTCGCTACATGGCCTTAATAGATAAAATAGCTTTGTAGATTCTCTTAGTGGAAGGTTTAATTTTAAAGCGATTATCAATGCGATGACCTACAATCCATGCGATTTTTTGATCGGATTCAAGTATCCAGGTGTTTTCTTTATCATTTACAGGTATTTTACTGTCTATAAAAAAGTCACTGAGCTTTTTCTTTCCTTTCATACCCAATGGGTAGAAGCTATCTCCTTTCTTCCATTTACGAATGATGAGTGGGAAATCCAATTTGTCATAATCAAGATAAGCAACTAGCTTACTTTTATCTTTTACATCTGAAAGAGTGCCTTTCATTATTTCTATTTTCAAATGTAAAAATTGATTACTGAATTCTTTTTCGTCTTCATTCAGGAAATAAATTTCTTTATCATTGGTCTTTAATAAAGCAGTTAAAGGAGATAAAATAAAAAAATCTCTGTCTTTTATTAAACGATAAGTAGGAGAAAGAAATTTTTTACCAGCAGTAGTATACATTCGCTTAGCAATAAGTTCCGTTGTCTCAGGAGTAAAATCATAGGTGCGCAAAACTTCGTGCAAAATAGTTTTGGCATACTCACTTTCTTTCAGCTTTTGTATGTTGAGTAAAATATCTTTTCCATTATCTATAACAATCTCTTTTTTCTTTTCTTCTATGAATTTTTTAAAAATATCAGCTGCATCTTTAAAATAGGAGAGTTCTTTTAAAATAGTTTTTTCAAATCCCTTATTTAATTTCTTTAAAGAGGGAATAATGTTATGGCGAATATTATTGCGTATGTATTTATCCGTTAGATTACTGGCATCCTCCCTCCAAATAAGTTTATTTTCTTGCACATAATCCTGAATCATTTTTTTATTAGCGAAAAGGAGCGGACGAATAATATTACCCTGCTTTACTGCTATTCCTTGTAAACCTGCGATACCCGTTCCTCGCAAAATATTTATAAAAAATGTTTCGATGGAGTCATCGAGATGATGAGCAATAGCAATGCATTTGTATTTTTTTTCCTTTAGCAGCGTATTAAACCATTCATATCGTAAATCCCGAGCAGCCATTTGAATGGAGATTCCTTTCTTTTTAGAATAAGAATCGGTATTGAATGTTTTATGATGAGCAATGACTCCATATTTTTTAGCTAACTCTATCACGAATTGCTGATCTGTATCGGATTCTTCTCCTCTTAAATTAAAATTACAGTGAGCAATATCAAAACTAAATTTAGATTTATAGAATAAATCACACATAACCACAGAATCAATACCTCCGCTAACAGCCAAAAGAACTTTGTCTTCTTTATTAAAAAGTTTTTCTTTGATAATAAATGAGTTAAATTCTTTGAGCATATAAGGAATAATTCTCTTTAAGCTAAGGTCTCAAATATAGCTTTTGCTTTTAAAAGACACTCTTCGTATTCTTTTTCCGGAATGGAATTAGAGGTAATGGCCCCCCCGACCTGAAAAGAAAGATAATTTTTTGAAGCATTATAGCAGATGCTTCTTATAACCACATTAAAATCAAAATCCTCGTCAGGAGTAATATAGCCAACGGCACCTGAATATAAACCTCGTTTTGCATCTTCATATTGTTCTATTAATTGCATGGCTCTTATTTTTGGTGCGCCGGTCATAGATCCCATAGGGAAAGTATTTTTAATAACATCTGTAAAAGGAAATGAGCCTTGCTTTTTGCCTGTTATGGTAGAAATCATATGATGCCATTTATTAAAAGTATAAACGCCGAAAAGTTCACTTACCTGAACATTAGTACAGGTACGAGATAAATCGTTTCTCACTAAATCCACAATCATCACATTCTCACTCTTCTCTTTGTCGCTATTTTTAAGTTTTTGCATTAAGTCATCATCTTCACGGGGTGTCTCTCCCCTTCTTATGGTCCCTTTTATTGGTTGGGAGATAATTTTATCATTTTCTTTTCGTAAAAAGCGCTCAGGACTGGAGCATATTAAATACTTATCCCCACTTCTCATGAAAGTAGAAAATGGAGATTTGGTAACATTGTTAAGTTTTAAAAAAACTTGAGCAGGATCAATCTCGGCATGATCTGAAAAAAATTCTATACAATAATTCATTTCATAAATATCTCCCTTATGAATGTTACTTAAAATTTTAGATACATTATCTATATAGGTTGACTTGCTAGTTCGTTCTTTAATATTTTTTAATCTCACGGAAGAAATAGGAGGTGCTTCAAAAGAATTAATTCGATCAAAAAGCTCGGTTACTGTTTGTGCCGAATCAAAAGCACTTAAAAATAAAATGGTTATGGTATGGTTGTTCAGAACAAATACATATCTGGGTTGAAAAAAATGAATTGTTGGGAAACCTATTCCGTCAAAATGATTTGATTGAAGGTTTTCTATTTCATTTTTTAGATCGTATGAGAAAAAACCAAAAAGCCAGTCCTTTGTAGTTTTATGAAATTGTGCTAAAGAGTTAAATGAATCGGAGGAGTTCATTAACTCACCTATACTACCTATGCCTGCGATAAGCTCATTATTCGAATAGAGTGATTCATTACTATCCAGCAAACAAAAATTATGTTCAGAAGAAACAAAAAATGTTAGTTGGGTCTTAAATAGATTTATATCGCTTATCTTAAATATAATGCTGCTTCTCATCATTGTAAAAGTAATGGATATTCAATGAAATTATATTTGAATAGTATATTTGGAGGTAATTAATTATATAGAATCTATGATTGCTTCAACTATAGACTTACAACCTGTTTTAGAAACCGACATTGTAAAAATACAACCACTGAAAGCAGGTGACTTCGAAAAGCTTTATGAAGTAGCATCTGACCCATTAATTTGGGAACAACATCCAAATAAAAATCGTTATCAAAAGGAAATATTTAAAAATTATTTTGAAGGCGCTATTGAATCCAAGGGTGCATTTTTAGTCTTGGATGCTAAAACACATGAGCCTATAGGCTGTTCACGTTTTTATGATTATGATGAAAATAGAAGATCCATCTTAATCGGTTATACCTTTTTTGCCCGTAAGTGCTGGGGGAAAGCATATAATAAAGCATTAAAAACATTAATGCTCGATTATATTTTTAACTACGTAGATTCTGTTATTTTTCATGTGGGTGCTAATAATATTCGTTCTCAAAAAGCAATGGAAAAGTTAGGAATGAAAAAGGTAGGTGAGCAAAATGTAGCTTATTACGGGGAACAAAATAATCTTAATTATATTTTTCAAATTAATAAGGCTGATTGGGGAAAAATAAATAATAAATTATGAAGTATAGCTGGCTTGATAAAAATGAATACCCATTTCAATCAAATTATTTTGACGTTAATGAATATAGGCTTCATTACATAGATGAAGGGAAGGGCGATACAATTCTTTTTATCCATGGCACACCTTCATGGAGCTTTGACTATAGGAATGTGATCAAAAAATTAAGATCCTCTTATAGATGTATAGCTATGGACCATATTGGGTTTGGCTTATCAGATAAGCCGGAGGCGTATAATTACTCAACACAAAATCATAGTCGTACGTTAGAAAAATTTATCCTGGCAAGGAAGCTTGAGAATATAACTCTAGTGGTTCATGATTTTGGCGGGCCTATCGGGCTGGATGTTGCCATAAAATTCCCTGAAAAAATTAAAAATATAGTTATACTAAACTCTTGGCTTTGGAGCTCTAAAACAGATGCTGATTTTATAAAACTAAGTAAGATTTTAAAAAGTCCATTGCTCCCCTTCTTATATCTGTATTTGAATTTCTCACCGAAGTTTATTATGCCAAAAGCTTTCGGGGATAAAAAGCTATCTAAACAACTAATAAAGCAATACACTTTGCCTTTTGCTGATAAAACACAACGCCAAGGAGCATTGGCTTTTGCAAAATCATTGCTCAATGATCAAGATTGGTTTGAAGAATTATGGAATAAAAAACAATCCTTATCTGCTAAGCCTACATTATTTATTTGGGGAATGAAAGACCCAGTAATTAAACCTCCATACCTGGAAAAATTTGTTTCAGGATTTTCAAACTCAAAGACAATAAAATTAGAATCATCTGGCCATTTCCCTCAGGAAGAACAGCCTGAAGCAGTGGCAGAAGCAATACGTACTTGTTTAGATAATTAATATTGTTTTTTATTATTCTGAAAGATTCATTCCATTTCCGTTACTTATAACTAGGAAGCTATCCCTATGGATAATCTTCAGGGAAAACCCTGCCCTTGCAAAAAAATGTAAAATCTATTCGTCTACTTGTAAAAAGCAATTTCTCACTAAGCATTAGTTTTGACTACACGGCGGAGAAACAGACAAGTTTTCAATTTGTTATTTAAAGAAGTACAAAGAAGAGTCATTTTATTAAAAAAATATCGTTCTTATTTTTAATGAAAAATAATAATAGGCCTAAAAGAATTTGCAAAAATTGCTTATTTCAGATAGATGTTGGCAAATTTTACCAAATTTATTTTTGAACTGGTTAGGGGGATATATGATTTGCAGAAAACCATAAGATGATTTATCCTTTATGTCGAAACCCGTTTTATTCTCCTGCTTTGCATGTCCATCTTTGTTTCATAAAGCAAAGGGAGTATGCCGAAAATCCCACAAAGAGTAGGCGCCATAAAACACAAAAATCATGATTATTCAACCAAGACGGGTACAAGGTTTAAAAACCAATCCCGGAACCAATAAAAAATTTGATCTCATTAAACAAGAAGGGCCCGGAGTATTTGTAGCTGCCCATATTACCAAACAAGGTGGCAGTAATGATATCACGCAGGTAGCTCTTTTCATTGATGGTGTAAATGTGGTAGCCATTACTTATGCCGCAGCCGATAACATCGGCATGGACGAACAAAATAACTCAGGCATCAAACTAGTAAAGGGGGTTGTGGATTGTTTAAGTATACAATATAATGAGCCTCTTTTCTTCAAAAAAGAATTGCGAATAGAAATTAATACCGGAAGTGACAATGGAGTAGTTCAGTTAGTAGCGAATACAGTAATCGGAAGCAATTGTCTCTATCCATGACAAAAAAGGAGTATGCCGAAAATCCTATAAAGAGTAGGCCCCATGAAACAAATACAAACCAAGTCGAATGAATAATAAACATTCGGCTTGGATTTGTAAAATCAAAGTAAAAAGTAAATAATTAAAACTAACTAACATGCTTACTTCTAGTTACCAACCAACACATAATATTCAATTGGATAAACTGGGCACAATCGAAGATATTAAGTTACCTCTTTTAGAAATTAGAAATATCGAAAAGCTCGATGAACTTTTTCTATTTCTTAAAGAAAATTATAGTTCATATAACGATGTATACAGATTTTGTAAAGAAAGATGGGGCGATAATAAGTTGCTCTATCTTTGTTTTGCTGAATATTTAAAAGTGAACTCTTTCACCTTAGTTCAAAATGACAGCAACGGCATAAATTACTCATGGAAACAAAGAATTTCAGAACGTGGGCTTGCTCTGGATAGTTTTAAAAAAGAATACAACAGGCAATACAACAAAAAAAGTGAACCAACAAAATCAAGACAAAGACTACAAGCAATAACCGGGCTGATTCATAATCTATTTTTTTAGAGAATTGATGAGGCTCTCATCCACCTGCATTCCTTTTTCTTTTGCTGTAAGAATGTCTTTTAATGCAGCTTCGTAATCTCCCATTCCTTTATAGGCCAATGATCGGTTTCCGTAGGCACTTATATTATCAGGTTTTAATTGTAATGATCTTGTAAAATCACTGATGGCTTCCTGATACTTACCACTCATGCTATAAATTATTCCCCTGTTATTATAAGCTTGTCCATTATCAGGAGAGAGTTCTATGGCTTTATTAATATCATGCAAGGCTTCGTTAAGCCTATTGCTTTTCCCATATGCTTCAGATCGAGCATAATATCCTTCCCCATCGTTGGGCTTTAATTCTATAATCTTAGAAAAATCTTTTATGGCATTTTCAAAATCATTTCTATTAAGATATAAAGTACCTCGTCTCAAATAATTTACGTGATCGCTGGGAAAATAGTTGATAGCTTCCGTAAAAGCCTGTATGGCTTCTTCTTTTTGTTCTAGACGTTCATGTACCAAACCTTTATTTTTCCATCCGTTCGGATAGCGGGGCTTAAGCTCTACTAACGAAGTAAAATCTTTTATGGCGTTTTCATTGTCTTTTATATCGGTAAAAGCTGCTCCCCGATTGTTATAAAGAATAGCAGCCTTGTATCCTTTTCCTATGGCATCATTGTAGAGCGTAATACTATCATACCAAACCCGGCTACGATTAAAAGAAAAAACACATAAAAATCCTAGATAAATAAGTGTTGCCACAACAACCAATTTATTTTTAAAATGTGGTACAAGATAATGGGCAGCAATAAAAAATAATCCTATGGAAGGAATATAAGTGTAGCGATCAGCATAAAGTGCATCTCCTACAGGCAACAACTGCAAAACAAGAACTATGGTAAGCATAAAAAAGCCAATGCCGAACAAAACAATTTTTGATTTTCGTAAATACATCCAAGTCAAAAATGCTAGAACGATCAGAATAAAAGGACTTATATATACCCAAACCGTATTTATTTTATCATTGGTTTCGGGATATGGGTAAAAACAAGAAAGATTGATCGGGAGAATAAGTTTATAGAAATACATTACCAATGCATAGCAAGAAAATAAAATACGTTCATAAAAAGGGAAATACTGAAAAGTTTGCATAGCTCCCGCCTTGCCTTGAACATTTATAGCAAGTATGCCGAATGCAATTGCCAAAAGAAAAAAAGGTATTTTCTCGAGAATAACCCTTTTGTTGAGTGTTCTTTGAAGTAAAAAATCAATTAAAAAGAAAACCAGTGGCAGTACTACAGCCTGAGCTTTAGAAAGAAGGGACAGTAAAAAGAGAAATAAAATAATAGCTGTTTTTAAAAAAGAAATGGTTTTCTCTCTGATCAAAGTTGCTACATATATATGCAAGGCCGATAAAAAGAAAAAAGCATACAATACATCTTTTCTCTCGGAGACCCAAGCAACAGATTCTACATGTAGGGTGTGAATTCCAAAAAGTAAAGATGTAATGGTCGGAATCCAATAAATATACTTTTCATTGTATTTGGAAACTAATTTTTGAACGATTAAAAAAACAAGAGTGGTGTTGAGTAAATGAAAAATTAAATTGATTAAATGCCAGCCAAACGGGTTTAATCCAAAAAACTTATAATCTGCCATATAGCTAAGTATGGTCAGCGGTTGATAATTACCTACAAACTGTTCGGAAAAAATAGATTTAACGTTATCTATATTAATCTCTTTAATAACAGCATTTTCTAATACATACTGGGTATCATCTAAGTTCACAAACTTGTTTTGCAGAGAGGGAAGAAAAATAAAGAACGTTAGAAACAGTATAAAAGGGAGAAAGTATCGTTGGTAACTCTCTACACTATTGTTTGATGGCAATGGCACAGGCTGCGTTGGTGTTCTGTTTTGCTGTTTTGTTCTTGCCATCTTCAAAAATAAATCAATTTGATAATTTAAAAATGAAGATTTTACAAAATAGAATAATCCATCTATTTTATACTCTAATGAACCAAGAGAATAGTCGGGCTAAAATATATTTTACATATCCCCTTCCCTTTCGGGAAGGAAATAAGGATGGACATTTATTCTGTCAAATTGGATATCATATATTCCCTATTCATGCGAGCAATATTAGATAATGAAATTTCTTTAGGGCATTCTGCTTCACAACTTCCGGTATTAGTACAATTACCAAAACCTTCTTCGTCCATTTGGGCTACCATTCTTTGTACGCGTTGACTGGCTTCTATTTTTCCTTGTGGCAACAACGCTAATTGAGAAACTTTGGCTGATACAAAAAGCATAGCAGAAGAATTTTTGCAAGAAGCCACACAAGCACCACAACCTATGCAAGCGGCGGCGGCGAAAGATTCATCCGCATCCGGTTTTGGAACAGGTATATTATTGGCATCTTTTGCATTGCCTGTATTTACCGAAACAAATCCTCCTGCAGCAATTACACGGTCGAAAGCAGAACGATCTACGACTAGATCCTTTACAACAGGAAATCCTTTTGCTCTCCACGGTTCAACGGTAATGGTATCCCCATCTTTGAAGGCGCGCATGTGCAACTGACAGGTAGTAGTTCCTTGCCAAGGTCCATGTGCGCGTCCGTTAATGAACATAGAGCACATGCCGCAAATACCTTCGCGACAATCGTGATCAAAAGCTACCGGTTCTTCACCCTTATTGATTAACTGCTCGTTAAGTACATCGAACATTTCAAGGAAAGACATATCCGATGAAATATCCTTGACATTATAAGTAACAAATCCGCCTTTGTCTTTGTTATTTTTTTGGCGCCAGATTTTTAGAGTAAGATTCATAATTCAGTTTTACTTTTTTGATTGCGACTTATCACTATTTATAACTACGTTGTGTTGGATGAACTACCTGATAGTTCAAGTCTTCTTTATGTAATTCCCACACGCCAACCGATTTCATTTCCCAAGCGGCAGCATAGGTAAAATTGTCATCATCACGTTTTGCTTCTCCATCTTCAGTTTGATATTCCTCTCTAAAATGCCCACCACATGACTCTTTTCTATGAAGTGCATCTTTACACATTAGTTCTCCTAATTCTATGAAATCGGCAACACGCATGGCTTTTTCCAATTCAAGGTTTAATTCGTTTTGTGAGCCGGGTATGCGAACGTCTTTCCAAAACTCTTCTCTTAAAGCAGATATTTCCACAATAGCTTCCATCAATCCTTTTTCATTACGAGCCATTCCGCATTTATCCCACATTATTTTTCCAAGTTTTTTATGAAAATGATCGACCGATTTTGTGCCTTTTATATTCATCAGTTTATCCAATGTGTCCTGAACTTTCTTTTCTGCTTGCACAAAGGCTTCATGAGTAGTGGGGATTGCTTTTGTACGAATGTCTTGCGATAAATATTGACCAATAGTATATGGAATTACAAAATAACCATCTGCCAAACCCTGCATAAGTGCTGATGCACCAAGGCGGTTAGCTCCATGATCTGAAAAGTTGGCTTCCCCTAAAGCATACAAACCGGGGATAGTAGTCATCAGATCATAATCCACCCAAAGTCCACCCATCGTATAGTGAACAGCAGGGTAAATTCTCATTGGTGTTTCATACGGATTCTCACCTGTAATTTTAGCATACATGTCGAATAGATTTCCGTATTTTTCTTTTACTACTTCTTTTCCGAGTTCAATTAATTTTTCTTTTGATGGGTTATGTAAGTTCAACTTGTTGGCTTGCACTTTTCCATAGCGTTCAATGGCAGCACCAAAATCCAGATATACAGCCATCTTAGAAGTACCTACTCCATATCCTTCGTCGCAACGCTCTTTAGCAGCTCGCGATGCAACGTCACGCGGAACTAAATTTCCGAAAGCAGGGTATCTTCTTTCCAAATAATAATCTCTTTCTTCTTCCGCAATTTCATTGGCTTTACGAGTGTCTCCTTTTTTCTTAGGCACCCAAATTCTTCCATCGTTACGTAATGATTCACTCATCAACGTAAGTTTTGATTGGTGATC
>CAZCJN010000008.1:21763-27597 GCA_964498865.1 uncultured Bacteroidia bacterium
TCGATCATTACAATATCTAACATTTCATGACGTGAATACATTTTTACTGTACCCAAGCCTACCTGTCTTTCTAAAGCTGAATACGCCCCTAACAATAATTGCTGACCGGTTTGTCCGGCTGCGTAGAAGGTGCGTTGTACTTGAGTGCCACCAAAAGAGCGGTTACTTAAATATCCCCCGTACTCCCTTGCAAAAGGAACGCCTTGTGCCACACATTGATCTATAATATTAGAAGAAACTTCGGCTAAACGATATACATTCCCTTCACGTGCGCGATAATCTCCGCCTTTTACTGTATCATAAAATAATCTGTAAACACTATCTCCGTCATTCTGGTAGTTCTTTGCTGCATTAACGCCACCTTGCGCTGCAATGGAGTGTGCGCGGCGTGGAGAATCCTGGAAACAAAAACATTTCACCTGATACCCCATTTCTGCAAGTGACGCAGCGGCAGAAGAGCCTGCCAGGCCACTTCCTACAACAATAATCTCTATACTTCTTTTGTTGGCAGGATTTACGAGCGGAACAGTAGATTTATACTTGGTCCACTTTGTTTCGAGTGGTCCATCGGGAATTTTAGAATTTAATTTTGTCATAATTCAATTGAAGTCATTTAAAAAGTTGTTCCAGCTATGCCAAAATAGAATAATATGGGCATAGAAGCAAAACCAATTCCTACTATTACAAAAGCAAAAACACTTCCTGCAATAGAAAGAACAGGCGCATATTTTTTATTGTTTAATCCCAAGCTTCTAAAAGCTGATTGAAAACCATGATTCAAATGGAAGGATAAAAATAAAATTCCGATTACATATATTAAAACATACCAGCCATTTTGAAATGCATACTTAACAGCTTGGGCAAGGTTATTTTGCCCATCTCCTCCTACTTCATTGGTAATTCTGTAGGGAACAAAAAAATGCCAGAGGTGTACAACAATAAAAAAGAAAATTAAACTGCCGGTTAAACCCATGTTTCGAGAAAACCAAGACGAAGTTTCATTTACTTTATAAACTGCATATTTTACAGGACGCGCATTTGCATTTTGCCTGGTGATGGAAATAGCTTGTGCCACATGAACTGCAATGGCAACAAACAACAATACTTCCACTATTCGTATAAAAATGCTATGAACCATGCTATGGGATGCTTCGTTGAAGGCAATTCCGCCATCATTTGCAAACAAGAGTAAATTGGTGTAAAGATGCTCCACCAAAAACACGCACAGGAATAAGCCACTCGCTGCCATTATTGTTTTTTGGCCTAAACTTGATTTGATAAATTGATTTAAGGTCATAGATTGAGAGAGTAAATTTTATTCGAACAGTTTGCAAATGTAATACGCAGAGTGGATTAGAGGTATAAATACATGAAAAAAATTATAAATAAATTAAGTACATTTGTGTAATTCATTACCTGTGAAACGTTACGTTCCATATTTATTTTTCTTTTTTTTAGTGGCGGCTCTTTTTTCTTGTGTGAAGAAACCTACCTATCCTTCTGAGCCGGTAATAGAATATAAAGACATGATCAGGTATGGCAACAGTGCTAATCCGGATTCCATAGAAATAGTGCTTTCTTTTACAGACAATGAAGGAGATATTGGTTTAGAACCTACTGACACTAATACATTTAAAACAGGGAATTTATGTATGGTCTATTATTATTGGGATGCTGCAAGCGGAAAATGGCTTCCCTACGATCGCACTCCACCTCTACCACCTTTTGATACATTGAAATTCTTTTATCGAGTACCTGTCATCTTACCTCCGGAAGACAAAAGCGAACCGGCGAAAGGATTGATTTTTGCTAAGCAGAGTCCTTTTTTAAAAGCACATAACAGAATAAAGTATGAGATATTTATGTATGATGTTGCTAAACATAAGAGCAATGTTGTAGAAACTCCTGCTTTTGATTTTTAGTTTGCTGTGAAGGAAAGCTCTATTTTTTCAATAAAGACTGTATCGGCATTTGAAAAAAACGCGCTCACCGTTTTTAATCATCAAGCCAAGAATAACTCCATTTATCGTTCTTATCTTGATCTGTTAGGCATTAACATTGAAAGCATAAAAAAAATTTCCCAGATCCCTTTTCTACCTATAGAATTTTTCAAAAAACATAAGGTTATTACAAATGACTCACTATCACCAACTGTTTTCCTCAGCAGCGGAACAACGGGTATGGAAAGAAGCCATCATTATGTAAGTGATATTAGCATATATGAAACAAGCTTTAGAAAAGGTTTTGAGATTTTTTATGGCGATATAAAAGGATATGCTGTGCTGGCACTATTACCTTCTTATTACGAAAATAGAAGCTCTTCCTTGCTATACATGGCAAAGGATATGATCGTAAGGAGTAAAAACAAATACAGTTCATTCTACAATGCAAAAGACGAAACAATCTTACAAGTGCTGCAAAGCCTATTAGAAAAAAAACAAAAAGTACTTTTATTTGGTGTTTCCTTTGCATTGCTTGATATGCTTAACCCTACTTTTAAAAAAGATGTTTCTAAAAATTTAGTTGTAATGGAAACCGGTGGGATGAAGGGAAGAAGAGAAGAGCTAACCCGCAACGAATTACATACCCTGCTATGCAAAAAATTTCAAGTACAAAGTATTCACTCTGAATATGGAATGACCGAGTTGCTTTCTCAGGCCTACTCAAAAGGCAATGGGATTTTTAAATCCCCACCTTGGATGAAAGTTTTAGTACGTGATGCATATGATCCACTTTCTATTTTACCTTTAGAAACAACGGGAGCACTAAATATCATTGACCTTGCTAATGTAAACTCATGCTGTTTTATTGCAACCCAAGACCTTGGAAAAACGTACAAAAATGGAACCTTTGAAGTAATGGGACGAATAGACAACAGTGATCTGAGAGGATGTAATCTATTGATAGAGTAATTATTTATTTGGCCTATTTTTTGAATACCCATATTATTAATAAAGCATATAGCATGAAATACAAACTACTACTGTACTTTTTAATTGCTCTTTTTATACAAGGGTGCATGAGTTCCGATAAGGCTTTACGTAATGGATATTACGACACAGCCATTGCTAAAGCAGCAAAAAAACTACGCAAGAATCCAAGCAAACAAAACCAGATTGCTGTTTTGGAAGAAGCTTTTAAAAAAGCTCAACAAATTGATTTAGAGCGTATTGCATTTATACAAAAAGAAGGTCAGCCTAGTCAATGGGACGAAGTTCATGCCATCTATTCAAGAATAAAAAACAGACAAGAGATTGTAAAAAGGTTGCCAACATTACGAGCGGACCATGCTATTAATTTTAATTATATAAATGTCGATGATGAGCTAATACAATCCAAACAAAAAGCAGCGGAGTATTTTTATGCTCATGGGGTATCTTTATTACAACAAGGAGGCAAGATGAATGCCCGCAATGCCTTTTCAGAGTTCGAAAAAATTAAAGGTTATTATTCCAATTTTAAAGATGTTGATATACAACTGGCTAAAGCACACGAAGCCGGAATGACTAATATACTTTTTGCCATGAAAAAAGCGGATTACATCACTCTGCCACCTGCCTTTGAACAAGAACTTATGAAGATTAGCGTTCAAGATTTAA
Organism: uncultured Bacteroidia bacterium; assembly: GCA_964498865.1. Classification (GTDB taxonomy): domain Bacteria; phylum Bacteroidota; class Bacteroidia; order Palsa-948; family Palsa-948; genus Palsa-948. The sequence continues at coordinate 25,363 of CAZCJN010000008.1, forward strand.
ATCAACAATGGATAAGATACTTTACTACTGACACCAAAGAGGTAAGTTATGATTATACAGTATATACTAATATTAAGCAAATAGAAGTTTCCCCTGAACGTTCTAATTCAAAACAATATTCAGAAAGCAAAAAAATACAAGACGGATGGGAGTATGAAGTAGATTCAAAGGGAAATGTTAAAAAAGATAGCCTGGGAAACGACATAAAAAAACCAAAATACAAAACCATAAGTTGTACGGTAGTAGAGACCTTCTTAACAAAATCTGTTCGTGTTGCCGGCTCGTTAGATTATGTTAACAACCAAACCAAGCAATTATACAAAACTGATAATTTGGCGGCCGACTCTTTTTTTGAAGATGGTTTTGTAACAGTAGTAGGCGGCGATGTTAGTGCTTTAACTCCTGCAACAAAAAATAAAATTGGAAAACATCCTTTGCCTTTTCCTCCTACACCAGACATGATATTACAAGCCGGAGGAATATTAAAGGGAATGGTAAAAAATATTTTGCATGACAATAAATGTATTCTGAATTAAGTAATATTACTTAATTCCATACTTCTGCAAATACCTTTCATTCAAAGCTTTTTGCTCATTATTAAGGTCTAACTTTTTTCCACGAATAAATGCCCATTCTACATTATTCGTTTTTATATCCAATGCATCGCCGGTAGAAACAAAAAGGGTAGCTTCTTTTCCAACTTCCAATGAGCCTACTTGTTTATCTATACCTAAAATTTTTGCAGCATTAAATGTAATAGAAGAAAGGGCTTCCTCTTTTGTAAGTCCATAAGTACATGCAGTTCCTGCTAAAAAAGGAAGATTGCGAGTATGAATTTGTTCCATATCTCCGGAATTTTCTAAACAAAATAAAATGCCTGCTTTTTGCAAAAGAGCCGGAAGTTTATAAGGGAGATCAATATCATCGTCTTCATTATTTGGCAGATCATGAACTCGATTAACCATTACAGAAACATTGTTCTCTTTTAGCAGATCAGTAACCATCCAGGCATCGGTACCACCAACAATCACTATTTTTTTAACCCCCATGTCTTTGGCAAATAATACTGCTTCTTGAATTTCTTTTACCTTATTCACATGAACAAATAATGTTTTCTTACCATCGAACAGCCCTTTCATTGCTTCTAAACGTAAATTTTTCTCTGAAGAGGTGGATTCGGAATAGGCTTTTGAGTCACTAAAAAATGTTTTTAACTCTGCTTTTTGTTTTTCATACTCTTCGTTCTTTTTTAATGGAGGAAGTGGTGCCCCTTCTTCATACCCACTGAAATCACGTTTATACATACGCAGCCAGTTAAGATGTATCCCATCATCAGCCTTCATGGCCATGTCTTCCCAATTCCAGCCATCTAATTCAATAACAGAAGAAGTACCTGAAATAATTCCGTTTCTGGGGGTTATTTGTGCAACCAGTACACCATTCGTTCTAACCGTAGGAGGAATTTTTGAATCGCTATTATAAGAAATGATACTTCGTACGTGAGGATTATAATTTCCTGTTTCAGAAAAATCACGAGTAGAGCGAACTGCTTCAATTTCATTTAATCCTAATGTGGAATTAGGTGCGATGAAGCCCGGATATACTTGTTTACCGGCAATATTGATAGTTGTATCAAACGCTCCTGCCTGAAGACGAATAACGGTTGCGTCTGCAACTAAAGTTAGTTTTCCATCTTTAATTCCAATAGCAGAATTTTGTATCACTTGCCCGTTGCCCAAATGAGCGGTACCATTCATCAGTAATATGCTTTTCTTTTGTACAGGAGCAGGCATTGGGTTTTGTGCCATAGAATTAGCGGTTAACCCTACAACAAAGGCAGATAATGTAAAAAAATATTTTTTCATGAAAATGTATTTTAAGTACTTTTTATAAAAACTGCACTCTTAAAAATAATCATGTCCACACTTCTACTCCTTCTGTACAGTTTTGGCAAATATCTATTTCTTTTCTGGATTTTAATAATCTGCTTCTAAATTTTCTATAGGTGTCGTTTTTAGCGTCTTTTGATGAAAACCATATGGTTTTAAAGGAATCTTCTTGCAGGCTTCCTAATTGATACTTGGCATCTTTATCAAAACAACAAGGTACAATCTTACCATCCCATGTTATTACACATGAACTCCACAAACGCCAACATGATTCTATATTAGGCTTACTTTTTACCTGATATGCCCCTGTAGTATTCATTTTATAACGAGATAATTTTTCATTAAG
>CAZCJN010000008.1:27697-29038 GCA_964498865.1 uncultured Bacteroidia bacterium
AGCTTATCTAATCCTGATTTTATAGTAGACCTTGCATTGTGATCATCCAAATAATGAGCATTGGTAGAAGTGCTTGTATATATATTTTTTTGCGCTGCATATTTAACCATTTCCAAAAACTTAGGATTAAGATAGGGTTCTCCTTGAAAATAAAAAGTTAGATAGAAAATTTTCTTATGTAATTCATCGATCGTTTTTCGAAAAAACGCATCGTCCAACATACCAATAGGTCGAGAAAAACTTCTAAGTCCACTCGGGCATTCCGGACAGCGCAAATTACAACTTGTAGTAGGTTCTATGGATATACTTATAGGAAACGCCCATTGATAGGGTTTTTTGGTAAGCTTAGAAAAATAATAGCCTGCCAACATTTTTCCGGCGTTAACTCCTTTTTTAAAAGTAAACTTAGACGCAATATTTAAACGATCTGCTAACATATTGCAGGTTTTGGGTTACAAGTTACAGGTTTTATGTTTACAGGTAAAGGATAAATCTCAAAACACAAAACCATCAATCAGTGCGTGGACTACTTTTATATCTTCGCGAAGATATGTGGGTAAAATTAAGTAACATCATTCTAAGAAACAGAATTGCATTTCTCATTAGTTTAGGATTAATAACCCTGTTTTTTGGCTGGCGAGCATCCCAAATTGAACTCTCTTATTCTTATGCACGTGCCCTGCCCGCAGAAGATACAGCCAACATTGATTATGAAAAATTTAGACAGCTGTATGGTGAAGACGGTAACGTAATGGTATTAGGCTTCAGTGATAAAGATCTTTTTACACTTAAAAAATTTAATGCTTGGTATGATTTAGGGCAAGAAATAAAATCAATTGTAGGAATCAAAGATGTTCTTTCGGCATGTACCCTATATAATATTAAACGCAACGATAGTCTTAGTCGGTTCGACTTTTATTCTCTATTAAAAGAAAAACCACATACACAAACAGAACTCGACAGCATACACAAAGCAATAAAATCTCTCCCATTTTATGAAGGTTTAATTTTTAACTCTGATTCTCATGCTACTTTGATGGCTATTACCTTTGATAAAGAACATTTAAATTCAAAAGATAGAATTACTATTTCTGAGAGTATTAAAAAATTAGGAGACACTTTTGCAACAGAAAATAATATAGAATTGCATTATTCCGGAATGCCTTACATACGTACCGTCTTTATGAAGAAGGTATCGAGTGAGATGATTTTATTTTTATTGCTGGCAATTGTGATAACATCTGTCATTCTTTTTTTATTCTTCCGCTCTTATTATGCCGTTATTTTTTCTGTTTTTGTTTGCCTTGTCGGTGTAATAATTTCAGTTGGCACATTAGAACT
>CAZCJN010000008.1:29138-30342 GCA_964498865.1 uncultured Bacteroidia bacterium
CTTCAGAACAAGCAGATTGCACGTATTATGAGAACAGTGGATACTTTGGTTCATCAAAAACGGACCATTATTTATACTGTTATTACCATCATCACTTTAGTATCTATTTACGGAATGACAAAAATTCGTGTTATCGGATTTTTGGTAGATGATTTACCTAAAAAAGATCCTGTATATGAACATTTGCATTTTTTTGAAAATAATTTTCATGGTGTAATGCCTTTCGAAGTAAATATAGATACTAAAAAACCAAATGGTGTATTTGCCGATAGGGGTGGTTCGGCAATACCTACCCTATACAAAATACAATCACTGCAACGCATGATGGGCAAGTATGGAGCTTTTTCAAAACCACTGTCTGTTGTAGAAGGATTAAAATTCGCCTATCAAGCATATAGCGATGGTGATCCCAAAAAATATAAGGTACTTCCCGGAGCTATAGAGTTGGCAAAACTGCGTGACTATACCCAAACTGTAAAAGGAAATGAAAATAAATTAGCAGCTTTCGTAGATAGTACTAAACAATATACCCGTGTAAGTTTTCAAATGGCAGATGTAGGCACCGATTCATTACAAAAACTAATTACAGAAATCCGGCCGAGGGTAGATACCATTTTTAATTTTAATAGAGAGACAAATGCATGGGTAGCTGATAGTTTGAAATATAATGTTGCTTTAACAGGACTTAGTCACGTATTTTTAAAAAGTAATGCCTATTTGTTCCATCATCTTTTTATAAGCCTTCTAATTGCCATTGTATTAATTCTAATAATTGGACTGGCTTTGTTCCGTTCCATTCCAATTATTGTCCTTTCAAAACTTCCGTGTCTTATTCCCCTGGCTATAACAGCAGGTATTATGGGTTTTGCAGGCATTCCATTTAAACCTAGTACTATTTTGATTTTTAGCATTGCTTTTGGTATTGCTTCTGATGGTACTATTTATATACTTACTGAATACAGGCATCAGTTGCGTCGCCTGAATGAAGATCGTTCAAAAGCCATTTCCAGAACTATACAAGAACTGGGAACAAGCATGATTTATACTAATACTATCTTATTTTTTGGATTTGCCATTTTTGCTGCCTCTTCATTTTTAGGGACAGTTGCTATGGGAATTTTAATTTCTATTACTCTGCTTGTATCTCTTATAACCAATCTTCTTTTACTTCCTTCTATACTACTTACACTTGAAAAACACATTG
>CAZCJN010000009.1:0-23002 GCA_964498865.1 uncultured Bacteroidia bacterium
AAACAACGAATTATTATTTATTCGGTTATAGGCGGAATTGTATTATCTCTTTTATTGCTTTTTTTTGCATTCAGAGGCTATGTTCGTCAACAAAAAAACAATCTAAAGTTATTGCAATATAATTCCAAGATATCTGCTCAGAAAAAAGAAATAGAGCATATGTACAGAAATGTAAAGCTCTTAAGTAAAATCGGGCAACAAATTACTTCTTGCCTGTCTGTAGAAAAAATAATTGATACCAGTTACGAAAATATCAACCAACTCATGGATGCATCTTTTTTCTGGGTGGGAGTTTATGATAAAAAGAGCAATACGTTAAAGTCGCCTGTAGGAATAGAAAGAGGGAAAAAAATAATTAACACTCATGGGGGATTATCCATTACAACAGATGTAACTCGCATACCTGTTTGGGCATTTTTAAATCAAAGGATCGCGATAGTCAATGATTATTTAAAAGAATATAATAAATACATTCCTTCCGGAACTCCACCTATGCCTCTTGCCGGTGAAATGCCTGAATCTTCTATTTGGGTTCCGCTCATATCTAAAGAAAGAAAAGGAATTGGCATCTTGACCATTCAAAGTTTTCATAAGAATGCCTATAATGAATACCATATAAACATTGCACGAAACCTGGCTGTTTTTATTACCATTGCCCTGGAAAATGCAATAGCCTATCACAACAAAGAATAAGTTGCTTGCTATATTTTTGTTTATAGCTTTTTCTATTTAATTCCTCATTCAAGCACCTGATTTTTATTTTCCGCATAAAACCTTATAATTGCACTACAATCAAATAAAATGCAATGAAACAATATTTCTACTCCGGCTTATTATTCTTGGTACTTAGTTCATCGGTATCTTTTTCATGGGCAGGTGTTCCCGATACGATAGTGATCAAAAAAATATCTGACGAGATATTTACGAGTGGGGAATGTTATAAGAACCTTGAATATCTATGTAAAAAAATAGGATCTCGTTTATCGGGTTCAGAAGGTGCCGACAAGGCTGTTAAGTGGACACAAGGCCTTATGAAGAGCTATGGATTAGATACAGTTTATTTACAAGAAGTAATGGTTCCTCATTGGGTTCGTGGAGCAAAGGAGCTAGCCAAAGTCATCGATAAAACAGGAAAAGAGAAAGAAGTGAACATTATTGCTTTAGGCAGCAGTGTAGCAACTCCTGTACAAGGCCTTACTGCTGAAGTAGTAGAGGTAAAAGATTTTGAAGGATTAAAAAAAATGGGGAAAGAAAACATACAAGGTAAAATTGTATTTTTTAATTATCCTTTTGACGTAACCAAAGTATCTCCTTTTGAAATGTACAGAATGGCGGCCAAGTATAGAGTAGCAGGGGCTATTGAAGCAGCCAGATTAGGTGCAGTTGCCAGCATAACACGCTCCATGACCAATTATATTACTGACAAAGTGAATACAGGCAACATGCGCTATAATGATTCTATTACTAAAATACCTGCCTGTGCAATTAGTACGCTTGATGCCGAATGGTTATCGTCTTTGCTTAAAAGCGATGGAAAGGCAAAAATGTTTATAAAAACAAATTGTCAAACGCTGCCGGATGTAAAATCATACAATGTAATTGGGGAATTACGTGGCGCTGAACATCCTGAAGAGATCGTTCTTGTAGGAGGACACTTAGATTCTTGGGATCTGGCTGAAGGCGCTCATGATGACGGAACCGGCTGTATGCAAAGTATAGAAGTATTACGTACTATAAAAAAAATGGGAATCAAACCTAAAAGAACATTACGTGCCGTTTTATTTATGAATGAAGAAAATGGAACTAAAGGTGCTGATTGGTATGCTAAACAAGCAGAGGCAAAAAAAGAGAAACATATTCTTGCCATAGAATCAGATGCAGGCGGATTTACTCCCAGGGGATTTTCAATGACTATGGACGATGCTAAAAAGCAAAAAATATACAAATGGAAAGACTATTTTTTTCCTTACGGAGTATATGATTTTACAAAAAAAGGAAGTGGAACGGATGTTGCGCATTTAGAAAAGCAAGGTTGTGCTTTAATGGGTTTAAGCCCTGATAGTCAACGTTATTTTATTATACACCATACAGTGATGGATACGTTCGAACAGGTAAATAAAAGAGAATTAGAACTGGGCTCCATTGCAATGACGATGATGGTGTATTTGGTTAGCGAATACGGACTATAATAGCAGGCATGAGTTGCTTCTTTCCGGCTTCGGAATTATTGATTTGAAACTACAGATGTAGAAGATAGTTTTACCTCATGTACTTAAGCTGGCTTCCATACATCGCTATAAAGATGATATCTATCATAAAGATGAAAATAACCCCTATGATTATGATGCCATACACAAGAGCGCCCATTAAGCCTAATGCCTGAATGATTTCGGAAAAACCGCTAAAGAAAAGAGAAAGTATAGTGGGAAGTAATTCCGCCGCTGCATAAATATAAAAACCTCTTTTTTGTAAATTCCACATCATTAAAGCGCCCATTAAAGAAAAGCAGTTGCCTACAAAGGAAAATACCCAGTTGGTCATTTTGTGCTTATCAACGATGGTCAACACTTTTTTGAGTCCTTCACTCATTTCCGGGTTAGTGGTTTGCAACTGTTCTAAGGTAGCCTGCATCTGCACATTTTCTGCTGTGCTTTCATATAAACTTGGTATTTGAGCTAAGGAAACCATGATGGAGATGCCTGCCCAAATAAAAGTAAGGATACAAAGATTTCTTAAAAAGGAAGAAGGCTGTTCTTGTATGGCGGGGGTGTCGTTCTCGTCAATAAAACTATCCATATAAAATTGTTACTCGTATTTATTTTAAATGTTTAAAGTTAATGGCATATAAAACCGAGAAAAGAACAGGTATAACAAGGCCGAGTATGCTCCATCCGGAAAGCATAGCACTTCCCATTAATATAAAACCTACTACAACCGGACCCATTTCACCAATTAAATAAATATAGAATCCTGTTTTTTTTAATTGCCACATCAAGATAGCACCTACCAGGCAGAGTTATAGAGCCAAGAACCCCTGTTATCAGATTTTCATTCATAAACTTCATGGCAAGCATGGTACTTTCAGGATTTGCCCATGGAGAATTCATTTGCTTTTCAAACATATCAGGATCATTTTCCATTAAAGCAGACAATGTTTTAAGGCTCCACCATCCAAAAACAGAACCCAAAATTCCTAGCCCGCAGCCAATGAAAGTTAATATGCATAGTACTTTTAAAAATTGTGGACGCTCAATAGTTTCTGTTGGGGTGGCGTCGTTATTTTGTTCCATGGTGATATGGTTTTAATTGGTATTTAAAGCGAATTTATAAGAAATATAGAATAGAATGAATATGGTAGTTATTATTAATTATGAAAGAGTTCTCTCAAACATTGGCTCACGCCATGCTACTATGTTGCATTTAGTTTCTTTAAAACTCCCTTTTACTCCACAGTGTAAAATTATGTTTTTGATTTTGGTTTGCTTTTTCATTCTTCTCTACCGACCATGTTTTATAATACTCTTCGGCAGTGGGAGTAAAAGTCCTGGTATGGGTTTTCCCACCGTTGCTTACTACTAAGTTTATTTCAGAAGTGTCAAAATAAGCAGCCCATTCTGCTAAATTATTTTTAACAGGATAACCATTAATTGAAAGGACTTCATCGTTTACCTGCAATCCGGCTTTTTCAGCTATGGAATTTGGATAAACCGCTGCTATCTTGGTAGTTAAAACATTCCCTATGGTTTTAATCCCATAAAAACGCTCATGATGTTTTTTAGATTTATTGCTTACTAATTGCAGTCCTACATAATCCAGGCATTCCACTAAAGGGTTTTCGTAAGAGGCAGCGTTGTATACATATCCATTAAAAAAAGATTGAAAAGAATTTCCGGAAATAGTTTCACATACCTTTTGATAATCTGCTTCGGTATAACCTTTCCCTTTTTTATAAAAATCAGTATAGAGTGTTTGCATCACATCATCTAAAGAATGACTGTTATTGGTATATCGGCGTATCAACAGGTCGGTCATGAGAGCGATCAAACATCCTTCGGAATAAATAGAGGTCTTGCGGTGTGGAACGATCTCTGTATAACCATCTAACCAGGTATCAAAAGAAGAATCGGCAACGCTTAAATTAAATCGACCAAAACTGTCAAAATGATTGTTGAGATGCCTTGAGAGTGCTGCATTGACATCATCATATGAATAGATACCGCAACGGTAAAGGAAAAAATCTCCGTAATAAGTAGTAACCCCTTCGCATACAAAACCTAAGCGGGAATAATTTTCTTTGGTATAGTCGTAAGGGAACATTTCAGCAGGGCGAATGGCTTTTATGTTCCAGGCATGATACAGTTCGTGTGAACTTACACTTAGCAACTCAAGATAGGTATCTCCTTGCATAACGTCGTAAGACGGCCCCATAGCAATGACAGTAGACTCTAAATGCTCAACCCCGTGATGGAAACGGTGGGGGAGTATGTGAAACAGAAAATGATACTCGTTGGTAGGAATACTACCCTTCATGGTTGCAAACTGTTCTTTTGCAAAAGCGGTAAAATCCTTTTCCAGTTTTTCCCAATTAGGTTTGCATTCTCCCTGGAACCAAATATGAAACGTTACTCCATCTACTAAAAAAGACCGGTGCTTTAGATGGTTGCCGGCAATGAAAGGGGTATCTGCCAGTTCATGATAATCTTTTGTGATAAATGTGCCGGAATTATTTTTCTTTTTGAAAGAAGAAGCAATTTTGTAGTCGGTAGGTACTTTTATTTCTACTTCACAAGCTTCATTTATCTTTTCAGGAATATAAACACAGCAATTGACGGGGTTCATGTACAATTGCTTCTCGTCTAAATAAGTAGAACCGGCATTAAGGTCAACGGCATAATACGAGTAACGGATAACTAACTTGTTTACTCCTTTGGTTTGAATCTTCCAGCAATCTTTACTGACTTTACGGAAAGCAAGGGCATTGCCCTTTTCATCGGCAGGATGAAACTGTTTTACATTCTTGGCAAAGTTCCCTAATTCATACCTGCCGGGCCGCCATGCAGGCAGCTGAACTGTAGTTTCATCGCCGGAAAGTTTCTCTGCGGCAAACTCTATATGAATGAGGTGTGTATGCGGATTTTGGTAGGAGAAAGTATATTTCATATCTGAATTTTATAGGCCTCACGAAACTACAAATCATTTACGGATTCTAAACTTACAATTGTTTTTTTTCTACTTTCGCAAAGCAACAAAAACTCAAATACAAAATCTCATCATATGTCATACGACCTTATTGTCATTGGAAGCGGCCCTGGCGGTTACGTAGCTGCCATTCGTGCTTCTCAGCTTGGAATGAAAACAGCTATTGTTGAACGCAGTGAATTAGGAGGTATCTGTCTTAACTGGGGATGCATTCCAACCAAAGCTCTTTTAAAATCAGCACAAGTATTTGAATATTTAAAGCATGCTGCTGATTACGGCATTAAGGTGAATGGAGGAGAAGCTGATTTTGCTGCGGTAGTAAAACGCTCCCGCGATGTGGCAGATGGCATGAGCAAAGGGGTACAGTTCCTGGTAAAGAAAAATAAAATAGAAGTGTTAAAAGGCACGGGGAAAGTGAAAGCCGGAAAAAAAGTAGAAGTGAAAGACGAAGCCGGAAAGACTACCACTTACGATGCTAAAAATATCATCATAGCAACAGGAGCACGTTCTCGTCAGTTGCCTAACCTACCGCAAGACGGAAAGAAGATTATTGGCTATAGGGAAGCGATGGTGCTTCCTAAAATGCCACAATCCATGGTAGTGGTAGGCTCAGGCGCTATAGGTTCTGAATTCGCTTACTTCTATGCTACGATGGGTGTAAAAGTTACGCTGGTAGAATTCATGCCGAACATTGTTCCGGTGGAAGATGAAGAAGTTTCTAAACAATTGGAACGCTCTTTCAAAAAAATGGGAATGACGGTAATGACCTCTTCCGAAGTGCTTTCGGTAGATACAAAAGGAAATGGCTGTAAAGTGAAAATAAAATCGAAAGTAGGAGAGGAGATCATTGATTGCGATGTGGTTCTCTCTGCTGTAGGGATACAAGCTAACTTAGAAAATTTAGGTTTGGAAGAAGTAGGCATTGCAACCGACAAAGGAAAGATTGTAACCAATCCGTACTACCAAACCAATATACCGGGCTATTTTGCCATTGGCGATTGCGTAGGCGGACAAGCCCTTGCCCACGTAGCTTCTGCCGAAGGAATCATTTGTGTGGAGAACATGGCCGGCCATCATCCTGAACCGCTTAACTACAACAACATACCGGGTTGTACTTATACATCGCCCGAAATTGCATCGGTAGGATATACTGAAAAGCAAGCCAAAGAAAAAGGATATGAAATTAAAGTAGGCAAGTTCCCTTACTCAGCATCGGGCAAAGCCAGTGCCGCAGGAGCTAAGGATGGTTTTGTAAAACTGATCTTTGATGCGAAGTACGGAGAACTTTTAGGCGCTCACATGATAGGCTCTAACGTTACCGAAATGATAGCAGAAATTGTGGTGGCACGTAAATTAGAAACAACAGGACACGAAATGATAAAAGCCGTACACCCGCACCCCACCATGAGCGAAGCGATCATGGAAGCGGCAGCAGCAGCTTACGGAGAAGTGATCCATTTGTAGAATATAGTTTGATAAATAAAAAAGCCATGGCATTTTGCTGTGGCTTTTTTGTTAGGATAAAAGTGCTGTTATGTTTTACCTGACAACACTAGAAAAATAAATAATATACTTTCGTATAATAATTGATAGTGCTAAAAAAACAGATAATGGAATATATCTCAACGACAACTCTTGCAAACGAACTGGACATTCCGGCAAGTGAATTGTTCAGCAAGTTAAAATCTTTGGGGTGGATTGACCGCAAAGTAGACAAATGGGTGCTAACCGATTTAGGCAAGCAAAAAGGGGGGCAGACAAGAAAACTTGACAAAGGGGGAGAATATGTTGTATGGCCAGAAAATATCTCCATAAATAACGGACAATCTAACTCCAAACCAAGACTACTTAATGCGACAACCATTGGAAAACATTTCAGTGTTTCATCACAACGACTAAACTTAATTCTTTCAGAACTCGGCTGGTTAGAAAAGAATCTTGCAGGTTCGGCTGTTACAAAACTCGGCAAGATAGTTGGCGGGAGACAATTTGAACATGACACTTCGGGCAAAACATATGTTAAGTGGCCAGATAGTATTTTACAAAACAAGAATTTAATAAATGTTTTTAACGATACCATTGTAGAAAAAGAAATTCCAAAAACGTTTTCTCCTTCTTCGCAGGCATCTATTCCAATAACAGACAACTTTCGCGACAAGTATCCGGCAAACTTTAGAACGCAAGACGGGCACAGGGTACGCTCAAAAGCTGAAATGATAATTGACAATTTACTTTATCAATACGGTGTTGTTCACGCTTACGAAAGACAATTGCCTATAGACGAAACTGTTTTATGTGATTTCTATTTACCCACAGGTAAAGTTTACATTGAATATTGGGGAATGGACAACGATCCAAAATATTTAGAGAACAAGAAAAGAAAACAAGATATATACAAGAAACACGACATTGCTCTAATTGAGCTTACAGACAGCGATATTCAAAATCTTGATGATATTCTCCCGAAAAAACTTATAAAACATAACATCAAAGTATACTAAACTATAAAACATATTCAATTGCTGTCATTTTAGACCTGACAACAGTAAAAAATGAATACCGACGAAAAAATAGCATTTAGATATTTGCAAAGTCAGGGGTTTAATTCTATTGATTTTGAACCAAATGGAAATAGTACACCTCCTGATTTCGTGATTGAAGGCAATATAGCTATTGAGGTAAGACGAATGAATAAACATCTGAATATTAATAATAAAATTGTTCCCATTGAAAAAACAGAATTCAAATTTGTCCCAAAATTCAGAAAAGTATTACAAGAATTGGAAGATACTAATTTGCCTTATTCCATTGCAGTAACATTAAGATATAAAAGGCCGATCAATCCATCTAAGAAGTTGTTTGAATTATTAAAGCAGTCGATTTCCTCAACTACAAAAAGTGAACTATATGGACAAGAGATTAATTTTAATTCTCAAATAGCGTATTTACTATATAAGGGCAATGGAAGAATAGATGAAACATATCATCTTAAGAGTATTTACGATAGAGATAAAGGCGGTATCGTACAAGAGGCAAGATATGAGTCCTTGAAAATTTGTATTGAAAATAAAACAAATAAATTATTAAACATCGAGAAAAATTATAAAGAACTATGGCTGATCCTGATTGATGATATTTTCTCGAGAGTTGATAATACTACAAAACAGGATTTTTACCGTTATCCAGAAATAAAATCTGCATTTAAAAGGATTATTATAATCTCAAAAAGTGATGAATCTAAATGGATTGATTTATATCCATGGAATCAAGGAATTTAGTGTCATCAGGTCCCTGCCTGCCGGCAGGCAGGTTACGACCTGACGTATACTATTACAATTATATTTACGCAAACAATTATTTGTCAGGTGTAACACCTGACAACACTTGAATTAAAATTTAGAATACTTTTTCATTTGTAGTATGAAAAAAACAGGCATTATACTTATTTTATTTATTTCTGTAAATAGTTTTGCTCAGAGGAGTGTTACTAGAGAATTATACCCTGCAAAATATAAAACTCTTAAACAAGCATTAAGGAATCAGTCATATGCAAGAAAAGTGGAAGTTTATAATTATTCCGACTCTGTATTTCCCAATAAAGAACTATTGAAATTAAAAAATGTAGAAAATATCTGTTTGAGAGCATCTATGCCCCCTATTAAGCGGCTAATGGATAACAGAAGTATTAAACGCTTAAAGGATATCAGACCCAATATGGGAGATTCAACTTATGCTTTTTCTAAAATTCGAATTGATACTATAGCGCTTAAGCAACTTACTCATTTAAAGTATTTAACTATTGTAGGGTTTGATTTTGACCGTTGTCTTAAAGATATTTTCGTGGTAAAAAATCTTGCTGGATTGGCTATTAATTTTTGCTCTATCTCTTTTATTCCTAAAGAGATTGCACAATTAAATAATCTAGAGATTTTGGATTTACGTTTAAATGATATTAATTCACTACCACAAGAAATTAATCAACTTGATAATTTAAAGTATTTGATTTTAGCAAATAACTCTTTTACTAATATCCCTGCTGAGATTTTGCATGTTAAAAATTTAAAAGAAGTGAATTTTGCTAATATTGAACAGCGGTATGATGACCCTGAAGGATTATACTCGCCATACATATTTCATCTAAATAAGATAGATTATATTCGGGATATAGGTTTATTTACAAATCTTCTTGAGTTGCAAAATATTAAAAGCGTTATTGTTGATATGCAAACTATTGAGAAAAAAAAGGAATTAATGTTAAAAATTAAAAATAAAACATTAATTCATAAAGTAAAATTGTTTAGATGAGTGATGAAAATAATTAGCAATAAAATATTTTTAGGTCGGGTTCCTGCTTGTCGGTCCAAAGGAGATATGAAGTCGTTAGTAATTAGTTCTCAGCATTAGACAAGTGCAAATTATTTAATGTTTCGAGCGGCATTACAATCAAGCAAAGCGTATCAATCAAAATGAAAATAATACGAATAAATAAATGCCGCTCAGCAAGGGAAATAAAAGCAAAAATTTAAATTACAATGTAATTTTATGAGAAAGAAAATCATCAAATCTAATTGGATTAATTTATTTGCATTTTCATTGTACCTCTCATTGTTTTTTGCTGTTGAAAGCATAATTAACGACTACGGGACAGGCAATATATTTTCGGTCGTAATTGGAGATTTGAGCCAAGCGGTGTTCTTTGGACTGTTTTTTCCACTTTTGTGGGGGCTTCCTTTTACAATTATTTTAGGACTTTTACTTATACTAACTGACTTGCTTATTTTAAAAAAAATTAATGGAATCCTATTTATAACTCAGACGACAATTTTAATTATAATATTTTGTGCATTAATTCTTTTCTCCAAAATTCCCAAACAACATTTATTCTTCATTCCAGCTTTTGCAATCGGACAATTTTTCAGGTTTAAAAGACTTCTAATAGAAAATACAGTTGAAGAAAAATGAAAAAACTTCTGTTTAGGGTAATTTGTCTAAATGTAGCTACAAGCTACAGCTATAAACAGACGAAGGCACAGCCTTCGCCTAACTTGAGTTCTGCAGGAGATATGTTCCATTAAATATTCTTGTAACAAGAAATCGGGTTAGCTCGTATATGCTATACCATAACCTATACTCAGAGTTGTAATCTATTTGGAATGAAGCTGTTAAAATCCCTTCTTGTTATACTTTTTATATACGCTTCAACTAAGTTGCCCGCTCAGGTGTCTCCCGTAGATTCTTTACTCTCTATTCTCAAAACAGCAAAAGAAGACACAAATAAAGTAAATATTCTCTTCCAGTTGAGCGAACAGTGTGTGGTAGAAGATATTTTAAAATATGCCCAGCAATCGCTTGCACTTGCAGAAAAACTAAAGTATGAAAAAGGAATAGCTAATGCCTGTAATAACATAGCCTTTGTTTACCACAATCAAGGTCAAATTCAAAAAGCATTGGAATATTATTCTCAAGCATTGGCAATACAAGAAAAAATTAAAAACGATGTGGGCTTAGCAACTGCTTTAAGCAATGTAGCAAGCATTTATGATGACCAGAATCAAATAGAAAAATCATTGGAATATAATTTAAGGGCACTCAAATTATTTAGAAAAATAAATAGGCAAGAAGGGGTAGGTATTTCTTTAAACAACATTGGTGTGCTTTATAGAAGCCTCGGACAAATAGATAAATCGCTTGAATATTATTTACAATCTCTGGAAGTGCAAAAGGAAAATAACTATACAAATGAAATTGCGCTCACCCTTAATAATATAGGGGTTCTCTATGAAGTGAAAGGGAAGCCGGATATTGCCGCTGATTATTATTCAAGGGCTCTTGTTTTTGCAGAAAAAACAAATAATAAAAGAGTAATTGCAGTGGTTTTAACCTCAATAGGCAAAAACTATTTTAATAAAAAAAATTACATAAAGGCAGAAGAGTATTGCAGTAAAGGTTTGAAAACAGCTATGGATATTAACCATCTGACTACAATCAGTCAGGCCAGCGAACAACTAAGCAAGATTTATGCGGCACAAAAAAAATACAAACAAGCCTTTGAAGTGCATTTGCTTTTCAAGCAAATGGCTGATAGCCTACGAAACGAGGAAACACAAAGAGCATCTGTAAAACACCAAATGCAGTATGAATTTGAGAAAAAAGAGGCAGCGGCGCTGGCAGAACAGGAGAAAAAGGACGAAATAACAAGACAGGAATCTCAAAAACAGAAGGTAATATCATGGAGTATTCTGAGTGGCTTGTTGCTCGTACTCGCTTTTTCGGCATTTGTTTTAAACCGCTGGCAGGTTACACAAAAACAAAAAGTAATTATTGAAAAGCAAAAAGTAATAGTAGAGAAAAAAAATCAAAATATTACCGATAGTATTAATTATGCACAGCGGATACAAAGAGCTATTTTCCCAAAAGAAAACATTATAACTCCTTTATTTAACGATCATTTTATTTTTTTCAGACCAAAAGATGTTGTGAGTGGTGATTTTTACTGGGTAGAAAATAAAGAAGATAAAATAATTTTTTCTGTTTCCGACTGTACGGGGCACGGTGTTCCCGGTGCTTTTATGAGCATGATGGGTAATGGATTATTGAATGAAATTGTGAATCAACAACACATTGAAGAACCGGATGAAATTCTCAATCATCTAAGAGATGGAATTATTCATGGATTAAAGCAGTCGGATGATATTGATTCTTTTCAGGATGGAATGGAAATAGGTTTATGCGTGTTAAACAAAAAAACAAATATCCTTTCTTTTTCCGGTGCTTACAATTCACTTTATCATTTCAGTAATAAAAAATTTACAGAATACCAAGGAGACAAACAAGGAATAGGCTATGAACGAGGAATGAATACGTCTTTTACAAAACATACTATTACGGTTCAGAGCAATGATTGCATTTATCTTTTCACCGATGGATTTGCCGATCAAAAAGGCGGCGTGGATAAGAGAAAGTTTTACTACAAACCTTTTAAAGAGTTAATCGCATCCATCCATCATTTACCAATGGCTGAACAAGGAGAAATTCTTACTAAAGTTTTTAATGAATGGAAAGGCAACGGGGAACAGATTGACGATGTACTGGTAATGGGAGTTAGGATATAGCTTATTGCAGCTTAAGGCTACAATAGAGTATTGGTTATACATTTATTAGTGACATCGATAGGGCTGTCAAATAAAAAATCAATTTGTAGCCATAAGCTACAGCTATAAACAGACGAAGGCTTAGCCTTCGCTAGCTGGAGCTAAACTAATTACCACTTCATCAATTTGCTTTTTGCTCACATTAGGCATACATATAATATGCGAGTACCCATTTTCCGTAGCTAGTTGATATTTCTTAATAATGGAGGCAGGTGGTGTGGGTAATACAACAGTGATGGCTTGTTCGTTTCTCCAGGCTTCTATACCAATTTGTCTTAATTGCTCTACCGTATAAGCTGCTACTTCCAGGCTGTGTTCCACTCTTTTTTTCAATCCTTCCATTCCCAGCGATTTTATAGTGTGCCATAAGAATACAGGTGCCAGTCCATTTCGTGATCCTGTAATGGTTGTATCCATACTGCCTATGTAAGATACGGATCGGGCAATGCGGTCGCGGTTTGCTTTTCGGACAATCACGACTCCGCATGGAACCGGTGAACCGAAGAATTTATGCCCGCTTAGCGATATGCTATCTGCTCCGTCTTCAAAGTCAAATGAGGGGCGAGGATCTAAAAAAGGAACAATACCTCCAGAAAGCGCAGCGTCACAATGAATGTAATAGTTCTTTACTACGGCTTTCTTTAAGCTCTGTTTTAGTTTATTTACCTTGTCTCTTGCTTCGCTCATTGTAGTGCCGATATTGGCTAGTATAATAGCCGGAACATGACGATTTCTGTTGAGCAGCTGTTCCAAGTCATCATAGCAAATTTCACCGTTTCTTTGTGAACGTACAACAATGCCGGATAAATGAAGCAGATGGAGGTTTTTTTGTACACTGTAATGTGTAGCTTCCGAATAATACACTATGGCATTTGGATAAAGCTCCCGCGCGAGATAAAGCCCGTAGAGATTTCCCTCAGAGCTACCATTGTTTACATAACCCCACCAGTCGTTCTCCGGTGCCCTAAAAAGTTTCGCAATAAAAGAGAGCAACTCTCTTTCCATCTCCTTGGAGTCAACAGTAAATGTTGAATCCATAAATGGATCACCCAGATTGTTCAGTGGATATTTGAGAAGATCGGATAGATCTCGGTAGTCGAAATCTTTGGCAACCGGATATCCAAGAAAGTCCCTTGTATTTTCACGTACTTTTTGTAATAATAATTCCAGCTTTAACTGATCGCTCTCGGCTAATGTTCTCATGCTTTTTTCTTGTAAAATTACTTATAATAGATTTATTATCCATTTATATTTTTATTTTGTATGAATTGACTATTATATACTATAATTGTAGATTATTTTTCTATAAAGTTTTTGTTTTAATACACAAAAAAGTTTTTTTTTCTATGGAATCAATGGACAAAATCGACGAAGGAATATTAGCATTGCTTCAAAAAAATGCACATCTAACCAGCAAGGAAATTGCAGATAGACTTCATCTTTCTGTAACACCTATTTATGAGCGTATCAAGAAGCTGGAGCAGAAAGGTATTATCAGGAATTATGTAGCGCTCCTGGACAAAGAAAAGATCAATCGTTCAATGATTGCTTTTTGTGCTGTTTCTCTTAAAGTACATTCAAAATTATTGCTGGTAAATTTTGAAAAAGCGGTGAACAAACTCGATGAGGTAATGGAGTGTTATCATATTGCAGGTACTTATGATTATCTGATGAAAGTAGTGGTCAAGGATATGAATAGCTATCAGCAATTTATTGTCAATAAACTTGCTGTTATGGAAAATATAGGTAATGTGCAGAGTTCATTTGTTATGACAGAGATCAAATACGAAACTGCGTTTAACCTTGGTTCATCGAAGTTTGTCTAAATAAAAAAACAATTATAAAAGCAGTTGGACGTAGTGTTCCGGCAGGTACTATGTCCAACTATTTCTGTAGCCTAAGGCTATATTAAAGTGTTGTCGGTATTCTCCCTGCTAAGCGACATTTATTCATTCTTATCATTTTTGTTTTGGCATTCATGATCCGCTTTGCTTGATTGCAATGTCGCTCTAAATACTAAACAATATATTGGATATAAACGATAGGTGATAAGGCGCCTATTGGTTTATCGTTTAATCCCTATAAATATTAAATTTGTCCTTAATGAATCTATCCCTTGTAATACCACTCCTTAACGAAGAGGAGTCATTGCCTGAACTTGCTGCCTGGATCGAACGTGTTTGTATTATCAATAATATTTCTTACGAAGTGTTATTTATTGATGATGGCAGCAGAGATGATTCCTGGTACGTGATAGAGCAAATAGCCTCGAGAAACAGCAGTGTAAAGGGCATTCGTTTGAGAAGGAATTATGGAAAGTCTGCCGCGTTACAAGTTGGTTTTGAAGCTGCCCAAGGCGAGGTGGTGATCACCATGGATGCTGATCTGCAAGATTCGCCTGATGAAATTCCTGAATTGTTTAGAATGATAGTAGAAGAGAGGTATGACCTGGTTTCCGGATGGAAACAAAAACGTTATGATCCTCTCTCGAAAACAATACCTACCAAGCTTTTCAATTGGGCTACCAGGAGAATGTCTGGTATTAAACTTCATGATTTTAACTGCGGATTGAAAGCCTATAAAAAAGATGTTGTGAAAAATATAGATGTGTATGGAGAGATGCATCGTTATATTCCTGTTCTGGCAGGATGGGCCGGGTTTAAAAGAATTGGAGAGAAGGTGGTAGTTCATCAAAAAAGAAAATACGGTACTACTAAATTCGGCTTGGAAAGATTTATCAATGGCTTTCTGGATCTATTGTCTATAGGATTTGTAACGAAGTTTGGGAAACGACCCATGCATTTATTTGGATTATTAGGGACGCTTCTTTTCTTTATCGGATTTATGATTGGTGTTTATTTAGCTTACCTCAAGCTGGCCCTTGGTATTGTAAAAATAACAGAACGCCCCTTGTTCTTTTTTGGCCTGCTTTCCATGATCATTGGTACACAGTTATTTCTCACCGGTTTTATTTCTGAACTTATTGTACGTAATTCATCCGAAAAAAATAATTATCAAATAGAAAAGAAAGTGGGTCTATGAAAATTTCTGAAATAAAATTCGACTGTAAACATTTTAAAGGCGAAATTCCCTGCAAACCCAATAAGCTTCGTTCAAAAGTCTGTTCTAGCTGTAATGAGTACGAAAAGATACAGACCCGTATTTTAATTATTAAGTTGGGTGCTATTGGCGATGTGATGCGTTCAACACCGTTATTACACCGTTTTAAGCATGATTTCCCTTCTCCGCATATTACCTGGGTTACGCTTACTCCGGAAATACTGCCCAAGGATTGGATAGATGATATTTATCGTTTTGACTTTACTTCGGTTTATAAAGTTCAAAATACGGAGTATGATATTGCTATTAATCTGGATAAGGATAAAGAAGCTTGTATGCTTTTGCAGAATGTTAAAGCCAAACAAAAATTCGGTTTTACATGGAAGGATAATCATGTTTCTATTGCTACTCCCCACGCAGAGCATAAATTAATCACGGGTATTTTCGATAACATATCTAAAGAAAATACCAAGAACTATTTGCAAGAGATA
Organism: uncultured Bacteroidia bacterium; assembly: GCA_964498865.1. GTDB lineage: Bacteria > Bacteroidota > Bacteroidia > Palsa-948 > Palsa-948 > Palsa-948. The sequence continues at coordinate 15,902 of CAZCJN010000009.1, forward strand.
TTTGAAATATGCAATATGGAATTTAAAGGTGAATCGTATCTTTTAAATTTTGATGAGAAACTTGCAGATCAATTCAAGTACATAAAAGAAAAAGCAGCGGGTAAAAAAATAATCGGATTAAATACAGGATGTGGCAAGCGTTGGCAAACACGTCTTTGGCCGGAAGCGTATTGGATCGAGCTCATCAAAAAACTTCAGGCACAAAACTATTTCCCTCTTTTATTGGGTGGGCCTGATGAGGATGAAATGAACAAGAAATATACGGCTGCTACCGGTGCTTTTTACCCGGGTACGTTCTCTCTACCACAGTTCATTGCTTTGTCTTCTATCTGCGATGGTATTCTTACTGCTGTTTCCATGATGATGCACATTGCCATAGGGCTTAAAAAACCATTGATTCTTTTTGTAAATATTTTTAATAAGCATGAGTTTGAATTGTATGGGAACGGAATAATTGTAGAACCAACTTCCGGCTGTGATTGTTATTACGGCAACTCCTGTTCAAGGAAGAACCATTGCATGAATGATATATCGGTTGAAACGGTTTATAAGGCCATTCATCAACTTGTATAATTCTTTAAATGAAAATTGCCTATCTATCTACTTTTTATCCTTTTCGTGGAGGTATTGCTCAGTTTAATGCATCGTTGTACAGAGCGTTAGAACAATCGAACACGGTTAAGGCTTTTACATTCACCCGCCAGTATCCTGATTTTCTTTTTCCGGGAGAAACACAATTAGTGACCGATAAAGACATTGCAGATGCAGTTCCTGCGGAGCGAATCCTGGATACCATGAATCCACTTAGTTATTTTTCTTCAGCTATACAGATAAAACGATGCTCTCCTGATGTTTTATTGATGAAGTATTGGATGTCTTACATGGCCCCGTCCTTAGGATTTGTGGCTGGAAAGGTTAAAAAAAAATCGAAGGTTATAACTGTATTGGACAATGTTATTCCACATGAAAAAAGATTTTTTGATGAGACCCTGACTAGATATTTCCTTAAACAGAATCACGGTTTTGTGGTAATGAGCCATGCGGTGAAAAACGACCTGTTGAAACTTGTTCCCAATGCAAAATATATTTTGTGTCCTCATCCCTTATATAATCATTTTGGTGCGAAAGTAAATGCAGATGATGCAAAGAGGGAGTTAAATATACCTGTAGGTAAAAAAGTAATCCTCTTTTTTGGTTTTATTCGCGACTATAAAGGTTTGGACTTACTGATTGATGCGCTTTCAAAACTCAATGATGACTATGTATTGGTAATAGCAGGGGAGGTGTATGGTACATTTGATAAGTACAAAGAGCAAATAGATCGCTTGTCGGTGCGCAATAGGATTGTTTTACATGTGAGGTATATCAGTGATAATGAAGTGCCTCTGTTTTTTTCTGCTGCAGATGTTTGTATTTTGCCTTATAAATCTGCAACTCAAAGCGGTATTACTTCCATAGCCTATCATTTTGATCTGCCTATAATCGCAACTAATACAGGGGGGCTTGCTGAAACCATCTCTCATGATCAAACCGGTTTGATTGTAGCTGCTCCTGATTCAACATTGATTGCAGATGCTATTAAAATGTACTTTGCTAATAATTTAAAATCTAAATTTCAGTCAGGCATTGAAATGCTGAAGAGCAACCTGTCATGGAAAAAATTTGCAGATTCCATAGTAGAATTCAGCAAGACGCTATCCTAAAAATTTTCTATATATTTTCTGAACGATTTAATAACACTTTCCATATCATCAGGTATAGGGGCTTCAAATTCCATAATTTTTTTTGAAGTAGGATGTGTAAAGGATAAATACCTGGCATGAAGCGCTTGCCGTTTACATATTTGAAAGCATTTTTCTACCATCGTTTTATATTGTCCGTCTGTAGAGCTTTTTAAAATCGCATCTCCTCCATAATCCATATCCCCAAACAGGGTATGGCCAATGTATTTCATGTGAACACGAATTTGATGAGTTCGGCCGGTTTCTAATTTACATTCCAGCACCGATACGTATTTCAGATTCTCAAGGAGCTTGTAATGCGTTACAGCATTCTTTCCATGATTACTTTCGGGAAAGGCAGCCATCTTTTTCCTGTCACTTAAACTTCGTCCGATAAATACATCAACTGTGCCTTCTGCTTCTTTAGGCACTCCCCAGGCAAGGGCTATATATCGCCGTGATATCTTTCGGTCATACATGTCTTTTGCCAATCGAGCTAATGACAATTCATTTTTAGCTACAATGATTAGTCCAGAGGTTTCTTTATCCAGCCGGTGTACCAGGCCCGGACGTACATTATTAGTTTGCTCAGCTGCCATTTTTGCAAAATCATTTTTTTTATCGTGTGATAAATAATACAATAAGGCATTTACCAGGGTTCCGGTGTAATTCCCATAGGCAGGATGCACTACCATTCCGGCCTTCTTGTTAATGACGAGCAAGTCTTCATCTTCATATATAATATCAAGAGGGATGTTTTCGGGAAGGGTATTTATTTCTTTAGGAGGATTGGCCAATACTATAGATATAACATCATCTCCTTTTATTTTGTAGCTCGATTTTACCGGCTTGTTATTTACCAAGATATTTCCTGCTTCTGCCGCATATTGTATGCGGGTACGGGTTGAATTAGCTATATGGGTAAAAAGAAATTTATCTATACGCAAGGGGGTCTGGCCTTTATCTACCACTATTTTTTTATGCTCAAATAATTCTTCTTTATGTTCTTCTTTGTCTATCATAGTATTATAAAGTTATTAAATTTGCAGCCTGTTTATTTGAAAAGCGGAAGTAGCTCAGTTGGTAGAGCACTACCTTGCCAAGGTAGATGTCGCGGGTTCGACTCCCGTCTTCCGCTCAATCTTTCCTAATTAGTATCTTCGTCCTCACTTATTTTACAACTAATCATGAGCGAACTAATATCACCTCTTTTTTCAGTTTCCCCTATTGACGGCAGGTATCGTTCACAGGTAAAGGAACTGTCTGACTATTTTTCGGAATATGCTTTAATCAAGTACAGGGTATATGTAGAAGTTGAATATTTTATAGCTCTTTGTGAATATCCGCTGCCCCAATTAAAAAATGTAAATAAAGATTTATACCCTAAACTGAGAAGCGTTTATAAAAACTTTTCAGAAACGGATGCGCTGCAAATAAAGAAAACAGAATCTATAACCAATCATGATGTAAAGGCTGTAGAGTATTTTATTAAGGAGCAGTTTGATTCGTTAGGTCTTGCTGAACATAAAGAGTTCATTCATTTTGGGTTAACCTCGCAAGACATTAATAATACGGCAACGCCTCTAATGTTAAAAGATGCTATTGGTAAAATATATCTACCTCTGCTGGATAGCATTATTAATGAATTGAGTCAACTAAGTGAAGATTGGAATGACATATCTATGCTCGCACGTACACATGGTCAGCCTGCATCCCCAACTCGCTTAGGAAAAGAAATTAGAGTTTTTGTAGAACGATTAACAGCGCAGAAGAAACAGCTGAATGATATTCCATTCTGTGCCAAATTTGGAGGAGCAACCGGCAATTTCAATGCTCATCATGTAGCTTATCCCGAGATAGATTGGGCGAAATTCGCCAATAAGTTTGTAAAGGAAATATTGGGCCTGCAGCGTTTTCAGTTTACAACGCAGATAGAACACTATGATAATATAGCTGCACAATTCGATGCTATGAAACGCATCAACACTATCCTTATTGATTTTTCAAGGGATATGTGGATGTATGTTTCCATGGAATATTTTAAGCAAAAAATTAAAAAGGGTGAGGTTGGTTCATCTGCTATGCCGCATAAGGTAAATCCTATTGATTTTGAAAATGCAGAGGGTAATCTTGGCATTGCTAATGCCCTTTTTGAACACCTTTCTGCGAAGCTCCCGGTTTCACGCTTGCAAAGAGATTTAACAGATTCTACTGTTTTAAGAAATATTGGTATCCCTTTTGCGCATACACTCATCTCGTTTAAATCCATTGCGAAAGGATTAAGTAAGTTAATTGTAAATACAGCTGCTATTGAAAAAGATCTGGAAAATAATTGGGCAGTTGCCGCAGAAGCCATTCAAACGGTTTTAAGAAGAGAAGGATATCCTAATCCTTACGAAACGTTAAAGGAGCTAACCAGAACCAACAGTATCATTGGTAAAGCGGAAATTTCTTCTTTTATAGATTCCTTAAAGGTTGATAAAAAGGTAAAGGATGAATTAAGAAAGATCACTCCGTTTAATTATACGGGGATATAAATAGCACTAGGAAGTTAAAACCTCTATAGCTGAAAAGAAAAATAGGGTATTAATTAGCAAATAAAAACTTATTAGGCCCTACCAGATTTTCCTTAATTGCGAACATAACAAGTCCTGCAGTATTGTTTATTCCCAACTTGCTCATAATGTTTTTTCGGTGAGTCGTAACTGTATGAGTGCTTAAAAAAAGCTTATCTGCAATTTGTTTGTTGGTTAAACCTTCGGCAACTAGCTGAACAATTTCAATTTCTCTATTAGAAAGTTTGATCCCATCGCACGAAACTCCTTCTGAAGATTTGACTGAAGAGGAAGAAGTGTTTTCTTTTAAGATGGGGTCTATGATCTTTCCGCAGAAAAATTTTTCTCCTCTTGCAGTAAAGTAAATAGCTTCTGTTACTTCTTCTTTCCCACAGTCTTTGAGTAAGTGACTTAAAACACCACATTCAATTGCTTTGGAGATGGTTTCTTTATTTTGAGGGTTTGTAACTGCAAGAATTTTAACTGTAGGATATTGTTTTGTTATAACCAATATATCGTTGGTGCTAAAGTAATTTGAAGTGTAGTCTATTAAGAGAATATCCGGACGGCATAGCATCATCTTTTCATATAAGTCTTCTGCTTTTTCTGCTTCTCCAATTAATTTGAAATCTTCATTGTCTAGAATAAGGGAACGGAATCCTTCTCGAATGAGAAAGCTATTATCTGCAACTAGTATTTTTATTTTCTTCATCTTATTTAGAATAATTCTATGTAAAGTTAAGAATATATTAAATCATGTTAAAAGGAAATATTAACAAAGATTAGGAAACCAGGTAGGTTTCACCTTCCATTGCAAGTACTGTGTTGTCAAATACTCCCTTAGCCTCGGTAAGAAATATATCTAATTCATGATAACGTGCTGAATAATGGCCAATAATTAACTTCTTAACATTTGCTTTTTGAGCAATAGAAGCTGCTTGTTTAGCTGTGCAATGGTAGGTTTGTTTGGCTCTATCGATCATATCGTCTGCAAAAGTGGATTCATGGTAAAGCAGGTTTGCGTCTTTAATGAGATGAATGTAGGACTCATTGTAAATCGTATCCGAGCAATATGCGTATGTTCTGGGAGCATGGGGAGAAGTAGTAAGTTCCAGGTTAGAAATTACTTTACCATCAGGAAGTGTAAAATCTTCACCTTGTTTTATTGTATGTATTTCTTCTTGGGGGATATTATATTCCACTATTTTTTGCCTAATGATATTTCTGGAAAGTACTTGTTCCCTAAATATGAATCCATAGCAAGGAATTCTGTGATTCATAAGAATTGTTTCTACCGTAAACTTATGGTCTTGATATATTATTTGAGGTTGCTCATTTAATTCATGAAAAATAAGATTGTAGTTTAAATAAGTTTTAGAATGGTGGTGGTGAATATCAATAATCTCTTTAAGTCCGGGTGGGGAATAAATATGAAGTTCTTTTTTTCTTCCTAACAGATGCATTGTGCCTATAAGCCCTGGCAAACCTAAGTAATGATCGCCATGTAAATGAGAGATAAAGATATGGTCTATGCGTTGGATCTTTATTTTATAACGACGCAATTGAATTTGTGTTGCTTCGCCGCAATCAATTAAGAAAAAAGAGTCGTGAAGATTTAATACCTGTGCAGTAGGGTGCCTGGAGGATGTAGGTGATGCGGAACTGCAACCAAGTATAGTTAACTCAAAAGGTAACAAGTCAGAAGATGGAAAATGTTACTTTGCCGGTGCTGTTTTTTCCTTTAAAAGATTTAATCCGTCTTCTAACGAGGTAGTAATATTTAATATAGAATCTAATTGAGATATGGTAACAAGGTTTTTAACAGGTTCCTGTAAACCGGTTACGATAAGTACCCCACCCACGTTTTTGCAAAGGCGGTTGGCAATTAATATAGCGCTTAAGCCGGATGAGTCGCAATAACGGGTAGCGCTAAGGTCAATAATAATGTTTTGAATTCCGTCTGAATTTAATACAACAAGTTCCGATTTAAGTGATGGAGCTACTGTAGTATCTAATTTTTCTACGCTTGTTTTGATAAGAGCGTAATTGTCTTTTTTTTGAATTTTAAAACTCATGGGGCTGTGTTTGGAACAAATGTATAAAAATAATTTTCATAATATGAACGCAATTACAGTATATTCGATAAAATTAGGTTTCTTCCTGACGACCCGCTAAAAGATACAGTACTGCCATTCGTATAGCTACACCGTTTTCTACCTGTTCCAAGATGATAGATTGCCTGCTATCTGCTACTTCGGAAGTGATCTCTACACCTCGGTTAATTGGGCCGGGGTGCATAATGGTGATTTCTTTTTTTAATTGTTTGAGTATAGCTGCTGTTAATCCAAACTGCATGGTATATTCTCTTAAGGAAGGAAAGTACTTGATATCTTGTCTTTCGAGTTGTATTCTAAGCATATTGGCAGCATCACACCATTCAAGCGCTTTTATAAGATTATTTTCTGTCTTTACACCAAGAGAGTTTATATGTTTAGGTATAAGTGTAGCAGGTCCGCATACCATTACTTCTGCGCCCAATTTTTGTAGGCAGAAAATGTTGGATAATGCTACCCGGGAGTGTAAGATATCTCCTACGATGGCAATCTTCTTTTTTTTAATACTTCCCAGTTTTTGCAGCAGAGAGTAGGCATCAAGTAAGGCTTGAGTAGGATGTTCATGTGTTCCATCTCCGGCATTTACAATCTTAGCGGCCACTTTTGTTGATAAGAACTGTGCTGCACCAGGTGAAGGATGCCTCATCACAATCATGTCTACCTTCATGGCAAGAATATTATTGACTGTATCTATCAGTGTTTCTCCTTTTT